>JALYUE010000005.1 GCA_030853925.1 Vulcanimicrobiota bacterium | reverse complement strand
ACTGCGTCATGTGCGCGACGTGCTACGCGTTGTGTCCGGTCGTCAGCGTAGATCCGGCGTTCGCCGGGCCCGCCGCCATCTCGTATGCTTACCGCTTTATCGAAGACACGCGCGACTCGAAGCAGCGCGAACGGCTCGCGCAGATCAACGACGATTATTTGTGGCTCTGCGCGCACTGCTACGCGTGCTCGTTCTGCCCCAAGCACGTGGACCCGCACGACCGCATCATCGACACGAAACGGCGCACCATCCAAGATGGTTCGATCAGTGGTCCCGGTCCGCGCCACGCGCTCGTCATTTCGAAGACGATCAAAGCGACCGGCATGCTCGCCGAAAACGAAGTGATCGTCGGTACGATCGGCCGTTTCAACATCCGCGGGCTGCTGCGCGTTATGCCGCTCGGTCTACGCATGGCCGCCAAAGGTAAAGTTCCACCCCTCATTATGCACCCCGTCGAAAAGGTCGCCGAGATCCGGACGATCTTCGAGACCATGGAGGTCCCCGTCGGATAATGGCTGTTGCAATCACTGACGTGCTCCCCGCCAAGCGGCGCTCGACGTCCGCGGAAAATAAACGTTACGGCTTCTTCCCGGGCTGCGTCGCCAAAGAATCGTGTACCGAACTCTTCAATTCGACGATGCTGCTGGCCGACAAGCTCGGTGTCGAACTCGTCGAGTTAACGGCGGCGGCGTGCTGCGGCGCATCCGTCCTCAACGACGTCAATCGCGACGTCGCCCGCGTTCTCAACGCGCGCACGTACGCTCAGGCCGAAGCGCTCGGTCTCGACGACGTCATTACGATCTGCTCGACGTGCACGGGCCACATGCGCGCTTCGAACAAGGAACTGCTCGAGGAAGAGGGGCGCCTCGACCACGCGAACGCCATCCTCGGCAAGTTCAATACCAGTTACAAGGGCACCGTGTCCGTGCGGCACTTGCTCTGGATGCTGATCGACGACATCGGCCTCGACGAACTCGCGAAGATGGTCGTCAACCCGCTTAACGGGCTCAAGGTCGCGCCGTTCTATGGCTGCCATATCATTCGGCCGGAGTCCGTCAACGGGTGGGAATCGGCGCGTAATCCGCACTCCCTCGAAGATCTGATAACCGCGCTCGGCGGCGAGCCGATCGACTACGCCGGCAAGACCCGCTGCTGCGGTTTTCACGTGCAGCTCGAAAAAGAGGGCACCGCGGCCAACATGGTCGGTCAGAACATGCGGATGGCGAAGGACAAGGGCGCCGAAGCAGTGTTGACCCCATGTCCGCTGTGCCACCTCGCGCTCGACGGCTACCAGGCCGACTCGGCCGCGCGCTGGGGCCGTACCGATCTGCCGACGTTCCATTTGCCGCAGCTCGTGGCGCTCGCGCTCGGAGTCGACCCGACCAAGCTCGGACTCAAGCGCCACGTGATTTCGCCCGGCCACGTCCTGTCCGCGCACGACTTGGCTCCGATGCACGTCGCCTAAGGGGGCCGCGTCGGCGGCCCCTGCGAGAGGATAAGGCCCGCTTTTGCGGGCCTTTTCTTTTTAAGACCACGCCGCTTGGGCGGCGTGGTACCAACACGGAACGCCCGCCGTGTGGCGGGCCTTCCGCGTTGGTGGGGTGCGGGGCGCGCGAGATGAGGTGCGGGGTTTGCGGCGAGGTTTGCGGCGGGGCTTGGGGTGGAGGGCTTTGGGTGTGCGATCGACTTGTTGTGATGGGTGGCGGACGGTCGGGTAAGGCGGTGCGGGCGGCGCGGCGGTGCGGGGTGTGAGGGGACGCGGGTGATTGCGGGTCTGCAGAGGCGCGCGGTGTGAAGGTGGGCGGTTAGGTTTGGTGGTTGGCGGACGATGTGTAGGGGGTATGATGACGTCCGCTCCTACGATCGGCCTGGGTGAGGGAGACGAACGTATCGTCTTCGAGGTCGAGGATTTGTGCCGGCATACGATGATTTTCGGATCGTCGGGTTCCGGCAAGACGACGCGCGCTTACAATCCGCTGCTGCAAGCGATGCTCGCCGAGCTTGGGGCTGGTGCGTTTATCATCGCGGCGAAAGCCGAAGCCGTCGTCGAAGCCGTGGAGATCGCGCGTCGCGCCGGCCGCGAGGCGCTCGTGGTGGAACCGGGGAGTAGCGTCGGCATCGATCTGCTCAGCGGCAGCCCCGACGTCGACGCGATGTATTTCCGCGATACGTACGGACGGGTCGACGAGAGCGCCAAACAATGGGTGGATGCGGCCGTCGCGCGCATGAAGAACTCGCTATACATGTTGCTCGCCGCGGGCGAACAATACTATACGTTCGAGCATCTCACGAGCTACTGTTTCGACGAAAAATTTGCGGCGATGGTGCGCATTCAGGCGATGGAGCGTTTACGTTCGCTGCGCCACGACGCGGACGAGGCTTGGACGATCCGCGAAGCGATGAGCTACGAAGATACGCGCTTTTCTCAGTTCACGCCGGAAGCGCGCCGCGCGGTAGGGTTTAAAGTATCGCAATTATTGGAACCGTTGCGCGACGTCGCGATCTCGAAAACGTTCGCGCATAGAAACAAGCTCATTCAGATCGACTCGGTCTTCCAAGGTAAGGTCATCGTCTTACACGTTCCTAGAACGAAGTACGAGCGAGCGGCCCAGGCGATTTATACGCTCGCTAAGCGACGCTTCTTCACGGCGCTCGAACAACGACGCGCGGACTCGTCGTTGAACCAGGACCGACCGGTCGTCTTCGGTATCGACGAATACCAGCTGTGCATTTCCGAATCCGACGTGCAGTCTCTAGGCATCATCCGTTCCGCCGGCTGCATGGTGCTCGGTACGACGCAAGGCTTATCGTCGCTGTATTCGGTGCTTCCAAAATATCAAGTGGACGCCGCACTGCAAAATTTTACGCAGAAGCTTTTCTTTAAAACGGACGACCACGATACGCTCGCGCTGCTGGAACGCGTCACCCGGCACACAGGTCACGAACATGCGACGACGCAGCTGTTTTCGATGAAACGGAATCAGGCGTTTTGCCACGTAACGGTCGGCGACGATTCGATCGACGCGATCGTCGCCATGGAACCGCTCTTCATTTCCGCGGCGCTCCCGGCGGTCGCGCTACCGACACAAAGCTTCGGCGCGGCCGGCGCGGCGTAGCCTCGAACCTCGACACGAAGAGACGCCCCGGAGAACCGTGACGTCTCGTCGTCCCCTTGCCTCTAACGGACAAGCCTTTCGCACGACAGCCGCAGACCGAAGCACGTCCAGAAAAATATACATCGCATAACGGTCGAGAAAGCCTTCTGGATTGCAAAGAAGTCTTTACATTTCATGAGTGTTCTCGAATTGTCTTTTGGATCGGTTAGAGCTCCCAACGCTCGGCTTGTAGGTGCTTTGCTGCCTGAAGCTGCTCGGCTGCTTAACATGCTAGACGTGCTTAATAGGGCTTGGCTGCTTGTTATTGCTTGGCTGCTTGTAGTTTGTTTAGTTTGCTCGAGCTGCTTGCGTAAATTCGCTGTTCGTTACCAGCGCTCGGCTGCTTATATTGCTTGGCTAAATTCAGTTTGCTTGGCTGCTTAACTTGTTGGCTGCTTAGCATTGCTTGACTGCTGTGGTTGGCTACTTAGATTGCTTGGCTGTTTAGATTGCTTGGCTGCTTCCCATTGCTCCGCTGCTATCTTCCTGCGCTTGGCTGCTTTATAAAGCTCGACTGCTTTGCTCGTTTTACGTTGCTCGCTGCACCGCGCGGACTCCCGAACTGCGCGCATTTCATACTCGTGTCAGAACAAACAGTCATCTTGTGCCGATCCGGTGCTTGCGAAGTCCACGAGGCGCGCGAGGGTGGAGCCTGCCTTCGATGCGGCGGTACGGCAGGCTCGACTGTCGCAGGAGGGAAAACATCTTTTTCGCTCGATTCGGAGGACTCGCCCATTCTCACGTTGCCCGACCTCGACAGCGCGTTACGCACTCAACTTCAGCAACTCGGACTCGGCGGCGCGAGCGCGGTCTATCGCAACCTTTCGGTCGCGGAGTTATACGAGCACGCGCTACGGCGGGGCGAAGCGGAACTTGGCGCACACGGGCAGCTGGCCGTGGATACGGGCGAACATACCGGCCGCTCGCCAAAAGATAAATTTCTCGTTCGCGAGCCTGGTAGCGAAACGCATATCGATTGGGGCGAAGCCAACAAAGCGATCGAACCCGCCGTCTTCGACGCGCTCTTCGACCGCGTAGCCGCGTACCTCGCCGAGCGCGATCTCTACGTTCTCGATTCGTACGTCGGGGCCGACCCGCATTACCGCCTTCCGGTACGCATCGTGACCCAGTACGCGTGGCAGTCTTTATTTGCCCGCCATCTGTTTATCACGCCCGAGCACAAGTTGGAGAACTTTTCGCCGGAATTCACGATCGTCGATGCGGCTGAATTCGAGGCGGACCCGGTGCGTGACGGCACGCGTAGCGGTACGTTCGTTTTCGTTAACATGGCGCGGAAGATCGTCTTGATCGGCGGCACCCGCTATGCGGGCGAAATTAAGAAATCGGTATTCACCATCATGAATTACCTGATGCCGCTGCGCAACGTGTTGTCTATGCACTGCTCGGCGAACGTCGGTCAAGACGGCGACGCCGCGATTTTCTTCGGCCTTTCGGGGACGGGTAAAACCACGCTGTCCGCAGACTCGAATCGTCCGCTCGTCGGTGACGACGAACACGGCTGGTCCGCCGACGGCGTGTTCAACTTTGAAGGCGGATGCTACGCGAAAGTCATCCATCTTTCGCAGAAAGCCGAGCCGGAGATCTGGGCCGCCTCGCATCGCTTCGGCACGGTTCTCGAAAACGTCGTGATGGATGCTGCGACTCGGACGCTCGATCTCGAGAGCGACGCAAAAACGGAGAACACGCGAGCCGCATATCCGGTCGACTTCATTCCGAACATCGTCCCCAACTTAATGGCGGGACATCCGAAAACGATCGTCATGTTGACGGCGGACGCGTTCGGCGTTTTGCCCCCGATCTCGAAACTGACGCCCGAACAGGCGATGTATCATTTCTTATCCGGCTACACGGCCAAAGTGGCCGGCACGGAAAAGGGCCTCAAAGAGCCGACCGCCACGTTCTCGACGTGTTTCGGCGCGCCGTTCATGGTGCATCACCCGACCGTGTACGCCAAGTTGCTCGGCGAACGCATCGCCGAGCACGACGTCACGTGCTGGCTCGTCAACACCGGCTGGAGCGGCGGGGCGTACGGGGTCGGTCAGCGCATGGCGATCGCGCACACGCGCGCGATGGTCAACGCCGCGCTCGACGGTACGCTACGGAATAGCGAGTTCTCGACCGAGCCGTTTTTCGGATTGGCCGTGCCGACGAGCGTACCCGGTGTGCCGCGCGACGTTCTCAATCCGCGCAATGCGTGGGCGGATAAAGCGGCATACGATGCGCAAGCGAAAACGCTCGCCCGCCTCTTCGCAGGCAACTTTGAAAAGTTTGAAGCACAGGCGAGCGACGGCGTTCGAGCAGTCGCGATTCGGCCTTAAGCGGCTCCGCTCCGCGGTCGAGCGGGAGATACGCCGAGCTTCTGCGCGATGCTGCCCAAGCTCGCAACGACGACGGGATCTAGTCCGATACCCTCGCGGGCGTGCTCCGCGGTGCGCATCGCCTCGTGCTCGCCCGCCGTATACACGCGCTCGAATCCCGGGGCCGGCGTGCTCGTGCGAAGCTGGTGCAACAGCTTCGAAACGTCGGCTTTAAACGTGGCAACGTCGCAGAACGTATCGATGCGGATCGCTGCAAAAAAATGACTCGTTATCGCCGGATCCAGGATGTGCGTCGAATGCGGCATATCCGGCGCGCAGACGCCTTCTCCAAGAACCGCACACAAAATATCGCTCAGTAACCCGAGGCCGTAGCCTTTATGGCCGCCATTCTCGGTGCCGAATCCGCCAAGCGGTAAGAGCGCGCCCGCGATTCCGGTCGCCGGATCCGTCGTCAAGCGCCCTTCGGAGTCGGTCGCCCAGCCGGGCCGCAGCGGTTTCTCGAGGCGTTTGGCGATCTCGAGCTTTCCCAGAGCGACGGTCGTCGTCGCCATGTCGAGGACGAAGGCGTCGTCGCCGTCCGCAGGTACCGCGTACGCAAAGGGGTTGGTTCCGAGCATCTTCTCGCGGCCGCCGGTGGGGACCGCGAGCCGGCCCGCGTTCGTGGACGAAACGCCGATGCAGTCGTGCTCGAGCGCGAGCATCGCATAATAACCTGCGATGCCGTAGTGATTCGAGTGAGCGACCGTGGCGACCGCGCAGCCCACGGCTTTCGCTTTTTCGATCGTGCGGAGCATCGTGCGCACGGACACAGGATGGCCGAGCGCGTTATTGGCATCGACGGCAAGCGTCGTCGGCGTCTCGCGCTTGACGCTTTCCTTGGCGCGCGGATCGATAAATCCGTCGCGGATGCGATCGACGTAAAACCGTTCGAGGCGAGCGACGCCGTGCGATTCTATACCGCGTTTATCCGACGCCACCAACACCTCGCCTACGAGGTCGGCGTCGCCGGCGCCGACCCCGACGGCTTCGAGAGCTCGAGCAACGAACGAGCGCAATTCCGCTGCGTCGTAACGGGTGCGTTCGATTCTCATCGGTCTCTCACGTCGAGCGAGGATGTTCTTCGCACGGCGACCGTTCTTCGAATATGCATAAACATCTGTACCTCGTTTTCACACTCGCCGGCACGTTGCTGGTCGCTCCGTTTGCGGCGTTCGCACAGAACGCGGCGGCTCCCGCGCCGAACGCGACGATTCCGGCTGCCGGGACTTCCGGCCATCACCGCGGCAGCGCGATGCGCCATGCGCTCAAGACGCTCGGGCTCAGCGCCGACCAGAAAACGCGCATCAAAGAGATAATGACCTCGTATCGCGCTTCGCGCCACAGCGCCTCGCCGCAAACCCGCCGGCAGTTGCGCGCGAACATCGAAGGCGTCTTGACGCCGGATCAACGGACGCGTTTCGCCGCGGCGATGCAGCAGCAGGCCCGCAGCCGCAGTCAGGGCGCTCGAGCGCCGCAACCGGTACCGACCTCTTAGGTCGACGCGCGACGGGTGACGCGCGGCGTCCGAAGCTCCGCAACCGCTCGCCGCTCGACCTGTTCTCATAAGCGTGGCCCACCTGTTCGACTCATACAGCATTCGCGGCGTAGAGCTCCGCAACCGTATCGCGGTTTCGCCCATGTGCGAATACTCGAGCGTCGATGGATTCGCTAACGACTGGCACGTGGTCCATCTTGGGAGCCGCGCCGTCGGTGGCGCCGGCCTCGTTGTGACCGAAGCCGCAGCAGTGAGTGCGGTCGGACGCATCACGCCGGGCGATCTTGGAATTTACCGCGACGAGCACGCGACTAAGCTTGCGCCGATCGTCGATTTCATCGCAGCACAGGGTGCCGTTCCCGGGATCCAACTCGCGCATGCCGGTAGGAAAGCGAGTTGCGCGACGCCGTGGGAAGGCGGCGCGCCGCTCGAGCCTTCCGCAGGTGCTTGGCAAACGCTGGCGCCGTCGGCGATTCCCTTCACGCCCGGTGCCGAAGCGCCGCGCGCGATGGACGAGGCCGACATTGCGGCGCTCGTTCGCGATTTCGCAGCGGCGGCAGAGCGAGCGCTGCGGGCCGGTTTTCGCGTAGTCGAACTGCATGCCGCGCACGGTTATCTGTTACACGAGTTTCTTTCGCCGCTGTGCAACGAACGCACCGACCGTTATGGCGGCTCGTTCGAGAATCGTACGCGGCTGCTGCGCGAAGTTGCGGCTGCCGCACGCGAGGTTTTACCGGACGACGTCCCCCTCTTCGTACGGATATCGGCGACGGACTGGGCGGATGGCGGCTGGACCGTCGACGAGTCAGTGCGGCTCGCGCGGGCTCTGGGACCGCTCGGCGTCGACCTCATCGATGTCTCCTCGGGCGGTGCCGTGCTGCATCAGAAGATCGACGTTCGCCCTGGTTATCAAGTGCCGTTTGCGGAGCGCATCCGCGCCGAAAGCGGCGTCGCGACCGGCGCCGTCGGCATGATCACGGAACCGCACCAAGCAGACGACATCGTGCGCTCGGGCCAGGCAGATCTCGTGTTGCTCGCGCGCGAACTGCTGCGCGACCCGTATTGGCCGCTTCACGCCGCCCTCGCCCTCGACGTCGACGTCCCGTGGCCGGTGCAATACGGGCGAGCGAAGCGCGTCGCCTCGCGCGTCTAAGAACGGCTACGCGAACGCGGAGATGCCCGTAAGGGCTTGGCCCAAGATCAACATGTGCACTTCACTCGTGCCTTCGTAGGTCAACACCGACTCGAGATTATTCATATGGCGGATGATCGGATACTCGAGCGTCACGCCGCTCGCGCCCAAGATCGTGCGAGCCTCGCGGCAGATGGCGAGCGCTTCGCGCACGTTATTGAGTTTTCCGATACTCACTTGCTGCGGCGTAATCGAACCTGCGTCTTTGAGCCGGCCCAGCTTCGATGCGAGTAGTTGCCCCTTCTGCAACTCGAGCATCATATTGACGAGCTTCTCTTGCGTTAGTTGAAAACCGGCGATGGGCTTGCCGAATTGAACGCGCGTTTTCGCATATTCGAGTGCGGACTCGTAGCAGGCGCGCGCGGCACCGAGTGCGCCCCACAGAATGCCATAGCGTGCTTCGCTCAAACACGAAAGTGGTCCGCGCATGCTGCTGACGTTCGGTAAGACCGCATCCGCCGGTAAACGGCACTCGTTCATAACGAGTTCCGACGTGATCGACGCACGCAGCGAGATCTTACGCTCGATATTGCGCGCACTAAAACCTTTAGCGGTCGTCGGGACGACGAACCCGCGCAGCGCGCCGCTTTCGCCGTTGTCAGATGCGACGCGCGCCCAGACGACCGCAACGTCGGCAATACCGCCGTTGGTAATCCACGCCTTCGAGCCGTTCAGAACGTAGTCGACGCCGTCGCGACGCGCGGTCGTGCGCATTCCGGACGGATCGCTTCCGTGGTCCCATTCCGTCAGGCCGAAACATCCGATCGCTTCACCGCGCGCCATGCGCGGAAGCCATTCTTCTTTCTGCTGCTCCGAACCGTACGCGTGAATGGGAAACATCGCAAGCGAGCCTTGGACCGAAACGAAACTGCGCAATCCCGAGTCCGCGGCTTCGAGTTCGCGACATGCGATGCCGTATGCGGTCGCACTCGCGCCCGCGCATCCGTAGCCGTCGAGATGCATGCCGAGCAGACCGAGCTCGCCGAGTTCCAGCGCGAGTTCTTTCGGGAAAAATCCACGTTCGAACCAATCGCCGATGTCGGGCAAGACACGCTTTTGAACGAAGTCGCGTACCATGTCGCGTATCAGGCGATCGTCGGAAGTGAATTCCTCGTCGAGCCCCAGCGGATCGAGCGGATCGAGCGCGGCGGAGCGGGCAGCAGTCGTGGTCATTTGCAGCACATTCCGCATCGTTGCAGGCGTTCCATCCGCGTCCGCCGGACGCGGCGAGGCAATGGGGTATGGCGCGCTCGGCTGCCGAACGAGGAGCCGGTGGCACGGCCCATCGACGCGAGCCTCCGCAAAGACCTCTTGGCCGCAATCGTCGATTACTTGTTGCAAAACGGACTTGCCGAGCTTTCGCTACGGCCGCTGGCCGCGGCAATCGAAGTGAGCCCGCGGACGCTGCTCTACCACTTCGGTTCGAAAGAAGCGCTCATCGTGGCGGTGCTGGAAGAAGCGAATCGGCGACAAGCGCGGTTGCTGGAAGCGTGGTACGAGCGAAGCGCCGAACACGACGCCCGCACGCTGCTCTTACGCGCGTGGCAGTGGCTCACCGCGCCGCGTCACGACCGTTTGTTACGGTTGCTCTTCGAGTCGTACGGTATCGCGCTCCAAGATCGCAAACGGCACGCATCGTTCTTGCGCGCGGCTTCCAGCGAGTGGATCGCGCCGTTCGCCGCCGCGCTTCGCGCCCGCGGATTTTCGAGCGAACGGGCCGCGGCACTCGCTACCCTGCTCGTCGCCGTCATCCGCGGACTGTTGCTCGACGTCCTGGGGACGGGCGACCGCACGCGCGTCGACCGCGCGTTCCGCTCGTTCATCAACGCAATCGAACTACCGTCAACGCTTGAGGACCCGCTCTAATTTGTCGAAGAGCGCTTCCATCGTACGCGCGTTGACATCTTCGAGGCGTCGCCAAAACAGCCGCCCTTCGGTATCCGAAACGATGGCCTCGATCCGGTGCGACAGGCGCGTCCGTTTTGCATCCGGCTCTAGATAAAATCCGTGCGTTCCGTCGAAGCCTTCGTTCTTGAAACGCCACACGATGCGTTCCTCCGGCACCGTTTCATCGAGAACCGAGTGTACGCCGTTGTGCCATTCCTCGGTTTGTCCCGGAGCGAGCGGACCGGCACTACGCATGAACGGTTGAGATGCGAACGGCCAAATCGCATCGGCGGACGTGCCCATCTCCGTCAGCAACTGGAAGATGCGACGGCGCGTTCCGCCAAACGTCCGCTGGTGTACGACTTTTAATGGGATAGGCATACGCGCGACTTCTCGCACGACGCACAATCTCATCCGGTTCCGACGGCACAGCGGTAAAGGACGACCGCGGGACGGTTAGTCGTTCGTACGAGCCGCCCTGCGAAGTACGCGTTGTCCTGAGAAAACGTTTCGAGAGCCGTGGGTGGTTCCGAAACTCTCTTATCCGTCGCGCTACGCAGTGCGAGCATATCGACGGAGCATATCGACGGCCGGTAACGCTGTGGAGTGGCGTTGCGGTCGCAGCTCGCTCACGCCTCCGAACGAACAGGTGGGCAAAGCAACTTAGCAGTGCGACTAGCGCCACGTTTCGCGGCACCGTCCGATCGGGCCGCTGCGTTCCTAAATAGGAACTTCGATCTTATCGTGCTGCGTTAAGAGGTCGCAAGAACGTGTGCGACGCGTCCGCCGACACGAACGCACGGATCCAACATATTTCTCAGGGGAATATCATGCACTTCGCTATGATAAAAACTATTACAGCCGCGACTCTCGGTCTCGGTCTGCTCGCCGGCGCCGGCTTCGCACATAGCGCCGATGCCCACACTTCGATCGTCGTCGCCCAAGCCAAAGACGCGGGTGAAGGAACGAACAGAGAGCGCATCGTGGACTTGCGCACGTGTCGCGGCTACGCTCGTGCCATCCGCGCCTTCCGCTCGGACTACGGCGACATCTCGAACATCTTGCCGAACATTCCGACGTCGGATCCGTTATATACGAAGGTGGTCGACCTCAAGACGCAGCTTAACGACGCGCGCGTAACCGCCGAAAAGCGAATTGCCGACCAGTGTCCGAACTTTAAGGGCTAAAGAACGACGAAGGAGCGACGGTAAACCGTCGCTCCTTGCTTTCTATGCAGCCAAACTTCGGAGGTTCCCGCTAACGTGGGGAGTTCCGGCAGTTTAGGCTTTCAGTTCGATATCCACACCGGCCGGCAGATCGAGATGCATGAGCGCATCCATCGTTTTCGGCGAGGCTTGCAAAATATCGATCAGGCGCTTGTGCGTGCGCATCTCGAAATGCTCGCGCGATTTCTTATCGACGTGCGGCGAGCGATTGACGCAGAACCGGTTGATTTCCGTCGGCAGCGGCACGGGACCGCTCACGAACGCTCCGGTACGCTTAGCGGTATCGACAATGCGCTCCGCCGATTGATCGAGCACGCGGTGGTCGTACGCTTTGAGGCGGATGCGAATCTTCTGTTTTGCCATTCGACGCTATTTCTTCGCGACGACGGTGTCGGCAAGAATTGCGGTGACGACGCCCGCGCCGACGGTGCGGCCGCCTTCACGAATTGCGAAGCGAAGGCCCTCTTCGCATGCGATCGGCGTAATCAGTTCGACGTCCATCGTGATGTTGTCGCCCGGCATCACCATTTCGACGCCTTCGGGAAGCTTGATCGTGCCGGTCACGTCAGTCGTCCGGAAGTAAAATTGCGGGCGATAGTTCGCGAAGAACGGCGTATGGCGCCCGCCTTCTTCTTTTGAAAGCACGTAAACTTCCGCTTTGAAATTCGTGTGCGGCTTAATCGAGCCGGGCTTCGCGAGCACTTGCCCGCGCTCGATGTCCGTGCGCTCGATGCCGCGCAGCAGCACGCCGATGTTGTCGCCCGCGATTCCCATGTCCAGCAGCTTACGGAACATTTCGATGCCGGTGACGACCGACTTGCGTGCCTTTTCCTGTAAGCCGACGATTTCGATTTCTTCGCCGACCTTGACCTGACCGCGTTCCACGCGCCCGGTTCCGACCGTTCCGCGGCCGGTGATCGTGAAGACGTCTTCGACGGGCATCAAGAACGGTTTGTCGACCGCGCGCTCCGGCGTCGGGATGTACGAGTCGACCGCATCCATCAGAGCGAAAATCGCGTCGGCCGCCGCTTCGCCACGCTTCCCGGAAGATGCCAGCGCCTTGGTCGCCGAGCCGCGAATGACGGGGCAGTCATCGCCATCGAAGCCCTGCTTGGTCAAGAGTTCGCGGACTTCCATCTCGACGAGTTCGAGCAACTCCTCGTCGTCGACCAGGTCGACCTTATTCATGAACACGACGATAAACGGAACGCCGACTTGCTTCATCAGCAAAATGTGCTCGCGCGTCTGCGGCATCGGACCATCGGTAGCCGACACGACGAGGATCGCGCCATCCATCTGCGCGGCGCCCGTGATCATGTTCTTGATGTAGTCGGCGTGACCGGGACAGTCGACGTGCGCGTAATGGCGCGTCTTCGTCTCGTACTCTTGGTGCGAGATCGCGATCGTAATGCCGCGCTCTTTCTCCTCGGGCGCATTGTCGATATCGTCGACGTTGCGGCGCTGAATGTTCGCATTCTCCGTGGCTAAGCAATTGATAATCGCCGCGGTGAGCGTCGTTTTGCCGTGGTCGACGTGGCCCGTCGTGCCGATGTTGACGTGCGGTTTGCTGCGGTCGAATTTTGCCTTGGCCATGCTCTTCTGCTACTTCCTTATGCCGTTATAGTGGTGTGCCGACTGCGTTACGCCGCCGACGGGTTAAGCTGTGGGCTTAGTGCCCTTGGCTTTCGCAACGATCTCTTCTTCGACCGACCTCGGCGCCTTCTCGTAGTGAGAAAACTCCATCGTATACGTCGCGCGGCCTTGCGTGGCCGAGCGCATGTCGGTCGCATATCCGAACATTTCGGAAAGCGGAACGTTGGCCGTGATCGTCACGGCGTTGCCGGCGACGTCGTCGCTCGACTGAATCATGCCGCGCCGCTTCATGAGATCGCCGTTGATCGCGCCGAGATAATCCTTGGGCGTCGTAACTTCGACCTTCATGATCGGCTCGAGCAAGATCGGACCGGCCGCGCGGTTGGCTTCTTTGAACGCCATCGAGCCCGCGATCTTGAACGCCATTTCCGAGGAGTCGACGTCATGGAAGCTGCCGTCGAAGACCGTGGCTTTGAAGTCGAGGACGGGGTAGCCCGCAAGAACGCCGCTCTCCGACGCTTCGCGGATGCCCTCTTGGATCGCTTTTGAATACTCTTTTGGAATCGTACCGCCGACGACCGCCCAGACGTAGACGTAGCCGGTATTGGGCTCACCCGGTTCCAGACGCAGCCAGACGTCGCCGTACTGACCTTTACCGCCCGTTTGACGAATGAACTTGCCCTGCTTTTCAACCTTTTTCGTGATCGCTTCTTTGTAGGCGACCTGCGGTTTGCCGACGTTTGCTTCGACTTTGAACTCGCGCTTGAGTCGGTCGAGGATGATCTCGAGATGAAGTTCGCCCATGCCGGCGATGATCGTCTGCTGGGTTTCTTCGTCGGTACGCATGCGGAACGTGGGATCTTCTTGCGCGAGCCGCGTGAGCGCCGTGCCGAGTTTATCCTGATCGGCCTTCGTCTTCGGCTCGATCGCCTGATGGATGACCGGCTCCGGAAACACGATGTTCTCGAGAACGATCGGCTGCTTCTCGTCGCACAGCGTATCGCCCGTGCGCGTGTCGCCGAGACCGACGGCCGCGGCGATGTCGCCCGCTCCGATGGAATCGATGTCTTCGCGCGAATTCGCGTGCATGCGCAGAATACGCCCGATGCGCTCCTTGCGCTGCGAACGCGCATTATAGACGTACGAACCCTTCTCGAGCGTGCCGGAATAAACGCGGAAATACGTGAGATTCCCGTACGGATCGGTCGCGATCTTGAACGCCAGAGCCGCGAACGGCTCCTTGTCGTTCGGCTTTCGAGTTGCCGGAGCGTCCGTCTTCGGGTCGAACCCGACGATCGTTTTGGCCTCGAGTGGCGACGGAAGAAAATCGACCACGGCATCGAGCAGCGGCTGGACGCCCTTGTTCTTGAACGCCGAACCGCACAGCATCGGCAGAACGTCGCCCGCGATCGTCGCTTTACGCAACGCAGCCTTGAGACGTTCTTCGGGAATCTCTTGACCGTCGAAAAACAGCTCGAGCAGCTCGTCGTCTTGCTCGGCGATCGCCTCGATCAACTCTTGGCGCCATTGCTGCGCGAGCGCCTTGAGTTCGCCTTCCGGCTCGTGGTCCGCATCCATGGTCGAGCCGAGGTCATCGGTGTAGATGACTTTTTTCATCGTGAAGAGATCGACTACACCCAAAAAATCCGCTTCCGCGCCGATCGGCACCTGAATCGGCACGGCGCGCGCGCCGAGGCGCTCGCGGATCTTGGCGACGCAGTTGAAGAAATCGGCGCCCATGCGGTCCATCTTATTGACGAAGATGATGCGCGGGACTTTGTATTTGTTGGCTTGGCGCCAAACGGTCTCCGACTGTGGCTGAACCGCGGCGACCGAATCGAACAGCGCGACTAAGCCGTCGAGCACGCGTAGCGAACGCTCGACCTCGACCGTGAAGTCCACGTGGCCAGGCGTGTCGATAATGTTGATGCGCGTCTCACGCCACGTGCAAGCCGTCGCGGCCGAAGTGATCGTGATGCCGCGTTCCTGCTCTTGCACCATCCAGTCCATGGTGGCCGCGCCATCGTGAACTTCGCCGATCTTATGCGTTCGGCCGGTGTAGAACAGGATGCGTTCGGTCGCCGTCGTTTTGCCGGCGTCGATGTGGGCGGCGATACCGATGTTGCGAGTCCGCTCGAGCGGATACTCTCTTTGGAGTGCCATGAGTCCTTACCAGCGATAATGGGCGAACGCTTTGTTCGCGTCAGCCATCTTGTGGGTATCTTCGCGCTTCTTAACCGCCGCGCCGACGTTATTGGCAGCGTCCATGATCTCGCTCGCAAGCTTTTCTTGCATCGAGTGCCCCGGACGCTTACGCGCATATTGAATCAGCCAGCGCATGGCCATCGCCTGACGGCGGTCGGGACGCACTTCCATCGGAACCTGATACGTCGCTCCGCCGACGCGGCGCGGACGCACCTCGACGAGGGGCATCGCGTTGCCGAGAGCCTGCGTGAAGACGTCCATTGGGTCGCGACCGAGCTTGTCGCCGACCATTTCCAACGCGCCGTACGTAATACGCTCGGCGGTCGATTTTTTGCCCGCGAGCATCACCTTATTGATAAAACGCGACAGCACTTTCGAATTGAAGCGCGGGTCGGGCAAAATCTGGCGCTTTGGAACGGCTCCTTTACGCGGCATGCGATCCTTTCCTTACTTCTTGGCGGAGCGCTTGGCCCCGTACTTCGAGCGGGCTTGCTTACGGTTCGCAACGCCGGAGGTGTCGAGGGTACCGCGGATGATGTGGTACCGAATACCGGGCAAATCTTTGACACGGCCGCCGCGAATGAGTACGACCGAATGCTCCTGCAGGTTGTGGCCGACGCCCGGAATGTACGCCGTCACTTCCTCGCCGTTGGTCAAACGCACACGGGCTACCTTACGGAGGGCCGAATTCGGTTTTTTCGGCGTAATCGTCTTCACTTGGGTGCAGACGCCGCGGCGAAACGGATTCCCGCGGACTTCGAAGGTACGCAGCGGCAAATCGGGATGCCCGGGTTTGGGGCCCGTCTGCGCGACGCGCAGCGCCGGAGCCTTGACCTTCTTCTCGATTTTCTCGCGTCCGGAACGGACGAGTTGACTGATAGTCGGCACTAACTCTCCAAGCGACGGCCGCGTCGCCTACTCGCTGCGGCACGCATACAAATTCCGCCCCACCGCGGTGAGCCGGAACTTCCGGAGTATATCAGGTTCTGCGAGCGAGAGTCAATGTCGCCGACCTTGCTTCGCTGCGGTACCGCGCCGAGGCACTCGGCCGGCCGCGGCCGACTCGGTCGCGCCCGCCGCCGGAGCGCACGAGCCCAATCCGTACCATAAGCGCGCGGCCGGATCGTGTACGAGCGCTTCTCCCAGTGCCGTCAAGCTATATCGGATATCGGCCGCATCGTCGCTCTCTTGCCGGCGGTACTCCGCCTCCTCATATGCATGCATACGAAAACTCGTTTTCAAGCCTGCCTCCCGTTCGCGCCGTTTAAATCCAACGACGTTCTCACCGCTGCTCGAGTCAGGCTACCGCCGCACTATGCCAACAGTCTGGCATAGCACGTCAAGCGAGTTGGATGTCTCGCGGCGGCCACGTCGATTCGACCGCGTGTAAGGGCGGCTGCCCAACCGGCTCCGTTGGGCCCGCGGCTTCCCCCGTGCCATGCAGGAGATAACCGCCGAGATCGACCCGATGCGCGTCGCTCGTCACGTCGACTCCGCCGCTGCCGTTCGGCCTCAAGGTCGTGCCGAGATCGCCGCCGTCTGCCGAACGGTCGTCGACGCGCAGCGAACGGTCGGCGTTCAGCGTTACCGTTGCGCCGCTGCCGAGCGGCGTCGGCCGGCTCGCTTCAAGGGTAAGATTTCGGCCTTGCGATACGACGGAGTACGAGCCGTCATGGTTGAGGGTGGCGCTCGAGGCGCCGCTATCGAGGCTGACGGTCGCGCTCTGGTTCTGCGTGACGCCGCTCGCGCCCGGCGGCGTTATCGACGTCGAAACGCGATAGCCGCCCGCGAACGAATCGGAATCGAGGAGATCGGGGTGGCCTTGCACGTCGTCCCAGCGCTTCGAAACGCCGTGCCCCTCCCCGGTCGTGCCGGTAAGTGCGTCGTGCGGGTCGCCCACGGAACTCGCGGACGCGTCTTGGAAGAATCTCTGACCGGCGCCGGGCGCGGGGCCGCCCGTTCGATCGCCGGCGCCCTGCAGCAAAGCTCCGAGCCGATCGACCAAGTTCGAGAGAGCTGCCATGAGCCCGTTCATCAAACTTCCGATCGACGCGTCGGGCCCGGTCGGCCCACTGCGGCTCGGAGCTTCGAACGGTTCGGCCGCTATGGGCTCGAGTCCCCAAGCGCCGAAACCCGTGTTTTCGGCCGCCGGCGGCGATGTCGACCAAGCACGCCGAAACCGCTCGCCGTCGAGCTCGTCGCCGCGCGGCACGTACGGAGCAAGATTCGAAGCGAATGCATTCGAGTCGATCGGCGACATGATGAGCCCTCTCGCGGCAACGGGTTGCGATGCACCCCTATCGCGACGGCAACGGACGGCGGAAAGACGGTCGGGCTGCACTCAAACCTGCCACTCATATCTCCCACCTGCCACTCATATCTCCCACTGGTAAGAATTCCAGAAACTGCTCACCGCGTGCGCGGGGCGGTAGTTGCGCAGATCGGAATTCGCGACGGCGATCCGGCGTTCGTACCAGACGATGATCGCCGGAACGTCGTCGGCCAAATACCGTGCAATCGCGTCGTAAGCTTTCTTGCGCGCCGCGCGATCGGGGTTTGCGAGCGCGATGCGTTCGGCCGCGTCGAGCTTCGGATTGCAATAGCGGTACACGTTTTGGCCGGCGGGCGGCATCTGATCGCACATCCACAGCGTGGAGTTGTCGGGATCCGTGCCGTTGGACCACGAGAAGAAAGCGGCATCGAATTTCCCCGTCTGAACGATGCCGCCGCCGCCGTACGATGCGAAAAAGAGCGCGGACGTATAGTTCTTGACGACGGCTTCGACTCCGACGTCGTGCCAATTGCGTTGAACTTCGACGGTGACGGCGTTTCCGTTCGCCGAGCCCGCTACGTTTGCAATGACGAGCGACAAACGCGCACCATTTTTCATGCGGACGCCGTCGGCACCGGTTTTCCAGCCGGCCGCGTCGAGCAGCGCTTTGGCGCGAGCCGGATCGTACGCATACCGCGTGACGTGCGGGTTGTAGGCCCACAAAAAGCTCGGCTGGTCCGTATAGCCGATCTCGTTGACGCCGTGCCCCACGTTTGCGACGATACGTTTCACGTCGACCGCGTTCCACAATGCCCGCCGGACGCGAACGTCCGCAAGCGCGGGCGAGCGCACGTTGAGCGCGATCTGCGCGTAGAGCGCCTGCGGCGTCAGCACCGTCGTGTAACCCGAAATGTGCGCGAGCTGCGCGTAATGGTTCGCCGCCCCGCGGTACTCGAGGTCCGCGCCGTGCGACTGCAATAGCGTAACGACGGTATTTTCGTCGGGCACGGGCGTATACCAGATCTCCGAAAGTTTCGGCGGCCCTCGCCAGTAGTTCGGGCTGGCGCGGAAGACGATCTTATTACCGCGCAGCCACCGTTTGACGACGAAGGGACCGGTGCCGATCGGCTGACTGTTGTACGCGACCTGGTTGATGTTGTCGAAACGGGCGAGTAAGTGCTTCGGCAAAACCGGATACGTGGTTGCGGACGAAGCAAAAAACGTCGCCACGAAGGGTGCGAACGGCTGCTTCAAACGAACGACGATCGTATGCGCGTCCCGCTTGTCGATTGACGAGATCAGGTCGTATCCGACGGTACTCGAGACGTTGTTTTTCTTGTTCATGACGGCGTGCCACGTAAAGATGACGTCGTCCGCATCGAAGGCGACGCCGTCGTGCCACTTCACGTTCGGCCGTAGATGGTAAACGATCGTCTTGCCGTCCCGCGAGATGCCGCCGTTGCGCAGCGTCGGCACGACGGTTGCGAGATCGGGCACGAACTCGTCGCGATCGTTCCACTCGAAGAGCTGCCCGCCCCACAACTGCGCGAGCTCGGTGTCGATCTGCTGGTTTCCGACGACGGGGTTGAGGTTATCGGGTTCCGACAAGTTGACGATGCGCAGCAAGCCAGGATGCGTCCAGGCATGCCGCGCGTTGTGCGGTCCGCCGGCCGTCCCGACGCGCGTGCAGCCGGCGATCGCAAAGCTTGCAGCGACCGCCAGCCACATGGCGGCCGCTGAAAACTTCACGGCTTAACCATAACCTTGATCGCGGTACGGTCGTCCATCGCGGCATAAGCGCCGGGCACGCCGTCGAGCGCTACGGTGCGGTCGAACACGGGCGAAGCGTCGAGTTTACCCGCGAGTACGTCGACGAGCAATTCGGAAATATACGCGCGCACGGGCGCCACGCCGCCGTGCAAGGAAATGTTGTGCGAGAACATGCGGCGCAGATTGAGCCCGCGCAGCGAACCATAGGGGACGCCCACGTAGCCGATCGTGCCGCCGGGGCGCGCCATGCCGGACGCCATCGCCATCGAACCCTCGTTGCCGACGCATTCCAAGACGGCTTCGGGACCGCCGCCCGTCATCTCGATCGCGCGTTCGATCGCCTCTTTACCGCGTTCCGAGACGACGTCGGTCGCGCCGAACCGTTTCGCCAGCGCCAGCCGATCCGGATGGCGGCCAAAGGCCACGATGCGCTCGCCGCCTAGACGCTTCGCTGCCAAGACGGCGCACAGACCGACGGCGCCGTCGCCAATGACGGCGACGGTCGTTCCGCTCTTCACGCGCGCGGAAACCGCCGCATGATGACCCGTCCCAAGGACATCCGTCAACGGCAGAATGGCGGCGAGCAGCGCTTCGTCGTTCGCTACTTCCGGCGGGATTTTAACGAGCGTCCCGTCGGCAACCGGACAGCGGACCGCTTCACCTTGGCCGCCGTCATTTTCGGCGCCGCCCCAGTACCCGCCGTGCAAACACGACGTTTGAACGCCTTTCCGGCAGAACTCGCAATCGCCGTCCGAAAACGCGAACGGAGCGAGGACGCGGTCGCCCTTGGCCACCGTCCGCACCGCTGAACCGACGTCTTCAACGACGCCCATGAGTTCGTGGCCGCAGCGCCAGCCCGGCTGCCACGGCGCTTCGCCGCGATAAAACCACAAGTCCGATCCGCACACGCACGCATGCGTTACGCGCACGATCGCGTCGGTCGGTTCCAATATCTTGGGATCGGGTACGGTCTCGACGCGCACGTCGCCCTTGCCGTAATATACAGTCGCTTTCATGCCGGGCGATTACGCCAAGATCTTACGGATCCATGGTTTGCGTTTCGGCGACGTCCTCTTTCGCTCGCGGCGTTACCTGGCGCTCCTCCGTCAGGTCATCCTGCATCGCGTCGTCGCCGGCGGTGGCGTTTTGCATTTCGTCATCGGCTTTCGGCCGGCCGGGTAGGATTTTATCGCTCATGCGGGCGTGATACCCAGAAGCGCTCAGCGGTGGACGTCGAGCGTGCTGCGACGCGCGACGGCGTCCGCCTCGGCCGCATCGATGAGGGCGTCTCGCGGCACGTCGGCTTGCGCGAGCAATTCGGCGACGGCCGGTTCGCCGGCCGCCACGCGGACGTCGTATCCGTCGGCCCGCAAGCTCTCGACCCAGCGAGAAAAGTGAACGAGCGATTCTGAACCGCCGCAAGCGAGCGACGCGAAACGTATGATGACGGTGCCTGCCGAGTCCAGCAAGTCCGCAACTCGACGTTCGAGTTGCGCGGCACCGTCCGCAGTGAAGTCCCCGCCGACGTCGACGATCGCGGCCGGCAACGGCGCGTTCGCGGGCGGCAGCGCGGCCGCTTCGCGCGTGGCGGTGCCCTCGGCCGGATCGCGTTTCGCTGCGATGACGAGTTCGAATGCCATACGCAGAGTGTAGCGCGGAGCGGCGCGCTTGGCCTGGGGACTTGAGCATGATGCTCGCTGCCGCTAAGCGCGCGACTTAGTCTTTGATCGTGCGGACGTCGCGGCCGTGCGTGGCAAGGCCAAGCGAGGCGACGAACGCGTTCATGCTGTCCTCGACGTTTATCTCAGGCGAGCTTGTGCGGACGGCCTCGGCGTTGAGATGAATCAATACAAAGCGCGCCTTCTCTCCCCAAGGCAGTTCCAGGATGAGTGCAAGCACTGTTCTTGAGTACGAGTTGCCGAAATTCTTTAAAGTGCCGCTCCTGAGGCTTGTTACAAGCCGCTTTTTCGACTTTTCATTCTGGCACGGACTTTCGGGTTATGAGTGGCCGCTTCGCCTCAGGGTTTGGGAATTATCTCTTAAGGGGTCGGTCTCAGGACTCACTAAACAGGCGCATTTGAAGGCGAAGTGCGGCGCGGATCATTTCAAGGGGTGGCGCGCCTTCTGCACCATGTGGCGTCTCGTAGGTGCGGCACATCAAGCCAAATTGCTCCGCTGATCGCGCCGCAGGTTCGACGTCCAGCCCGTTAATGCGAACTGACGGCGAGCCGAGGAAACGAAGCTCTTGCGCGA
>JALYUE010000169.1 GCA_030853925.1 Vulcanimicrobiota bacterium | reverse complement strand
GGCCTTCGGCGATATCGCGTAAGAGCCGGCGCATGATCTTGCCGCTGCGCGTCTTGGGAAGCTCTTGCGTGAACGTCAAGTGCTTCGGCGTCGTGAATTTACCGAGCCGATCGCCGACGTGCTTGCGTAACTCTTCTCCGAGCTTCGGCGTCCCCTCGATACCTTCGCGGACGGTGACGAAACATACGATCGCTTGTCCGGTGAGGTTGTCGGTCTTGCCGACGACCGCCGCTTCGGCGACCGCGGGATGATCGACGAGCGCGCTTTCCACTTCCGTCGTCGAGATGCGGTGGCCGCTGACGTTCATGACGTCGTCGATGCGGCCCATGAACCAGTAATTACCGTCGGCATCGCGATGGCAGCCGTCGCCTGCGAGGTACATGTGCTCGAACTTGGACCAGTACGTTTCTTTGTAGCGTTCGGGTTGACCGTAGATGCCGCGCAGCATCGAGGGCCACGGCCGGCGCAAGACGATATAGCCGCCGCCGTCCAGCGGGACGCTCTTGCCTGCCTCGTCGACGATATCCGGGTAAATTCCGGGGAACGCTTTGGTCGCGCTGCCGGGCAACAGCGTCGTCATGCCCTCTAGCGGCGTGATCATGATGGCGCCGGTTTCGGTCTGCCACCACGTGTCGACGACGGGGCACCGGCCGCCGCCGATGTGTTTGTGATACCACATCCACGCCTCGGGATTGATCGGCTCGCCGACGCTGCCGAGAAGGCGCAACGACGACAGGTCGTGCTTCTCGACGTGCTCGACGCCCCATTTCATGAACGAGCGGATCGCGGTCGGCGCGGTATACAAGATCGTCGCCTTATAGCGCTCGACCGTATCCCAAAAGCGGTCCTTGTCCGGAAAATCCGGCGTGCCTTCGAAGAGGATGCCGGTCGCTGCGAGCGCGAGCGGACCGTACACGATGTACGAATGCCCGGTGACCCAGCCGATATCGGCCGTGCACCAGTACACGTCGCTTTTATCTTTGAGGTCGAAGACGAGTTTGGTCGTCGCGGTGACGCCGGTGAGATAACCGGCCGTCGTATGCATGATGCCCTTGGGCTTCGCCGTCGTGCCGCTCGTATACAATAAGAAGAGCAAGTCTTCCGCGTCCATCGCTTCGGGCTCGCACGTGTCGGCTTCGTTTGCGACGAGGTCGTCCCACCACACGTCGCGCCCATCTTTCATTTTGGCCGGATCGCCGACGCGTTTGGTCACGATGCAGTGCTTGATCGTCGGCGTCTGTTCGAGGGCGACATCGACCGTGTCTTTGAGCGGCACTTTCTTACCGCGTCGCCAACCCTGGTCCGCCGTGATGATCGCGACGCATTCGGCATCTTTCGCGCGGTCGACGATCGCATCGGCGGAAAAGCCGCCGAAGATCACCGAATGTGCCGCACCGATGCGCGCACAGGCCAGTAACGCAACCGGCAATTCGGGGATCATCGGCAGGTAGATGGCGACGCGGTCGCCTTTCTTGACGCCGAGTTTACGCAGACCGTTGGCTAGGCGGCAGACATCGCGCAATAGTTGCTCGTAGGTAATCGTCCAGCGGTCGCCGGGCTCGCCTTCAAAATAGTAAGCGATGCGGTCGCCGAGACCCGCTTTGACGTGGCGATCCAAACAATTCACGGAAACGTTGAGCTTCCCGCCGACGAACCATTTGGCGAAAGGCTCGTTCCATTCTAAGATCTTTTCGTACGGCGCCATCCACTCGAGCTTGTCGGCCCACGTCGCCCAAAAAGCTTCGTAGTCGCGATCGGCTGCCTCGTAAATGCCGGGCTGCGCGTTGGCCTCTGCCGCAAACTCGGGGTTTGGCGGGAAGTGCCGCTTCTCGTGCAGCAGTGCTTCAATCGCCTCGTGTTGAGCTACATCCATATCGACTCGATTACCTCACGCGAAAGCAGAGGGACGAACTCGTCGAGAAGAATGATTCTTCCCTGCAAGCCAATCGTCTTGGAAGCTTTCGCCTGCGGCGACGTCGGCCTGCGCCCGAACATATGAAGAGCATGACGCGAACCATTCGCATCCTTGCTTCCGCCGGCATAGCGGTTGCGGCTCTTTGTACGAATGGCCCCGCCGATGCGCGCAGACATGACGCCGGGCCGGCGACGGGTCTGCGAAACATCCGCTTACGCGCTGCAGCGCCCGATTTTGCGTACGATACGGGTGCCGGTCCGGCGCGCCTCTCGAATTTGACCGGTCGAATCGTCGTGCTGAATTTCTGGGCGACGTGGTGCGAACCGTGCCGCGACGAACTCGACGTTTTGTCGCGGGTGCGCGCGGCGTACGGCGCTGAGGTTGAAGTGCTGACGATTTCCGACGAGGCGCCCGGCGTCGCGCGCGCTTTCTTGCTGCAACGGCAACTCGCATTTGCGGTGGTCGAAGACCCGGGGCGCAAAATCTTTTCGGCGTACGGCGTCGAGCCGATTCCCGTAACGCTCGTCGTCGGCGCGCACGGAATCGTGCGCCATGTGTCCGTCGGCCAACTCGACTGGGCGGAACTGTCGAGCGCGCTCGAGGAGGCCGGTGCGGGCAGCGGTGCCGCGGCGGCGTCGAATCGTTAAGCGCTTTACGATCGCATCGAGCGTTGCGGCCGGCCGGGCTACCAAGCCGAAAGCATCGCCGAAACGGGTCGGCCCGCTCGCTCGTTACAGCGAAGTGAGCACCCGTCACTTGACCCCCGTCGCGGCTAATGCTACGCTGACGAGTAATGCTGGCACTCCTGAGTCCTGACTGCTAAGGCGTCACCTTGCCCGACTCAAAGCCCACCCGTCCCGAACTCGACAAGCGTAAAGCCTTCATTTTGGCGACGGTGGTCTACGAATACGTCGCTACGGCGGAGCCGGTCGGGTCGAACACGCTCACGCAGAAGTATAATTTGGGCGTCAGTTCGGCGACGATTCGCAGTGAAATGGCCGAACTCGAAGCGGCCGGCTACCTCGTTCAGCCGCACACCTCAGCCGGGCGCATTCCCTCGGATGCGGGCTACCGGACCTACGTCGACCAGCTGATGCGTCCCGAGGTGCTGCATAATGAGGAGCAGCGTCGCATTCATGCCGAGTTCCGCGCGGCGAGTCGCGAACTCGACGAGGTGATCGAGCATACGACGCGGCTTCTCGGGCAGCTGTCCCGCAACGTCGCCTTCGTCGTCGCACCGCAGCGCCAGACGCAACATTTTCGTCACATCCAGCTGATCTGGCTGTCCGAGCGCACCGGCCTCGCCGTCGTCGTCACGTCGCTCGGCACGGCGACGCAATATCCGTTCGAACATTCGCCAGACGTCGAAGCCGACGATTTAACCCGCCTTTCGAATCGGCTCAATGCCGCTTTCAGCGGTAAAGTACTGCGCGATATCGCCGCCGCCGACGTCGCGCGCGTCGTCGCGGAATCCGGCTTGCCGGGGGAACTTCTCGCGACGCTGCAGACCGTTTTGAGCCTGGCCGCGGGCTCGGGCGAATCTCCGTCCGTGGTTTCGAGCGGAGCGCAGCATCTGCTCGATCAGCCGGAGTTTCAAGATCTGCGCAAATTGCGCTCGATTCTCGGCGTTATCGAAGAACAGAAAGCGCTGTACGATCTCGTGGCGGACGCGATCACGAGCGATGGTCCGAGCGTGAAGATCGGACGCGAACTGGGTTCCGACGAGATCACCGAATGCAGCGTCGTCGCCGTTCCCTACCGCGTCGGTGAGGAAACCGTCGGGGTGCTCGCGATTCTTGGGCCGCGGCGCATGCCGTACGCGCGTCTGCTCGCGCTCGCGTCGAGCACGGCGACATCGCTCAATCGCCACCTCGCAAATACTGAAATCCGTTAGAGGAACCGTGCCGACCAACTATTATTCACTTTTGGGCGTCGAGCGAGACGCTACGGAGGCGGACATCAAACGCGCCTACCGCGGCCTCGCGCGCAAGTATCATCCCGACGTCGCTGCGGACAAAACGACGGCCGAAGCGCGTTTTAAAGAAATTAACGAAGCGTACGAAGTGCTCGGCGATCCGCAGAAACGCCAACACTACGATCGCTTTGGAAGCGCACCGAACGGCGCGAGTGCGGGCCAGGCGACCGGACCCTTCGGCGGCGAGGGTTTTACCGATATCTTCGACATGTTTTTCGGCGGAGGCGGGCGCTCGAACAGTCAGCGCTCGAACGGACCGCAGCGCGGTTCGGATTTGCGGTATGACCTGCAGATCACGCTCGAAGACGCGTTCCGCGGAGCCGAACGCGAGATCGCGTTCAACCACCTCGGACAGTGCGAAACGTGCGCGGGTTCGGGCGCGAAGCCGGGGACGCTCGTGCAGCGCTGCGATCGCTGCGGCGGTTCGGGCGCGATGCGCGCGGTTCGCCAGACGCCGCTCGGACAATTCGTCACTCAAACCACATGTACGAAATGCGGCGGCGAAGGCACGTTCGTTCCTACGCCCTGCGAGACGTGCCGCGGCCGCGGCCGGGTCGAACGCGAGCGGACGCTGACGGTAAAAATTCCCGCAGGCGTCGACGACGGCAGCCGCATCCGCGTTTCTGGCAACGGCGAGGGTGGAGCGCGCGGCGGAACTGCGGGCGATCTCTACGTCTATTTGAGCGTCGCGCAACATCCGCGCTATCGACGCGACGGCGCCGACGTCTATCTCGAACAGCCGATCGCGTTTACCCAAGCGGCGCTCGGCGCCACGCTCGACGTCGCCGCGCTTGACGGCGACGTTCCGTTGCAAATCGCTGCCGGTACGCAGACCGGTGCGACGTACCGCGTTCGCGGTAAAGGCATGCCGACCGTCCGCGGTTCGACGCGGGGCGATTTGCTCGTGTCGGTCCGCGTGACGGTGCCGACGAAAATGTCGCGGCGCGAGCGCGAGCTGCTCGAAGAGTTCGCGCGCTTGGAAGGCGACGAGTTGCAGGACCGGACGTTTTTCGATCGCGTCAAAGACGCGTTCCGACCGGATTAAGCAGGGCCGCCGATCACCGTAGCGCGCTTCTTCGTATCGGGCGTGTATGGGCTCGGGGACGTCGTCGAACTCGCTGCCGGCGACGCGCGCAAACTTACCGTCGTCTTGCGGCGCGCCGTCGGCGATCCGCTCGAGGTCGTGGATTCGTCGGGACGGGCATTCGCCGCGACGCTGACGACGTGCGATGCTCGCGGTGCTCGTGCGG
>JALYUE010000160.1 GCA_030853925.1 Vulcanimicrobiota bacterium | reverse complement strand
CAGGAAGCGATAGAACGTCATGAGCTTCTCGACGTCCATGTGGAATATTCTCGCCTGAATATCGTCGCTTCCGGCGAAGCCGAGTACGGTGCCGAACGTGATGACCGCAACGCCCAAACCCAGGCGCCACGGTTTTTCGTAGGGCATGTCGTCGATGTTGTGCTCGCGATCGTCGCGTGTGATCGCACGTTCGATTTCCGGCCAGAGCAACATCGCGCCAAAGAGGACGCCGGGCATGGCGATACCCGACCAGAACGCCGGCGGTACGGTATGGCCGAAGATGTGGAGCGCGAGCGCCGGCCCGAGGCGCAACGCTCCGTCGAGCCAAGCTACGTACCAATCGGGCTGCGCGGGCGA
This sequence comes from Vulcanimicrobiota bacterium, assembly GCA_030853925.1. Classification (GTDB taxonomy): domain Bacteria; phylum Vulcanimicrobiota; class Vulcanimicrobiia; order Vulcanimicrobiales; family Vulcanimicrobiaceae; genus JALYUE01. The sequence goes on along the minus strand of JALYUE010000160.1, from coordinate 15,550 downwards.
CGCGACCGTCCAACCATCGAAGGGACCGTAGATCCAAATCGGGTTGATGGTGAAGAAGCCGCCGAGCAGCGCGAGAACGGCGAAGGTCGCTACCATCAGCGCGATCGATTTGAGCGCGTAGTACGGCCAGAGCGTCGAACCGACCACGTTTTGCTCGCTACGCCGAGGTCCGGCGAATTGCGTATGATGTTGGCGCCACACCATGCCGAGATGCAGCGAAATCGCTCCCGCGAGCAGCAGCGGCACGACCCAAACGTGCACGACGAAAAGGCGCTGCGTAATGTTCGGATTGGGGAACTTGCCGCCGAAAAAGATGAGTGCGAGCCACGTTCCCGCGATCGGAATCGATTCCGCTACCGAGTATGCGATGCGAAGTCCCGCGCCGGAAAGCAGATCGCCCGGAAGCGAGTATCCGCAGAAGCCTTCCGCGAGCGCGAGTAAAAACAACGTGACGCCGATCGTCCAATTCAATTCGCGCGGCTTGCGGAACGCACCGGTGAAAAAAATGCGCATCATGTGGAAGACGATCGCTCCGATGAAAACGAGCGCCGCCCAATGATGCACTTGCCGCACGAAGAGGCCGAGATGCGTCGAGAACGAGAGATCCATCACCGACGCGAACGACGCAGGAACCGAGCGTCCGTCGAGGGAGGCATAAGGGCCGTGGTAGATCGTCGGCGCACTGGAATCGTTGAAGAAAAACGCGATGTACGTGCCGGTCGCGAGCAGCGCGATGAACGCATACACGCAGATTTCGCCGAGCATGAACGCCCAGTGGTCGGGGAAGACCTTATTTAGCGCCGCCTTGACGAAGGCCGACGAGCCCAGACGGTCATCGAGAAACGTGATGACGCGTTTAGCGATCATCCGCGCTCCCAATACCCCGGGCCGATCGGCTCCGCATAATCGCCCTGAGCTTCCAACGTTCCATCGGCTGCAATCGCGATGGGCAGCTGCGGCAACGCCCGCGCTGCCGGTCCAAACGTGCGCGTCCCGCCGGTGAGCACGTCGAACGTTGACTGGTGGCACGGGCAAAATAGCTGCCGCGCGGCCGCACGATAGAGGGCGACCGGGCACCCCGCGTGCGTGCATACTTTCGAAAAAGCGAGCAGACCCTGCGGCGCCCACGCGGTGCGGTCGGCGGGCAGGTGCAGCTCGTCCGCCGGTACCCGCACGAGAACCGTCGCGTCGTTCGCCATCGCATCTGCCGATGCGGCGCCGACGTGACCTTCGGGGAAAACGGTCACGATCGAGTTTACTGCGAGGTCGCTCGCGCGCACGAGCGTGCCGTCTTCACGCACGAGCCGCGCCCCCTTACGCCATGACGTGTTGGCGACGTCCGACGGACTTGCGAGCTTCGGCGCGCACGAGCGCAGCGGGAAAATCGCGGCTACGCCCAGCGCGCCGATCGCGCCCGCCAAAAGCTTGACGAGCCACGAGCGGCGGCCGACGACATCCTCGACGCCTTGCGCGAATGCTTGCGCCGCCACTTCGTTTTTCTGCTCCCCCGAGGGCAAGGAGCCGCGCTCTTCGATCGACTCTCGACGCGGCATCAGTTCGTGCTCCCAGACGACCATCGCCGCCGCCAGCGTTCCGAACGCGATGCAAAGTACAGCCGCGGACAGCTGCGTTTGCGCGCCGAACGCATACACGAACGCGAAAGCGATGCTCGCTAAAAGCGTGGCGACGAGCAATCCCGCCACGAGCATTTCTTTCGCTTTCATGCAAGTCTCCGCAAAATCGCAACGCTACTGGACGACATAGATCGAGCCCCAAATCAGCAGCCAGATCAAAAAGACGAAATGCCAAAAGAAGCCGATCGCCTCGGCACCGGCGCGCCGATTGCGTTGAAACGCCGCCTTCCCCATATTTGCGAACAGCATAATCATGAGCAGCACGCCTGACGAAACGTGAGCGATATGAAACCCGGTCATCGTGTAGTACAGCGAGCCGTACGCGTTCGAATCGACGCGGAACGTGTTTTTGGACCAGTCGTGCAACGAAAGCAGAACGAAAGCAGTGCCCAAGAGAATCGACACGCCGAGCCATAAACGCGAGACCGTAAACTTATTGCGGGCGAGGTGGTGCGTTACGAAGAGCATCGAGCCGCTCGATGCCGCGAGCATCGCGGTCCCGATCGCGGCGGACGTCGTATCGAGCTTGACGCCCTGCGGCGGCCAGACATTTGCAAGGCTGCGTAGGTTAAAATAGGCGGCGATGAACCCGCCGAAAATCATAAGATCGGATGCGAGAAAAAGCACGAGACCGAACACGAGCGGATGCGTGCGCAGGGCGAGGTTCTTCGAAGACGTCGGCCCGTCGATGCGCTGCGAAGCGCGAGCTTGAACTGCTTTCACGGCAGTGACGCGAGCCCGGTCACGTGCTCTCGCGAACCATAAAGCGCGCGGTCCAGGCAATCAACGCAGCGCCCGCGAGCATGAACGCGAACGAGATTCCCGGCAGAAACACGACGCCGAGCAAAAATAGTGCGGTGCCGGCGGCCGCAAGAATGGGCCAATAACTCTCCAGCGTAAACGCGCCCAACTCTTCGCCGGCGACGTCTGCCGGCGACATGTTCTCCTGGTCGCCGGCGAGGTTCGCCTCACGCTCGGCAACGACGATGAAGATTGCCACGATGACGAGCGCGAGCGCCATGGCGCCGAGAAAGATCATGCCGACGATGTCGCGCGTCGTAAAACCATAAATGGCTGCGATGACGATCCCGAACGCCATCGAAGACAGAAAGAGCCTGACGCCGATCTTCATCGGTTCGTCATCTTCGCAACGTCGGGATGGTTGAGATCGAATGCGGGGCGCTCGGAACGGACGGGCGGTATCTTTTCGAAATTGAGTTCGGGCGGCGGCGACGTGGTCGCCCATTCGAGGGTGTAGCCGTCCCATGGATTGTCACCCGCCGGAACGCGCCGCCACGTCGAGACATACACGTTTACGAGGAACACGAGAATGCCCGCAGCCTGCACGGCCGCGCCGGCGGTCGCGACGGCATTGAGCGCGGCCCAACCCGGCAAGTCCGGATAGGTATAGATGCGGCGCACCATTCCCATGACGCCCAAGAAGTGCATCGGAAAGAACGTCAAATTAAACCCTACGAAGGTCAGCCAGAACGACCACTTGCCGAGGCGGTCGCTCAACATGAAGCCGAATACTTTGGGAAACCAGAAATAGATCGCAGCGAAGATTGCAAACAGACTTCCGCCGCCGATCACGTAGTGGAAATGCGCGACGAGAAAGTAGCTGTCGCGCGCTTGAAAGTCGATCGGCGGCGCCGCGAGCATGACGCCCGTGATTCCGCCGATTAAGAAATTCGCCAGGAACCCGAGCGCGAAGAGCATGGGCGTCGGAAAGGTAAGCTGGCCTTTCCACATCGTACCGATCCAATTAAAGAACTTGACACCGGTCGGTACGGCAATCAAGAACGAGACGGCGGAAAAAAACGGGTCGACCACGGCACCGGTCGTCAGCATATGGTGCGCCCAAACGCCCATCGACAGCCCGGCGATCGCGAACGTCGCGAGTACGAGGCCGGTATACCCGAAGACCGGCTTGCGCGAAAAGACGGCGATCACTTCGGTGACCACGCCGAAGTACGGCAAGATCATGATGTACACTTCGGGGTGCCCGAAGAACCAGAACAGATGCTGGTAGAGAATCGCGCTGCCGCCGAGGTTCGGATCGAAGAAATGGCCGCCGAGATGGCGGTCGACCAGCAACATCATCAACACGGAAGTGAGCATGGGGAATGCCATGAGAATCAGGAGCGACGTCGCTACCATCTCCCAGGCGAAAATCGGGATGCGCCACATCGTCATGCCGGGCGTGCGGTAGATAAAAACCGTCGTCAAAAAGTTGCAAGCCGTCAGGATCGAGGACGTACTGACGAGCATGACGCCCGCGATCCAGAGGTCTTGTCCGGCGCCGAAGCCCACCTTGAGCGTCGAGAGCGGCGCGTACGCGGTCCAGCCGGAGGCGGCGGCGCCGGTTACCGTCAGCGAGCCCGCAAAGACGGAGATGCCGCCGAAGACGAAGAGCCAAAACGAGTAGGCGTTCAGACGCGGAAACGCCATGTCCGGCGCGCCGATTTGCAACGGCAGCAGATAGTTGCCGAGGCCGAGTGCGAAGGGTGCGACGAACAGAAAGATCATCGCAGTTCCGTGCAGGGTGAAGATGGCGTTGTAGGCGTGCGCGCCGACGAGGTGCAAGTTCGCCGCCGCCAGTTGCGCCCGAATGACGAGCGCGAGCGCGCCGGAAATCAGAAAATACGCGAGCGTCACGCCAAAATACATGATGCCGATCTTCTTGTGATCGGTCGTGGCGAGCCACGCGATCAGGCCTTCATGCACTAAACGTTCGGAGCGAGCCGACGGAACCGCGACGGCACTCACTCGCCGCTCCCCGAAGCACGGAGCGCGAGACGACGGTGCGCACGCACCCAACGGTCGAACTCAGGCTGCGTTACGATCTTCACCGTAAACGACATGATCGCATGATTGAGGCCGCAGAACTCTCCGCATTCTCCCCGATACGTCCCGACTTTCGTGGGCGTCCAGTCGAAGACGTTTTGTAGCCCTGGAATCGCGTCCCGTTTGAACAGGAACCCGGGGACCCAAAACGAGTGATCGACGTCCACGGAGGCGACGTTTAAACGGGTCGTCGCATCGACGGGCAACACGAATTCGGGCGGTTTATCGGCTGTCCCGATGACGCTGACGCCGAGCTGGGGATACTCGAAACGCCACGACCAGCGAAATCCCGTGACGTCGACGACGACCTGCTGTTGCCGTGCGATCGTTTCCACGTGCCGTTCGGCCGCATACGAAATGAAAAACAAAGCGATTACCATGAGGATCGGCGTCGCCGTGTACACGACCTCCATCCGGTTGTTGCGCCGAAACTGCGACGGAAATGCGTCGTCGGTCGGGCGCCTGCGGTAACGAAGCACGCACCAGGCGATCAAGCCATAGACCACGATCGCGACGCCGACGCCGGCCCAAAAGAACACGACCCACATCTGGTGCAGTGCGCCCGACTGCGCCGTTCCTCCAAGCGGCAGCGGCGACAACGTCACGGACGCGACTTGTCGGCTATGCTACATTCTACGATACAGAATCCCTTGCGCTCGATTTCGAGCGGAACTCCGGCTCGCAATCGATCGGCCGATAGCTTCTCACCGTCAACCCACGCATTGCGAAGGCTATTGTACATGCGCACCGCGTGCATTCCCTCCAGCTCCGAATCGACGAGATTGAAAGCTGCGACGACGCTGTGTTCGGTCGTGTTGCCGATAAAAATGACGAACGATCCGGCACGACGCAACGCGACCGCAACGACCGAACCGCCGCTTAGCCTGAGCATGTGAGAGATGTCTTCGGCGTACGTCTCGCCCGGCGTTTGCGCGAAAGGCTCGTTCGAGTAGACGCGTAGGTCCGGCGTCCGCACCGCGAACCACGTTAAGGTCCGGCCGCGAAACGGTAAACCCCGCATCCCGTGCCATCGCCAATTCGGCGATGGCCGCGGACTGAGGCCCGGCGGGTCGGTCGTGATATCGAGCCCGGCTACGCCTTCGATCGCCGCCCACAGATAGCGCGGTGGAAACCAGGGCGACAGCATCATGCCTTGGTTGACGAGCGTCTCGCCATGAAGCCACTCCGAAAACTGCCCGGGCACCGTGTTGTTCTTGCGCGGGTCGCGCGAGTAGTGCGTAAAGCTGGTTGCGAGTGACCGCGCCATCAAATCGGCGTTGAAGCGTGCGGCGGCAAACGCAAACCAGAAGGTCGCGCCCACCCACACTCCGCCGAGCAAGCCGTAGCCGTGCGTCGCGCCGTAATTCGGCGCGCCCCGGGGAACGGTGCGAATGCCGGCGTCCGTCCAGAAGTCCTCCGCGCTCAAGCGGTTGATGATGCGCGCTGCCGTATCGTCGTCCGCGACGCCGAAAATGACGGGAAATACGAGGTCGGCCGTGACGTCGCTGCGGGGCTGCCCGTCAACGTCGATGTTCAGATAGTACAGACCGTTATTCTGGTTGTAAAGATGGTGCTGAATCGCACTGCGCAAGCCGGCCGCATGCCCCGCGAACTCGGAGGCATCGGCCGGCTTATCGAGTGCGGTCGCCATGGTCGCGACCGTTCCGAGCGCGGCATAGCATTCGGAATTCAGCTCGGTCGTCGCGCCCGAGAGCCGGTAGTTGGCGATGACGTTGCGCCAACCGACGATGCCCCAATCCGACGTTTTGGTTGAGGTACACCAGACGAGGCCGCGGGCGTCGCGCTGCGAGAGAATGTAGCGGGCGGCACGTAAGGCGGCCGGGTACACGCGCTCGAGAAATTCGCGATCTCCGGTCACGTGGTAGTGGTGCAAGAGCGCGAGGATGATGAGCGGCGTGTTATCGTTGATGTTGAGACCGTAATCCGCCGTCTTGTTGTTGCGGATGTCGTAGTACTCGACGATCATACCCGAAGGTTCTTGCAGATCGACGTAGGCGAGCAGCGCTTCGCGCGCGACGTCCGGCCGAACGTAGTCGACACCGTAGCCGAACCAGGCGGTATCGCGACCGACGCTGTTGTTGGAGCGCGTCGGGTCGTTCACGAACGACCAACCCGTCCGCGGCTTTAAGATCGTCCGCATCATGTTCGCTTTCGCCCATAAGACACCGCGGTTGAGATCGTCGTCGGGCGTGAGCAACATGGAACGGCCGAGGATGTCGGCGTAATAGCTCTTGGTGCGTTCGAGCGCCTCGCTTGCAGGCGGCGCCGCATCGTACGTACGCTCGGCGTCGACGCGACCTTCGTTCGAGAGAGCGAATGTAAAATAAAAGTCGGCCGATTCACCGGCCTGTAGTGCGTGCGCGACTTCGAAAACGCCGAGCGTGTCTTGGCCGGGCGGCGTATCGGCGGCGCCTGCGAGCGGCTTAGGGCGCCTAAAAGCGAGCGCCTTGTCGTGATCGATCGTCGTTTCGTAGCCGGCCGGGATCTCCGACACCCCGAATAACCGGACGCAATCGGGTTCGCCCGTATTCCACGCTACGATCGCCCGACGCTCGGGATCGTATGCGGCGACGACATCGTGGGCGGTATGTCCGCGTAGTTGACTAAATGCATACGTACTAAACGATACTGCATCGGGTCCGTTGTTATGAAGTTGGACCCGGTAATACGCCGCGGGCGGATCGACGTCGCCGTCCACCGGCGCACCGCTCAGCGCGAAAAGCGTTTCGTGCACCGACACGTGGTTCGGCAGCTGGTACAGATGTTCTTGATGTTCGGGATGAATGACGAAACGGCCGGGCAGTGGCAACAGCTTCGCACCGGTTACGCTATCCCAAAAGTGCAGGACGAGCGTTCCGAACAGTACTTCGCCCGCATCGACCGAGTAGATCTTCTCGATCGCCCCGCTCGCCTTGATCGTCATGCACAGGCGCGGGCTTCCGAGCGTGCTCCCGACCGCCATCTGATCGTCGCCGACGACGTAGGTTCCAACGCTTTCGCCCGTTCCGAGCGTACGGGCGGGAAGATTTTGGGCAGCAATCACAAGGAGCCGCCCTGTCGAATGAGGCCGCCGTCGACGAAGAACGTGGAGCCCGTCGAATATGAGGCAGCACTCGACGCCAAGAAGGCGCACATCTCGGCGATCTCTTCCGGTTTGCCCATGCGCCCCTGCGGAATCTCGGCCAACAACTCGTGGAACTCTTTGGAATCGGCCTTGAGCTCCGCGTCCATCGGCGTATCGACCGCGCCCGGAGCGATGTTGTTGACCAAGATATTATGCGGCGCGAGTTCGACCGCGATCGTGCGCATCAACATCCGCAAACCGCCTTTGGCCGCGCAGTAGGGGCTGTTCGTCGGCATCGCGAGATCCTCGTGAACCGACGACACGTTGATGATGCGCCCTCCGTCGCCTTGCGCGATCATCTGCTTCGCCGCGCGCTGGCTGCACAGGAAAGGACCCGTCAGGTTGACGGCGATGACCTTGTTCCACTCTTCTTCGGGCGTGTCGACGAACGGCATCTTCTTCTCAATGCCGGCGTTGTTGACTAGGACGTCGAGCCTGCCGAACGTCTTGATCGTTTCGTCGAACAACATCGCGACTTGTTTCGCATCGCTGACGTCGGCAGCGATCGCGACGGCGCGGCCGCCGATCGTTTTGAGGGCGGAAACCAGTTCGTCCGCACGGTCGCTGTTACCGACGTAGTCGATCGCAACCGTAGCGCCTTCTTTGACGAATTTCGTGGCGATCGCGCGGCCGATGCCCGTCGCCGCGCCCGTGATGATGCAAACTTTGTTTTCGAGATTCATCGTACGCTCGCAATATCCGCAGGAAAAGGAAAGTTGAGACTCCAGTCGAGCGCCACGCGCGCCTTGCGGTCGTTACCGGGAAGCTGCCAAAGGTAGTACGCGCGCCATAAAGACCAGGCCGGCAACCCGGAGAGCGTGATGCGCCCGCCGATTTCCGCGAGCCCTTCATGCGCCCCGAGCGACGCCATCATGCCCCGCGCACGATACGCGTACGGCTTCGTTTCTCGCTCGCGAAGTTTTGCCAAAAGATTACGCGCCAGCCGCTTCGCCTCGTGGACCGCGTGCTGCGCGGTTTGCGGGTACGAACCTCCGCCCGGCTTCGGTATCTGCGCGCAATCGCCGAGCGCCCACACGTCCGGCGTTCCTTTGACCGATAGATCGGCGTTTACGACGATCGCATGATGCTTGGAATGCGCGAGATCGAGTTTCGCCGCGAGCGGCGACGGCCGCACGCCGGCGCTCCACACCACGCAACGCGTTTCGTACCGTTTCCCGGACGCGAGGCTGATGCCGCCCGCGTCGACCGCCGCTACCTCATCGCGCAAAACGACGTCGACACCGCGCCGCCCGAGCATGTCGTGCGCGAGTTTCCCGAGCGCGGGCGAGAGTTGCTCGAGGAGACGATCGCTGCCGGCGACCAAAACGATACGAACGTCGTTCGTTTCGACGCGCGGGTAGAAACGCGCCGCGGAACGTAAGAACGCGAGCAACTCTCCCGCCGCCTCCACGCCGGTAAAGCCGCCGCCGACGACGACGAAGGTCGTCAGACTGCGGCGCTCACCGTCGTTCGTCGACGTCGCCGCATTCTCGAGTGCCGTGATGGTGACGTCGCGCAATGCGACCGCGTCGCGTAGCGTCTTAAGCGGGAACGTATGCTCTTCTGCTCCCGGCACGCCGTGCGTCGAATTTTCGGCGCCGAGTGCGACGACGAGTTGGTCGAAGGGTAGGCTCGCGTCGCCTTCGCCCCCGCGCCGCCGGAGCGCAACGGTTCGCGCTGCGAAATCAACGCCCGTGACCTCGCCGAGTTCGAACGCGGTCTTACGAAGGATCGCACGCAACGGCGCCGCGATATGGCGCGGTTCGATCGAGCCGCTCGAAACCTCCGGAAGCATGGGCGTGAAGAGCATGTAGTTTTCGCGGTTTACGACAGTTACCGCGACTTCGTCCGGCCGCGAGAAGCGCTCGAGATGCCGCGCGACGTTCATTCCGGCAAACCCGGCCCCGAGGATCACGACTCTTTTCGGCACTCAACAAGCTCCGACGGTTCAGGGATTTGGGCGAGGATGGCGGCGAGTTCGTCCGCACTGGTAAGGACTTCAAACTCCAGGTCGTACGTCCGAGACTCGCCGGGTTCGAGAAACGGTAGAGTTCCGCGCTTACCCGCCTCGACGCGGCCCTCGATCGTCGGGCAGTTGGCCGGTTCCATGCCCATGACGTACGTTCCGTGGCCGAGCATACGCCACGTGAAGAAGCCGGGTAACTGCGCCGGATCAAAACGAATGGAGAGTCCGAGTCCGCTGCCTGCACGCAGGGTCGGATTCCACAGCACCGCGGCCGCGCGGCCGTCGCGGCATGCGATCGGCTCGTGAATGAACACCTGTTCCTTGAAGCCCGGCTGCGACAAGCCGCCGCGATCCCAAACTCCAAGCCCGTCCGCGGCTTCCGCGTCGCGCGGTTTGACTCCAGCGTGTGAGACGTAGAGGCGCGCCGCTTCATCGAGTACCGGGAATCCACCGTTGCAGTGATACAGAATCATGTGTGGCCGGCGCGTTCCCGCGTCGTTGATCACTTCATCGCGCAGTTCGAGCCGGTTGCCGCCGGCATGTGTGCGCAGGCGACGCTCGAGCCGAAAATTTTCTCCAAAGACACGCGTCTCGCGCATCGTTGCCGCAATCTCGAGAACGCACGTATGCTCGTCGAGCCAATTCGTCGAGCAACGCACGTTTTCGGCCGGTGTGGAATCGATGCGTCCGTGCAAACCGAACGTTCCCCACGCGTCGTTCCCCGCCGGCCCGAAATTCGCAAGACCGCACGTGGTGAACAAGCCGCCGACAAAGGTGCGCAAGAAGCCGTCGGCCTCCGGCTCGAAGAACGAAGGCGCCGCGATCTCGTTACACGAGTTCCAGCAGAGCGGCACGTCGTTGAAGTGCGCGAACGCGACGTCGAGTGCGCGGTCGGCAACGGAAACGAATGAAAATCCGCTACCCGTGCGCACGGCGAACTCCCGGACGCCTCGGCCGCGCCCGTCGCCTCGCTCGGCCGGCGCGATACCTACGAGCGCGTCGAGACGACCGGCGTAAGCCGCCAACTCGGTACGCGTGTAGTGCTTTCCGTACAGCTGCGGCACGGGCTACCCGTTAAGCCGGCACGAACGATGCCCGAGCTTCGCGCAGACGACCATCAGCGCTCGCCCTTGTCGCCTTTGTGACCGGGCAAAATCCCGGCCAACACGCTCTTGGCCGAATCGAGCATGATACCGAGTTCGTTCGGGTCGCCCTTGAGCAAAGCCGACGTCATGTTTTTCGCTTGTTCGAAGCTGATATGCGGCGGAATGATCGAGATGTTCGGATCGACCCACGCTTCGAGAATCGCGGGCCGGTCGGCGGACAAAACCCGCTCCCACGCAGCCCCCACGTCCTCGCGCTTGTCGACGCGGACGCCGACGAAACCGAGCATCTCCGCATACTTGGCGTACGGAAAGTCCGGCAAATCTTGCGATGCGTCGAATTTCGTGTCGCCCGACTCGATCCGCATCTCCCACGTCACCTGATTGAGATCGCGATTGTTGAGAACGAGAATGATCAGGCGCGGATCGCTCCACGTCTTCCAATACTTTTGAATCGTTATCATTTCGTTGAGACCGCTCATCTGCATCGCGCCGTCGCCGGTCAGCGCGATCGCGACCCGGTCAGGAAACGCGAATTTCGCCGCGATCGCATACGGAACCGCAGGCCCCATCGTCGCGAGGCTGCCCGATAGCGAGAACTTCATGCCCGCACGCATCTGCAAATGCCGAGCGAGCCAGTTCGTGGCGGTACCGGCGTCGCCCGAGAGGATGCAGCGATCGGGGAGCCGAGGCGAAAGCTCCGTGAACAACACCTCCGGATTAAGTTGTCCGCTTTCGCCATCGATCGCGGCTCTGCTTGCGTTCACGTTCGCCCACTCGGCACGATTCTTGACGATCTTCTCGCGCCACGACGTATCGATCTTCTGCTTCAGTAACGGCAGCAGCGCACGCAGCGTGTCCGCTGCATCGCCCGCGAGATTGACATCCATCGCATAGCGCAGCGCCAGGTTACCGCCTTCGATATCGATCTGCACTCCGCGCGCTTTACCTTCTTCGGGAAGGAACTGATCGTACGGAAAGCTCGAACCGATCATGAAGAGCGTGTCGCATTCCGTCATCATGTCGGAGCTCGGCCGCGTGCCGAGCAACCCGATATCGCCCGTGACCCACGGCAAGTCGTCCGGCAGCACCGCTTTGCCGAGAAGCGCTTTCGCGCAACCCGCCTGCAAGAGATCGGCGACGGCGATAACTTCTTCCGCCGCACTCGCGGCACCGGCTCCGACGAGCATGGCGACGCGCTTACCCTCGTTGAGAATGGCAGCCGCACGCTGCAAATCGGCATCGTGCGGAACGATCCGCGGCGGCTCGTACCCGACGCCGCTATGCGACATATTCGCCTTGCGGGGCAGCTTCTCGACGGCCGGAAGTTCTTGCACGTCCTTGGGAATGATGATGCAGGTGACGGCGCGCGACGATTTCGCGATCCGCACTGCCCGATCGACGACGTGTCGAATCGCGAGCGGACTGGTCACCGTCTGGCAGAACTCGCTTGCGACGTCTTTGAACAACACGTTCAGATCGACTTCTTGCTGATAGCTCGCGCCCATAGCGCTTCTGGCGGCTTGCCCAACGATCGCGACGACCGGCATGTGATCGCCCTTCGCATCGTACAATCCGTTCAACAGATGAATCGCACCGGGACCCGAAGTCGCCATGCAGACGCCGACCTCGCCCGTGTATTTGGCGTGAGCGGTTGCCATGAACGCAGCCTGCTCCTCATGACGAACCTGCACCAGCTCCATCCGGCCCTCCGTGCGTTTGAACGCGCCCATCAACCCGTTGATGCCGTCACCCGGATAGCCGAAGATTCGCTTGATACCCCAAGCACCTAAGCGCTCGAAAAGAAAGTCACTTACGGTCGGAGCCATGCCATGTATCCTTTGCGTCGCAGATTCCGCACGCGATGTCCGCCTGCGGGTGAGACTTTGCGATGTCAACTCGTCACCGCGTTGCTGTCTCAGCTTGATCGAGCTCGTGCGTATTGTCCTAACAGAGATAGTCATGCCATGTTACTATCAGGTCTAAACATGCCACGGTAGGATTAGTCTCGAGCGTTGCTTTACGCGTCGGATTTTACGGCGTGCCGTCGAGTTCCCCACGTCAGACCATCAAGTATCGATTTAGAGAGCGAACTGGCGTGCGTCCGCATGCCGGAATTCGAAGCCGTGTCCCGCGCGGCTGCGATCGGGCCGCAACCTGCCGTCAACCGGCTCGATGAACCCGTCGAACAGCATCTTTTCGATCCGCACGTGATCGTGAAAATACTCGGCGTGGCGCAGTCGCAGCGAGGCCGCGGCAACGTGGAGGTGCAGCATCGGCCCACAGTGGCTCGAAAGCGGCTTGCGAATGACCTCACAATAACCGTCGATGGCGAGAAAGCCGGTGTAGCCGCCGCAGCGGCTCGCGTCGGCTTGGAGCACGTCGACCGCATCCGCAACCAGCGCCGCGCGGCACGTATCGGTGATGTACTCACCGGAGCTGATCGCCATTCCGGGCGGCGCGTGTTCGCGCACGCGGCGGGTGCCCGAGAGGTCGTTATGATCGACGGGCTGCTCGAACCACGTAACGTCGTAATCGGCGAAGCGTCGCGCGATGGCGTTCGCTTCCGAGACCTCGTAACCGCCGTTGCCGTCGACGAAGAGGCGGCAGTCGGACCCGATGGCCGCGCGTGCGGCGGCAACGCGCGCAGGATCGGCGGCGTGGTCGCGACCGACCTTCATTTTGACCGCAGGAATTCCGGCTTCCGCCCAGCCTGCGAGTTGGCGTTGAAGCGTCGGAATGTCGTACGAGGTGAAGCCGCCGCTTCCGTAGATCGGGACTTCTTCACGCACGAGCCCCATGAGGTCGCAGAGCGCGACGTCGTACAGGCGGGCTCGTAGATCCCAGAGCGCGATGTCGACTGCCGCAATCGCATACGACGCCAAGCCGCTGCGCCCGGTGTTCCGCACCTTGCCGGTCAGCTTATTCCAAATCGCCCGCGTGTCGAGTGCGTTTTCGCCGCGAACGATCTCGACAAGTTGCTCCTGGATAAGTTTGCCGGCGGCGGCGCTCTCGTACGTCCAGCCCGTCCCGCGCTTACCGCCCGCTTCGATCTCGACGAGCACGAGCGTCGTCGCGTTCCACACCGCCGTTCCATCCGATTCCGGCTGCCGATCGGTCGGAATGGTATACGCCGACACGGAGATGCGATCTACGAGAACCTTCGCAAGTTGAGACATCGCTGCAACGCTCTCTTTCCACTTTTCATGTTCAAACGTTCACACATACAAAACGAGGCATCGACGGCTCGCGGCACCCACGCAGCGCAAGCCGCTTACAGATCGATTGCGAAGATCGCGCCGGCGCCCGCTTCGCTTTCAATGCCGCCGGAGACGTAGAGCGTGCGGCCGTCCGGCGCGAACGCAACGTGACTCGTTGCTTTGTTGCCGGCGTCGAGTCGCTGCGCGAGCACGCCGTCCGGCTCGTACACCAGCACCTCTCCCGCGCCATAGTGCGCAACGTACAGGCGCGAGCCGGGACCGAGAGTGATGCCGTCAGGCACGGACGTCTCGCGCGACGTCGTCGGAGTCTGGGCAAGCAAGGCGCGCGCTCCCAATGTTCCATCGTCCAGCACCGCGTACGACCAGATACGGCTCGTGACGCTCTCGCCGACGTAGAGGCGCTTACCGTCCGGCGAGAGAGCGATGCCGTTTGCATACGCAATGCCGCCCGCGACTTGATGCACGCGGCCATCGGGTTCGGCCCGATAGACGCGACCCTGCGGGTCGCGCGGCACCGTTTTCGGTGTCGCCTTGTAGCCCGAGTCCGTAACGTAAAAGCCGCCTCGATATGGATCGAGCACGACATCGTTCGGATACGTTAGCCAGCGCCCGTCCACGCTGGAAGCGACGACCGTCGTGGCGCGTCCGCTCGCGTCGAGGCGAAGGATCGCGCCGACGCTCGACATGACGACGTGCGTACCGTCGGAGCAGATCGCATGACCGTTGGCGGCCGGGACGTGCGCCCAAACGATTGCCGAGTCCGCACGAGGATCGTAGCGCGAGATCGTGCCGACGCTCGTCATCGAGAAGAATACCGTTCCGTCGGTATCGACGACGACGCCTTCGGTATAATGATCGGTGCGAAGCAGCAGCCGCGGCGATCGCACTATTGCGACGGCGATTCGCCGAGCAGACGCGCGAGCGCTTCGCGGCTCCGTTCGACGACCGCACGAAGGTCGCCATCGTACAGAGAGTCCGGAACGTTCTTTGAAAAAATTTCTAAAACGAGCGGACCGTCGTAGCCGGCATCGCGCAGGCCATCGAGGAAGGGCCGATACTCGATCGACCCATCGCCGACGGCGAGCCGGTCGAGAAACGAGCGCGGGCGGCGGTAGTCGGAGACTTGAGCGACGAAAATCTTGCCGGCACAGCGCGCCAATCGAGCACGCAGATCGTATTGACCGGCAAGATTCCAAATATCGGCGCAGATACCGAGTGCCTCATGGCCGACGGCAGCGACGACGTCGAGCGCGTCTTCGAGATTCCAGGCGAACGAATCTTCGTTCATCGCAAGCGGATGAAGCGGTTCGAGCGCGAGCCGCACGCCTAAGTCTGCGGCTCGCCGAGCGAGATCTCGGTAGATCGCGACGGTGACATCGAACGCGGTTTGTACGTCGCCGCGCGCGGCGATGCCGGTGTTGAGAACGAAAACCGTGCCGGGAAGTTGCGGGGCGAGCGTGTCGAGCGTTTCGAAAAGCGCGTCGCGGCGCGCGTCGACGGCGGCCGGTTCGCGCTTGAGATGTGTCGGGAAGAGCGCATGAATGTCGGCTTGAAACGAAGAGACCGTCAGACCGCGCGCATGTACGCTCGCAAGCTGCTTGCGCCGCTTCTCGCCATCGCGGTCGAGCTTGAAC
>JALYUE010000145.1 GCA_030853925.1 Vulcanimicrobiota bacterium | reverse complement strand
TGCTGCAGCCCGGCCAGCTGCGCTGCCCGGCGCCGAGCTTCGGCTTCGGCGGCTCGCCGCGCGGCTTCTTCGCGCTGACGCTGCCGGATGAACGCTTCGAGTGCGCTCTCTTGCTGCGCCGAGAGTTCTTCGAGATGCGTCACCTCAGCCGCGACGCTGCGCCGCTGCGCCTCGGCGGCGCCGGCGAGCTGCGTGCGCTGCGTAACGAGCGATGCCAGCTGGTAGCGCGCGAGCTTCTTCGCCTGTAGCGAGCCGTCGAGCGCGATGCGCTCCGCTTCGAGCGCGCGCTCATTACGGGCGACCTCCCGTTCGGCCGTGCGGCGTTCGCGTACGGTCTTTTGATTCGCCGCGATCAGATAGCGCACGTCTTCCCAGCGCTCGGCGAAATCGTTAAATGAGGTCGAAGACAGTAAGACGTTGACGTACCCGAGGTCGCCACGTTCGTAGGCATCGACCAGGCGCCGGCGCAGCGCGTCGTTATGGCGGCGCAAGGTCGCCTCGGCCGCATCGAGCTGCACTTGATTCCAGGCGAGTTTTCGCTGCGTTTGATGCAGCTGCGCGTCGATCGTGTCGAGCGTGGCCGTGACGCGGTCGATGGCGGCGCTGGTCTCGGAGATCTGACGGTGCAGATCCTCGGTACGCGTCTGCTGGAAACGCAGCTGCACCCGTTTGAGGTCGAGCCGCTTGCGCGTCGCGTCGATCTCGGCTTGTTTGGTTTGGATGCTGTCGCCGACGGTCGCTACGCGCAGCGCCGGCGGCGGGAGTGCGGCGCGCGCGACGGTGACGGCGGGCGTTGCGAGCGCCGCGAGCAGGGCCGCCGCAGCGAAAAACGGCGGCCGCACTATACGCGCAGGTAGCGGCCGACGGAGAGCCAGGCCGCGACGATGCCCACGCCGGCGCCGACGCCCAAAAGTTCCAAGGCGAAAGCCCGCTCGTCGATAGCGGCGGCGTGCATCGGAAGAAACGGCAAGGCGACGACGAGCTTCGGCAACAGCTCGCGGCTCGCGAGTTCGAGCAAGCCGAGCGCGAGCGCCGCGCCGAGCAGCCCGTCGATAAGACCTTCGCAAATAAACGGCAAACGGATGTACGTGCTCGAAGCTCCGACGAGCCGCATGATTGCGATCTCGCGGCGGCGGGCGAACACCGTGAGCCGAATCGTGTTCGAGATGATGATCGCCGCGGTGAAGACGAGCAGACCGACGACTGCAAGCCCGATGCGCCCGACTACGTCCGAGACGGCGAGGAGTTTCTGCACGGCATCTTGCGCGTATTGAACGCTCGCGACTTTCGGCAACGTACGAACGGAGGCGGCGACGGCGTGGACTTGCCGCGGATCGACGAGTCGCACGCGCAACGCTTCGGGGAGCGGGTTTTGCGTCAGTAACGACGTGTCGATCTGGCCGCGCAGCCGTTCGCGCATTTGACGCAGACCTTCGGCCCTCGAGATGTACGCAACGTTCTTGACGCGCTTGTCGCGGGCGATCTTCGCGCCGAGCGCTTTAGCGTCGGCTGCCGAGGCGCCGTCGGCGAGGAAGACGGAGATCTCGATCTTGCGCGTGACGTCGTCGCCGATCTTGCCGAGCGTCTCGCGCGTGAACAGGAAACTGCCCAGCAGCCCGATCGTTACCGTCACCGTTCCGATCGCGGTCAGCTGCACGAGCAGGTTGCGCGTAAAATTACGCCAGACCTCACTCAGAAAAAAGCGAAGTCGTCCCCAGTCCATTGCTTTGGCTCCGTACGAGAGGAAGTTCCAAGGGGCCGGGCATGGTCGCAGCGGGATTAGCGGCGAGATAATAACCGCGCTCTTCGTCCGCGACGACTTTTCCGTCGTCGAGGCGGATGACGCGGCGACGCATGCGGTCGACGACGAGGGCGTTGTGCGTCGCGGTCAGGACCGTCGTGCCTTTGAGATTGATCCGGTGCAGCAGATCCATGATGTCGTTCGTGTTCGAGGGATCGAGGTTACCCGTCGGCTCGTCGCACAGCAAGATTTTCGGATTGTTGACGAGCGCACGGGCGATCGCGGTGCGCTGCTGCTCGCCGCCCGAGAGTTCGCTTGGAAACATGCGAGATTTGTGGGCGAGGCCGACGAGGTCGAGTACGCGCGGAACTTGACGCATGACGTCTTTCGTGCGCGCTCCGGTCACCTGCAGCGCGAACGCCACGTTTTCCCAGACCGTCTTGTCGAGCAGCAGCTTGAAGTCTTGGAAGACGACGCCGACGTTGCGGCGCAGCAGCGGAACCTTGGATCGCTTGAGGCGTTCGACGCGCGTTCCATCGACGACGACTTGCCCGCGGGTTGGAATTTGTTCGCGGTACAACAAGCGCAGCAAACTCGATTTGCCGGTGCCCGAGTGGCCGACGAGGAAGACGAAACTGCCCTTCGCGATCTCCAAGTCGATCGCGTCGAGCGCACGAGTGCCGTTCGGGTAAACGAGCGAGACGCCGCGCAGCGAGATCAAGCGGCGCGCCCGAGCATTGACATTACAAGGGTTTTTCGGCGGCCCAGAGGAGCTTCACCTTCGCGATGAATTTCGATTTAACGGAAACCCAGCGGGCGATTCAAACGCTATGCCGCGAGTTCGCTCAAGACGAAGTGAAGCCGCGCGCTGAGGAAATGGACGCAGCGGCCGAATTTCCATACGACTTGGTGCGGAAGATGGCGGACCTCGGGCTGATGGGCCTGCCGTTTCCTGAGGAATACGGAGGCGCGGGCGCCGATACGGTCAGTTACGCGCTGGCCGTCATGGAACTCGCGCGGGCCGACGCATCGACGGCGATCACGCTCGCGGCGCACGTCTCGCTCGGTTCCACGCCTTTTTATCTCTTCGGCACGGAAGAACAGAAGCAAAAGTATCTCGTGCCGCTCGCGCGCGGCGAGATGCTGTGGGGTTTCGGTTTGACGGAACCGCAAGCCGGCAGCGACGCCGGCGGTACGCGCACGCGCGCCGAACTACGTAACGGGCGCTGGGTCATTAACGGCACGAAGGCGTTCATCACGAATTCCGGCACCGATCTTACGGGCGGCACGACCATCACCGCCGTGACCGGAACCGACGACAAAGGCCGTCCCGAGATCTCGAACTTCGCCGTGCCGCAGGACACGCCGGGCTTCAGCCGTTCGAAGAAGTATCGCAAGATGGGTTGGCGCGCGTCCGACACGCGCGAACTCGTCTTCGACGACGCGGAGATCGACACGGGCGCTCTGCTCGGCGAACGCGGTAGCGGCTTGCGCCAGTTTCTGACGATCCTCGACGGCGGCCGCATTTCCGTCGCAGCGCTGTCCGTCGGTCTCGCGCAAGGCGCATACGACGAGTCGCTCGCGTATGCCAAGAACCGCCATCAGTTCGGGCAAGCGATTTCGAAATTTCAGGCGATTCAATTCAAACTCGCGGATATGCTGATGGAAATCGAGCACGCAAAGCTGATGGTGCTCAAGGCGGCTTGGGAAAAAGATAACAAGCGGGCGTTCGAAATGACCGCCAGTCTAGCGAAATTGTATGCCGGTGAAGTTTCCCGCCGAGTCGTCAACGAAGCCGTTCAGATCCACGGCGGCTACGGATTCATGGACGAGTATCCGGTCTCGCGCATGTACCGCGACCAGAAAATCAACGAAATCGGCGAAGGCACGAACGAGGTTCAGCGCCTCGTGATCGCTCGGCTACTGGGCCTTTAGGCGATAGGCTACGTCAGATACTGCTTAAACCAGGCTAGCGTGCGCGTCCATGCGTCCGACGCCGCGTTTGGGCCGTACGATGCGCGCGTGTCGTCGAAGAACGCATGCCCGGCTCCGTCATACACGCGCACGTCGTGCGGTTTGTTTGTTTGCTGCAGCCGCGCTTCGAGCGCGCGCACGTCGGCCGCGAGGATGCTCGTGTCGTTCGCGCCCCAGCTGCCGCATAGCGGGGTGCCGATGCGGTCCGCGTACGCGAGTGCGATTGGGGTGATGGCGCCGTTGTTGCCGGTCGTACCGTAGCGGACTTTTCCATAAAACACGGCTGCGGCGGCAAACGTCCCCGTGCTGTCGACCGTCTGGCGCAGCGCGATGGAGCCGCCCATGCAAAAACCGACGACCCCGATCTTTTGCCGGGCGCCGCCCGCTCCGGCCGAGATGAAAGCGGCGGCGGCGGCAAGGTCGGCGTCGACGACGTCGTCGCTCAATTTGTCGGCAAACGGCCGAAAAAGCGCGATGTCGGTCGAACCGTCGCCGTTCGGGGCGCCGAGACCGCTATATAGATCCGGCGCGAGCGCGATGTAGCCTTCTTTGGCGAAACGCCGCACCGTGTCGCGCAACTGAGCGTCGACGCCCCACACGTGCTGCACGACGACGACGGCGGGGGTCGTCGGCGCCGCGGTGCGCGGCGCTGCGTAATACGATTCGAGGATGCGGTTTGCGCGCCGGATCTGCGGCCTCGCGACGGAGATGGCGGGATCGTCTTCGGCGACGAGCGGTGGATGCGGTCGTCCCAGGCCCTCGACCTGAGCGAGCGTGGGCGTCAAACTCCCGGCGACGGCGCTCGCTGCGCCGGAGAGCGCTACGAAGGTACGCCGGTCGAGCGAGCGTGCAGGTTCCGGGACTGAGGCGCGATCCGACATCGGCGCTCCCTTCGCGCCGAGGATGCGCGCGGCCCTCGCCACGTCTCTTCACGATGTCGAAGCTGCTGCGCCGTGGAGGAGCGTCCCGTTCGGAAGTGCAGTAAGCAGGAGTGCGGCGTTTCTCGAACACCCTTGCTTTAGCGATACCGCTAACGGCCTTCGGGTTAGGCGGATTTTCGAGCGGAGCGCCCGGACCGCATTTCCAAAGCGTCCAAGTCGTGCCCGCGCCATCTCCCTCGGCGGCCGGAACGCTGGTCCCGATCCCGTTTCCGACGGCCGCGACGGTCGCGTCCCCCGCGCCGGCTAGGAAAGGTCGCGGGCTCTTTCGACGTCGTCCGACCCCCAGTCCGGCGCCGACGCCTACGC
>JALYUE010000142.1 GCA_030853925.1 Vulcanimicrobiota bacterium | reverse complement strand
CACGAGCCCGACGGTATTCACCAGAGCCGCGACGAGAAACCACAGAATGAACCAGGGAACGATCTTCTTCCACGGGATACGCTTGCCCGAACTCCGCTCCGATCGCGCGCGTAACAAGGCGATCGCGCCGACGAGCGGCAGGATCAGCGTCGCTCGCGTCAGCTTGACGATCGTCGCATGCATGCCCGCCTCGCGACCGTATGAGAACGCTGCCGCGACGACGGACGACGTGTCGTTGATCGCCGTCCCGGCCCACACGCCGAAACTTTGCTGACTGAGCCCGAGCAGATGACCGAGTAACGGAAACAACAAGACGGCCACGATGTTGTAAAAGAAGATCGTCGAGATGGCGAGTGCGACTTCCGGTTCGCTCGGCTCGAGGACGGACGAAACGGCCGCAATCGCCGAGGCGCCGCAGATCGCCGTGCCGACGCCGACCAACTGACGCACCGCTCCGTCGGCTCGCAGCAGACGCCCGGCCGGCGGCGCGAGCGCGAGCGCGACCGCAACCGTCACGAAGGTAACGGGCAGCGTGACGAGGCCGGTACGCGCGATCGCGAGCAACGATAATCCGAAGCCCGAGATAACGATCGCGATCTGAAGTACCGTACGCGCAGAGTATGCGATGCCGGGGCGCAAGGCAGCCGGGATCGTACGCAAGCTGCGCGCCGCTATACCGCAGACGATTGCGATCACAGGCGCGCCGAGAATGGGTACGAATTGCGCGAGAAACGTCGCGACCGCTGCGATTGCGGCGGTTACGAGAATTCCGGGCACTGCGTCACGCGGTATCATGGCGTCAACCTTTCGCGCCCCTCGTGCGTCTCGTCCGTGAAGACGTCCTCCGTGTTGCGCGCGAATAGGCGCAATTCCGAAAGCCGGCGGCAGTCGGCCGAGTCAGAAGGCCGACGAGCCGCGTCGTCCCCGTCACACACCAAGAGCTAAGATCCCACAATTCGGGCGCTCGCGAGTGTTTCTGAGTAACTTCGTACGAGACGTGAAGATTGCCGTCGTCCGGAAGGCGAACGTGTGTACTTACCTTGCAACTCGCCGGCTTTTCGCCGGTATGTCACGCTTCTACGAGAGATGAGGCTTCGTGAAGTTCTTCGTTCAGGCGGTACTTGCCGCCGTCGCGCTGTGTGTCGTACCGGCCTCGGCCGCGCCGCTCGCACCGGCGCCCCAATCCGTCGAGTCGTTCGACGTTGGGACGCTGCACGTCGACCGGTACGGCACCGGAAAACGGCCGGTCGTGCTTATACCGGGCCTCGGGAGCGGCCCATGGGTCTGGTATGGGACGATCGCGCATTTCTCGACAGATTACTCAATGTACGTTTTGACGCTGCCCGGCTTCGACGGACGGCCGGCAACGGCCGAGACGCCGCTCTTCTCGACGTTCGCGAGCGATTTCAACGCTTTGCTGGACGGCCGCAAGATCGAGCGGCCGATCGTCGTCGGGCATAGCTTGGGCGGCACCCTCGCGATCCGCCTGGGAGAGCTCGCGCCCGACCGCCTGCGGGCGATCGTCGCGGTCGACGGTCTGCCCATTTTCCCGCCGGTCGCCACCTTGTCGCAGGAGCAGCGAACGGCTTCGGCGGGCCAGGCTGCCGCGGCGTTCGCGTCGCTCGATCCCGCAGGCGTACTCGCCTCGGAAAAACGGTTCATGAGCGGCTTCGGAACCAGCGATCCGGCGCTCGTCGATCCGATCGCGGCGCTCGAAGCGCGAAGCGATCCCAAAGCGCTTGCGGCGTGGCTCCAGGAAGACGTACAAAGCGACTTCAGGCCGGAGCTTTCGAAAATATCGATTCCGTTGCTCGAAATCATGCCGTACTTCCCACCGGATCACGTGAAGCCGCCCCTGCAATTTACGCAGGAGCAAGCCGCCGACTACTATCGTTCGCTGCTCGCGGGCGCCCCGCACGTCACCGTCGCACCGCTTCCGGACGCGCGGCACTTCGCGATGCTCGATCAGCCGGATGCATTCTACGCTATCCTCGGACCGTTTTTGGCTGCTAATTTCTAATGAACGCACCGCGGACAATGCCCGTTTGGCCGGACACGCGCCTTGCAAGGGCACGTGTCTGGGGAAGGACCGCCGACGGGTTGCAAGCGAAAGGCGGGGGGTTGCGGGGCTCGATTGCGGCTCCGCGCCTTTATGTCAGCCCTTGGAGTTTTTTGATGCCCAATCGCGTCTCGGCCGCCCTGGCCGCTGCCTTCCTCGGTTCACTCGTAGCCGGCTGCTCGGCGAATGCTTCCGGCGGCGACGTCGCGGCGGTCAACGGAGCGAAAATCTCGCGCGCCGATTATGACGCGAAGCTCGAGTCGAGCCCGCAAGGCAAGGCCGTCCTGCAGCAGCTCGTGCAGAGCGCGCTGATCGACCAGTACGCGAAGGACAACCACGTCGACGTTTCGGACGCCGACGTCGCGAAGAAAGAAGACGAGATCAAGGCGAAATATCCACCCGGACAGTTCGCGCAGATTCTCAAGTCTCAAAACCTCACCGAAGACGACGTCAAGAAAATCTTGCGTCAGCAACTCGTCGTCGACAAAGCGGTCGGAGCGAACGTTCACGTTAGCGACGCGGACATCAAGGCGTACCTCGATAAAAATCACGCGACGTTGGATACGACGGCACAAGTGCGGGCGCGGCACATCCTGGTCAAGGATGCCAAGACGGCCGCCGACGTCGAAGCGAAACTCAAGAGCGGCGGCAAATTCGAAGATCTCGCCAAACAATACTCGACCGACCCGTCGAGCAAAGACAAGGGTGGGGAGCTCGGTTTCTTCTCGAAAGGCCAGATGGTCCCGGCGTTTCAAAACGCCGCCTTCTCACAAGCGATCAATGCGGTCGGGCCGCCGGTGAAATCGCCGTTCGGCTACCACATCATTCAAGTTGAAGAGAAAAAGCCGGCGCAGATCGCCACGCTTGCCAACTCTCGCGACAAGATCAAAACGCTGCTCGAAGGCCAACAGAAACAGCAGCAGTTCCCGCAGTTCCTCGCCGGTCTGCGCAGCAAGGCGAAGATCGAGATCTACGACGATCGCTTGAAAGACGCATTACCGCCGGCGGCTCCGGCGGACGCCGCGAGCGCTGCGGGCGCCGCCGGCTCGCAGCAAAAGTAGACGCCTAACGTGCCGGCGCTGATCCGCATCGTGGGCCTCGGGCCGGGCGATCCGGATCTCGTCACGCTCGGCGGATTGGAAGCGCTGCGCGCCGTCGGACGCGCCGTTACGCTGCTCGCTCCGCCGGAACTGGTGCTCTTTCTCGAAAGCGAAGGCGTTACGATCGTACGCGGGCTCATCGATGACGCCGCGTTGTTCGTCCGCGGCTCGAGCGACGCCATCGAATCGTTTGCGGCGGCGCTCGGTAGCGAAGATCTCGCGATCGGCGTACTCGGCAACCCGCTCTCCGATTTCCCAGGCTTACCGCTGCTGCTGCGCGCTTTGGAACGCTTGCCCGTGCGCAGCGAACTCGTGCCGGGCATGCCGCGCGCGACGCTCGCGGCGGCGATCAGTATGCCGCTCGTGCCGCTGCCGCCCGCGTCGGCGCACTTCTCGTGGGCCGATCTCGTGGAAGTGATGGCTCGCCTGCGGCGCGGTTGTCCGTGGGACCGCGAGCAAACGCACGCGAGCTTGGTGCCGTATTTGCTCGAAGAAAGCTACGAAGTCGCCGAAGCGATCGAAGCGCACAGCGACGGCGACCTCTGCGAAGAGCTCGGCGATTTGCTGTTGCAGATCGTCTTTCACGCGCAACTCGCGACCGAACGCGGCAAATTTTCCATCGCCGACGTCATCGACGGCCTCTCGAACAAGATGATTCGGCGCCATCCCCACGTCTTCGGCGATAGCGCCGTGTCGACGGTCGCCGAAGTATGGCGGAACTGGGACCAGCTTAAGGCGCTCGAACCTGCCGCCAAGAATCGCGCCAGCCGTCTCGACGGCATTCCCAAAGCGCTCGGGGCGCTGCAGCGTGGGCAGAAGATGCAGGAAAAAGCCGCGCGCGTCGGCTTCGATTGGCCGCACCTCGACGGCATCCGCGCGAAGATCGCCGAGGAGATCGCCGAACTCGAAGTCGCGCGGCGCCAAAACGATCGGGACGCGATCCGCGAGGAACTCGGGGACGTCGTCTTCAGCGTCGTCAATCTCGCGCGCGGGCTCGGCGTCGATGCCGAAGGCGCGATGCGCGATGCGAACGACAAGTTCTACAAGCGCTTTACCTTTATGGAGCGGCGCGCCGAACGGGAGGGACGTACGTTGAACGAGCTGTCGCCGGGTGAACTCGAGCGCCTCTGGCAGCTTGCGAAGTCGCAAGCCGCGTGAGCGCACCGAGCGCGACGATCCGCCTGCGCATGAGCGCGCACGATGCGCACTATGGGGGACATCTCGTCGATGGCGCGCGGATGCTCGCACTGTTCGGCGACGTCGCGACCGAGCTGCTCATCCGCAACGACGGCGACGAAGGGTTGTTCGCAGCCTACGAATCCATCGAGTTCTTGGCGCCGGTATTTGCGGGCGATTATATCGAAGCCGAAGGCCGCATCGTGCGCTTCGGCACGCGCTCGCGCGGTATGGAATTCGAAGCGCGCAAAGTGATCGCAGCTAGACCAGAGGTGTCGGCGAGCTCCGCCCAAGTGCTCGATCCGCCGCTCGTCGTTTGCCGCGCCCGCGGAACGTGCGTCGCGCCGCCGCGTTAGCGTTCGGCGTCGTGAGAATCGATAAATACTTGAAAGTGTCGCGGCTGGCGAAACGGCGCAGCGAAGCGCACGAGGCGCTCGTAAACGGACGCATCTCCGCACACGGTAAGCCGCTCAAGCCCGGTTACGACGTGAAGGTGGGCGACGTCATCGAACTGCACTACGCGCGCAAGTTCCTGACCGTTCGCATCCTGCACGTCCCGGAACGAGTGACTCCCGGGCTCAAGGACATCGTACTGTACGAAATCCTCGCCGAGCGGCGGGACGATCCCGCGGACTGGCTTGCATAGCCCGGCGCGCAGCGTCTCGGCCGACACGAAGGACGCGCTGGCGCGCGAACCGGTCGAACTCGCGCATTGCCGTGCCGCCCTGCTCGACGCGTTATTCGTGTACGGCGTCGACGGGCGTACGAACGTCTTTCGCACGGGCCGGCCCGCGATCGCGCGGCTCGCCTGGTCTTTGCTCGCCGACCGCAAGCTGCACCCGGTTCGAAAACTCGAGAGCAAGCGGCTCCATCGGCCGGCGTCGTACGAGATCGACGTCGCCGCTCGCCCGATGCCGCGCAAACCGACGGCGCGCTGCGATCGGCGCATCGAACTGCGCGCGGCCTTTCTCGCGTGCGGTTCGCTCGCGTCTCCGGCTCGCGGATATCATCTCGAATTCGTGCCGCCCGGTGAGGCTGCGGCCGAACGGCTCGTCGGTATGTTACGCACCGAAGGCTTGGACCCGAAGGTTTCGCCGCGTAAAGGCAAGCGCGTCGTCTATTTCAAGCAGGTCGATGCCATCGCCCAGTTTCTCGCCGCCATCGGGGCCGCGCAAGCCGTCTTCGCGATCGAAGACCTGCGCGCGCTCAAAGAAACGAAAAACCGTATCCATCGCTTGGTCAACACGGAGGCTGCCAACGTCGACCGCGCCGTGAGTGCCGGCGCGGCGCAGCGAGAAGCGATCGCCCTGATCGCCGACGCCTTCGGCTTGGCGTCCCTGTCGGCTCCGCTCCGCGAGGCGGCCGACCTGCGGCTCGCGCACCCAACCGACACGCTCGCCGAACTCGGCCGGCGCTGCAGCCCGCCGGCCAATAAATCGACGCTTAACGGACGAATCGCGACGCTCCTCCGCCTCGCGCGGCGCCTCGAGAAGGGCTCCCCGAGAACCAACGGGTAACGAACTACGCTGCCGTACCGTCGTCGGCGGAACTTTTCGCCATGAGGAGATGGGCATGCGCATCGGCATCAACGGGTTCGGCCGCATCGGACGAAACTTTACCAAAGCTCTCATCGAGCGGCACCCCCATGTCGAAATCGCGGCGGTCAACGACCTGACCAGCGCCGCCGAATGCGCGCACCTCTTCAAGTACGATTCGAACTACGGCACGTTCGCGGGCGAGGTCTCGAGTTCGAAGGACGGCATCGCGATCGACGGCAAGCAGATTCGCGTGTTCGCCGAACGCGACCCGGCGAAGATTCCTTGGAAAGATCTCGGCGTCGACGTCGTCATCGAGTCGACCGGTTTTTTTACGGATGCATCCAAAGCGCGCGCCCACATCGACGGCGGCGGCGCAAAAAAAGTCATCATTTCGGCGCCCGCCAAAGGCGAGGACATTACGCTCGTGCTGGGCGTTAATCACGGCGCGTACGATCCCGAGAAACACAACATCATATCGAACGCTTCGTGTACGACGAATTGCCTCGCGACCGCCGTCAAGCCGATCGTCGATCGGCTTGGGTGGGTCAAGGGTTTTATGACGACCATTCACTCGTACACGAACGACCAGAACATCCTCGATGCGCCGCACAAGGATCTGCGCCGAGCGCGCAACGCCGCGACCAACATCATACCGACGTCGACCGGCGCGGCGAAAGCTCTCTTTCTGACGATTCCGGAAATCGAGGGTACGTTCGACGGCTTCGCTTTGCGCGTACCGACGCCGACGGTATCGATGATTTATCTGGTCGCGCAAGTTAAGAAAGAAACGACCAAAGACGAACTGAACGCGATCATGCGCGCAGCGGCGCACGGAGAACTCAAAGACATCGTCAGCTACTCGGACGAAGAGCTGGTTTCGAGCGATTTCAAGAGATCGCCCTTCAGTTCGATCATCGATGCGAAGCTCAATAACGCGAACGGCGATCTCATTCAAATCGCCGCGTGGTACGACAACGAATGGGGCTACTCGTGCCGCCTCGGCGACGTCACGCAGATGGTGCTCTCTAAGCTACCCGCCACCGTTTAAACGTCGTCCCCACGCGATGAATTTCCGAACGGTCGAGGACTTCGACGTGAGCGGCAAACGCGTCGTGGTGCGCGAAGACCTCAACGTCCCGATGAAGGGCGGCATCGTCGGCGACCCGACGCGTGTTCTCGCGGCGCTCGAAACGCTCAAGTACTTACGCGACCGGGGCGCGCGTACGATCGTCCTCTCGCACCTAGGTCGTCCGGACGGCAAAGCCGTAGCGGCGCTATCGCTTCGTCCCGTCGCCGCGGCGTTAGCCAAGCGTCTCGGAACGCCTGTCGCCTTTGCGGACGATTGCGTCGGGCCGCCCGCGGAAGCTGCGGTAGCGGCGCTGCGAGACGGCGACGTCCTGTTGCTCGAAAATGTCCGCTTCCATCCCGAGGAGGAAGCCAACGACCCGGCATTTGCGAAGCGGCTTGCATCGCTCGGGGATTTTTACGTCAACG
>JALYUE010000139.1 GCA_030853925.1 Vulcanimicrobiota bacterium | reverse complement strand
CGACATACGCGCGGGCTGCGGTGACGGCGACGTACGCGCGGGCTGCGGCGACTGCGACGGCGCGGGCGGCGAACTCGCCCGCGCGGCGACCACGGGAACGCGGCGACAAGTTAGGCGGCCGTCGTCGAACCAGTGCCCGTCCGCCGATGTCTGATGCTCGCGCAAGAACGTATCGGGTCGCAGGAACGCGTAGACGATACGGACTCCGCGCGTCTGACCCGCGATCGTTTCGCGGCCGTCGAAAGTCCATTCCCGCGAAGTCCAAGGTCCTGCGGTGAGTTGCAGGTTTTCGAAGAATCGATTACGGCCGGCGCTCAGCGTCCACGTATTTCGCGCGCGATCTAGCGCGAAGGTTTCGGTGACGTTTCCGTTCGCGCCGAAGGACGTGTGCACCATCGCTTGCAACACGAACGTCGCGTCGTTCGCGCGCGTGTACGTGTGTTCGCTCGAGCTTCCGGGCGTGGCTCCGTTGCAATTCCACGCACCGACGAGCCGCGCTGCATCGGGCTGTGCGCTCGGAGCGGCAGACGGCGGCGCCGTCGCAAGCGCCACGGCCATCATCGCATGTGAGAGGCTGTCGAACAAATGCGGCATTCGACGCATCCCTTCTCCGAACTATCGTCGCTCCCGCCTTGGGCGTACGCTCGCTCGGCGCTTTGGACGCCGCTCGAGGGGAAGGCGATGACGAACGGCCGCCGCAAATCGCACGACGATATGATCAGTTACCGGGTCGAACGTTTCGGAGAACCGCTCGTCGAGACGCGCATGGAACCGCTCGTGCCGACGGGTACGCAGGTCGTCGTGGAAGTGAGCGCTTGCGGCGTCTGCCATAGCGACTTGCATTTATCGGACGGATTTTTTAGTCTGGGCGACGGCAACAAAGTCGACGCGACGCGCATCGTCGCGCCGCCGCGAACGCTCGGGCACGAAATCGCGGGAACCGTAGCAGCGGTCGGACCGGACGTGCGCGGTCTCGCACTCGGGGCGAAACGCGTGGTCTATCCGTGGATCGGGTGCGGGCGTTGCGCGCTGTGCGATGCCGGCCGCGAGCACCTTTGCAACAGTCCCGCCGCGATCGGTTTGCATCGCGACGGCGGTTTCGCACGATTCGTGCTCGTGCCGCATCCCCGGTATCTCGTGGACTTCGCGCCGTTCGACGATGCGCAAGCTTGCACGTATGCGTGTTCGGGATTGACGGCGTACGGCGCGCTTAAAAAAGTCCCCGCGCTCGCGGCCGGCGACGCGCTGTTGATCATCGGTGCGGGCGGCGTCGGCCTTTCGGGTATTCGGCTTGCGGGCGCGGTTTGCGGCGTCGCGCCGATCGTCGCCGAAATAAATCCGGAGAAGTGGCGCGACGCGCGCGAAGCCGGTGCGTCGGAGGTTATCGACCCGACGGCTCCGGGCGCCACGAAGGCGCTGCTCAAAGCGACGGGCGGCGGCTTCACGGGCGTCGTCGATTTCGTCGGCGCGGCGGCCACGTTCGAATTTGGTTTCGGCGTTCTGCGCAAAGCGGGACACATGGTGTCCGTCGGCTTGATCGGCGGCTCGGCGCGCGTTCCACCGGCCCTCGTAGCCATGAAGGCGCTCACGCTTGCG
Source organism: Vulcanimicrobiota bacterium (assembly GCA_030853925.1). GTDB lineage: Bacteria > Vulcanimicrobiota > Vulcanimicrobiia > Vulcanimicrobiales > Vulcanimicrobiaceae > JALYUE01. Next base: position 5,205 of record JALYUE010000139.1, on the reverse strand, counting down.
GGTTCGTACGTCGGGAGCTTAGCGGAGATGCACGAGCTGATCGCGATCGCCCGTACGCAGCATCTTCCCGAACTACCCGTAACCTCGCGGCCGCTCGTCGAGGTCAACGCGGCAATCGCGGAACTGAAGGGCGGCCGCGTGCATGGCCGCATCGTGCTGCGCCCCTAAAGTGCTCGGGTCTCACGCCGCTCGCGGTTCGGTAGGCGCAAACGGCGCGTATGCTGAACCAGCTTACTTTACGCTTGACTGCACGGTTTAGTGCGGCCTAGGAGTGTTCGCATGATCGTCTTGAACGCTTACCGCCTTCAACTCGCTCGGATATTGCCGGCATGTTTTACCGCGGCGCTTGCGTTCGGCGCGATTGCGCCGCCCGCGCAGGCTATGACGTACGCAGGCCCCATCGATCTACCGCTCGCCGTGTCGCTCGTCGGCGCGGGCGGCGGACCCAAACACTTTTCCTCGCTCGTACTGTATAAGGAACTCACGGGTCCGCTGCAGGCCGCGGAAACAGCCAAGCTGACGCAGGAGCACGGCGCGGCGCAGGTGGCCGACACCTTTGCGATCTTCGATTATGCGATCGACGACGTCCTCGGGATTTTGACCGCCTCGAAGGTCGCGCTGCCGGCGCCTGTTCCGGCAGCCGGCGACGCCAAGGCGCTCGCGCTCGCATTGTATGCGGCGGGCTCCGCTCCGGGCGGAAAATGGGACGTCGGTTACATGCTCGAGCATATGATTTCGCATCCCGTGCACCACACGATCATGCGTCACATCGACGCACGGTACAGTCCTAAACAAAATGCGGCTTTTCACGTCGTTCTGTCCGAGATGATGCACGATCTGCACGCGGCGTACACGGCGACCCCCGCGCCCGTCGCGAGCGCCGTCCCCGTTACGAGCGGCGCTCCGGTCGCGCCCGTACAGCCAAGTGCCGGCGCCGCCGCGCCGCCGAGCGCCGGACCTGCCACTCAACCGCAGCCGGGCCCGAGCGCGACGCCCTAAAATCGTGCCGCGAGGCACAACCCGGCAATCGCGAGCAGCAACGCGGGCGGCATGACGACGATGCCGGCGCGCAAGAACGCGCGCGCGTCGATTTCGATACCTTCCCGCCGTAGCGCCGTCATCCAGAGTATCGTTGCGAGCGAACCGGTCACCGAAAGGTTCGGTCCTAAATCGATTCCGATCGCCGTCGCTCCCTTGAGCGCGGCATGTCCGGCTAGGTGCGACACCGCGGTCCCGGCTACCAACCCGGCCGGCAGATTGTTAACGACGTTCGAACTGAGCGCGGTCGTAACGGCAACGGTGACGGCAGCCGCGCCCAGCGGCCACGCGGCCAGCACGTCCGCGCCACGTCGCGCCACCTCGAGCAGACCCGTCGCATCCAAACTTTACACTAAGATAAAAAGCCCCGCGACCAGGACCAGTACTCCCCACGATACCGAGCGCAGAACGCCCGTTACGACGCCACGATCGAGCAGCGTCACGCCGGCGAGCACGACTGCGGCCGCCGTCAGCGTTACGGCGCCGAGCGGGGCTGAGAGCGCGGATGCGGCGATCAGCGCGGCCGCCGTGAATGCGATGCCGCCGAGCGCGGTGCGTCCGGGCGCCGCGAGCGGTGGAACGCTCTCTACTTCGCTCGTTCGGCCGCGTAAGTCGCGGCGAGCGATCCATACGAGCGCCCCGAATGTGGCCGCGAGCGACAGGAGCGAGGGCACGCCGAAGAGCGCGAGCCAGTGGCCGAGTGGCGGTATGGCACCTGCGTAAACGACGAGATTCGCCGGATTCGATATGGGCAGGATGAAGCTGGCCGCATTGGCGACGAACGCGCAGGCGTACAGGTGCGGCAGCGGAGCCGCGTTCGCCTTACGCGCGACCGCGGCGACCGCGGGGGTAAGGACGACTGCCGTCGCGTCGTTGGAAAGTAATGCGGTAACGATCGTACCGACGCCATAGACGAGTGCCAGTAAGCGCACGGGCGAACCGCGCGCGACGCGGGCCGCATGCCCCGCCATCCAATCGAACACGCCTTCGCGGCGCGCGAGGTCGGCCAGCACCATCATTCCGGCTAAGAAGAAGTAGACGTCCGTTCCCCGCCGCACGGCTCGCAGCGCGTCGCCCGGTGAGACAAGTCGAAACGCGACGAGCGCAACGGCGCCGCCCAGCGCCCACATCCATTCGCGGCTGCCGCGCGGACGCGCGATCATTCCCACGACGCTCGCCGCGCAAACGAGCCAGACGACGACGTTCATGCTCGCGGATCAGCGAACGCGGATGAGCGCTTTCCCCGTGATCTTACGATCCTCCAAATCGACGATCGCTTGCGCCGCATCTTCGAGCGCGTACGTCGCGCCTATCGTCGGCGGAAGTTTACCGCCTGCGTACAGTTCGAATAGCCGCTCGAAATTCAGCCGATTCGCGCGTGGATCGCGGCCCGCGAACGCGCCCCAGAAAACGCCTACCGCCGAGCAGCCCTTGAGCAGCAACCGATTCGCCGGGATATCGGGGATGCGCCCCGATGCGAATCCGATGATTAGTAGCCGGCCTTGCCACGCGATGCAGCGCAAAGCGGCGTCGAAGACGTCGCCGCCGACCGGATCGTAGATCACGTCCGCGCCGCGGTCGCCCGTCAGCGCTTTGACGCGCTCCGCCAAGTTCTCGGTCGTGTAGTCGATCGTTTCGTGCGCGCCTGCGGCGGCCGCGGCGGCGCGTTTTTCTTTGGATCCGGCGGCTGCGATCACTTTCGCGCCGAGCGCGGCGCCGATCTGCACCGCCGCGATGCCGACGCCGCCGCCCGCGCCCGTGACGAGCAGCGTTTCGCCATCGCGGAGTTTCGCGCGGTCGACCAGCGCGTGATATGTCGTGCCGTAGGTCATGGCGAAACCGGCGGCATCGTCGAACGACATCGTATCCGGTATCTTGAACACCGCGGCTTGCTCGGCGACCACTTCTTGCGCGAATCCACCCGTCGAGCACAGGGCCATGACGCGCTCGCCCACAGCGAACGCCGTGACTTTTTCACCCACGGCCGTAACGACGCCCGCAACCTCCGCGCCCGGACTGAACGGAAACGGCGGCTTGAGTTGATATTTGCCTTGCACGATGAGGACGTCGGGAAAATTTAAGCCGGCGCGATGGATTTCGATCGCGACGCCGCCCGGCGTCTGCCGCGGAGACGGCACGTCTTCGACCTTCAGGTCGCTAGGGGCGCCGAAGGCACGGCATACGATCGCTTTCATAGCGCCCGTGTGCGCCTCGTTAAAAGCGCACTCCTGGCACCACGACGATCGACGCTTACGACTTCGGCAACGTCAGCGGCGCGAAGGCATTCGTACCGCTCGCATCGATAGGCTGCGGTTGATCTATCCGATATTTTCCGTTTTTGCGTCCGGCGCATAGCGCCGTTACCGTCGCAAGATAACCTTTCACGCGTCCCACGGCGGCCCCGGCGACGCCGTTCCCTCCGGTGATGCAGTCGCGATACGCGCGGTTTGCGTCGTCCTTGCTGCCGGCAGCCTGTGAGGCACGTCCGCTTTCTTCGAGCGCCACGAGCGCCAGATACTCGACGTACGCTTTTTTCGCCGCCGTAGTCGGCATCTTCGCACACGCGGTATAGTCGTTCGACTTGCGCCGCAACAGCGCCGCAAGTTCGCCGTACTTGTGCGTTTTCGCAAGCGAATATTGTGAGGCTGCCGCAGCTAGCGCGCGTTCGGTGCATTGTCCCGCGAGTGCGTCGGCTACGTCGCCTTGTATCGCTTTGCGTTCGATCCCGGGCGCCGGATCGCCGGGCGGCGCTTCCCGCGCGACGATGCCCAGGACATCGAGCCGTTCGCGCAAGAGGGCTTCGGCCACCCGATATTGCTGCGCGAACATCGCGATACTCGCTTGCCGCGAGACGTCCTGGTATAACGCCGCGAGCGCGACGACGTGCGTTTGTCGAACCGGAGACTTGAGACAGCCCAGCGCTTCGCGCTGCGCGCGATCGCACGCTTTGAAAGCCGCCGCGAGACTTCGCGGCGACGCGTCGCGGTGCAACTGCGCGTATGAAAACTTACATTGCTCGGCGTACGGGACGACGAAATCCGAGCGGCACGGCGGGTCGTCGGCCGACGCGCGCAGAGCTGTGGCGAATGCAATCGCAGCGATCCACAAGAGCGCCACGCGGCGGAACGCCACGCCGCTACGTTTTGCCTTTCGGAGCTCCGCCCGAGGCGAGCGTCATGACGTTCAATAACGTTTTTTGAAACTGATCGGACGCCTGCGGCAACAGAGTGAACCATGTTTTGAGAATCGATTCCGGCGCGAGCGCGGAAGCGGCATCGACGACTTGCTGCTCGAGTTTCTGCATGACGGCGGCCTGCATCGGCTTGACGTCCGGCAAGCCGAAAAAGGCACGCGCTTCCTCGGGGGTCCAATCGATCGTAGCGGTGACCTTCACGTCTTCGTTTCCTCCGGCTCGCGGCCGAGCGTTACCGTCTGCGGACTTTCATCAACCGTGCGCTGCATCGCTTCCCTAGGCCTTTTCCGGCGCGCATTCACTTCGCGCGCACTCAACGCTAACGCTCGACGGCCGTCGAGGCGCCGGAAAGCGGGCCGCGATGGCGGGAGCCGAGCACGCGGTCTGAATCGTCGTGGCCTTGCACCGCGTCAGCCCTTGCAGGCTCGATGCGTAACGCGCTCGCCCGGAAGCAAGAGTTCCGCTCGGCGGTTTTTCATGGCGCGCCCCGCGCTGCCTTGACGCAGCGAACGCCTCACGTTACACTGCCCCAGCGCCGGGCGAATGGCGGAATTGGTAGACGCGCTGGATTTAGGTTCCAGTGGGGCAACCCGTCAGAGTTCGAGTCTCTGCTCGCCCACGCCGCATTGCCCCCAAAAGGATTTGCCGCCGGGTGCCGAATCGACGCGGGTCCCGTCCGCGGAAGTAGCTCAGTGGTAGAGCATCGCCTTGCCAAGGCGAGGGTCGCGAGTTCGAATCTCGTCTTCCGCTCCACAGTCACCGTCCCCATCCGGGACGGGAAGCCGCGGCGCAGCGCGCCGCGGTTTCTTGCAGAAAGGCCCATGTGAGCGCCGCCACCGTCAAGCACCTCGATCCAACGCAAGTCGAGCTCGAGATTTCGATCGAAACAGAGGAGCTCGAGGCCGCTCGCGAGCGCGCGTTTCGCCAGCTCGTCAAGAACGTTCGCATTCCGGGGTTTCGGCCCGGCAAGGCAC
>JALYUE010000134.1 GCA_030853925.1 Vulcanimicrobiota bacterium | reverse complement strand
GCTCCGAATGGAACCTCGAAAACGGCTTCTTCCGGCTCGTGGTTGACGACGCGACGGCGAAAATCGTCGGCGCGACGTTCGTCGGCTACGAGGCCGGCGAAATCATTCACACGATCGGGTTTGCGATCGAGCTCGGCGCGACGTGGCACGATCTCGACCGTTTCGTCGGCATTCACCCGACGTTCGGTGAGGGGTTGCCGTCGCTCGCCCGCATGTTTGACGAGACGTAAACGCCGCCGCTCGCCGCTTACGGCTCGACGTCACCGCGGCGACCCTGGGCGAACTCTTCGCAGTGGCCGTCGGGATCGTACGCCGTCATGGAACGTTCCCATGGTTCGTCATGCGGCGGCGCGTGGAAATCGATACCCGCGGCGGTCAGAGCGGCATATGCGAGGCCGTCACTTTGGCAGAGTAATACACCGAAACGGGAACGTCGCGCCGATACTTCGACACCTTGCCGAGCGCTGCGAGCGGCGCGATGGCGCCGAGCCCCGCTTCGTTCAGAATCTCCCGCATGTACGAACCGTCGTATCTCCAGCGACGCTCGAAAGCGCCGATTGCGCGCCTCGCGAAATGCTCGACCATGCTATGTCCTCCAATGACAAGACGGGACGGAGCACGGAAAGGTGACATCACGACGCCCGTTCCGCGTCAGACGACCGACGTCGCAATTCGCCTCGTAATCGATACAGGACGTGGTCGCGCAGCCGGTGGCCCGGCGGCAAACTTGGATGCTGGAAGTCGTCGGCCGTATTTCGGCGCATACCGAGCTTATCCATTACGTGCCGGCTGCGTACGTTGCAGGCTGCGGTGAAGGCGACGACCTCATCGCACGGCAGCCGGTCGAAAGCGAACGCAAGCGCCGCCGCTGCCGCCTCCGTTGCGTAGCCTCGGCCCCATGCATCGAACGCAAAACGCCAACCCACTTCCGTCGCCGGCGCGAACGGCATGTCGCTCGGAACCGCTTGAAGCGCGACGACGCCTGCGAACGGCAGTCCGCCTTTGACCTCGACCGCCCACCAGCCGTAGCCGTCACGCTCGAAATCGGCGCGCATCTTCGCGGCACTGCGCTCGCTTCGCGCGCGACCGTACGCGCTCGGAAAAAATTCCATGACGCGCGCGTCCGCGTTCAACGCCGCCCACGCATCGACGTCCGCATCGCGCCACGCGCGTAGAAGGAGCCGCGGCGTTTCGAGCGGAGCGTGCGTCATTGCCGCATCATGACAACAAACGCTTGAGAAACGGTTCGTGGCCGTACGACGCGCTTTTGCCGAACTTCACGACGACGGCATTCTCCGACGGAATCACGTACAGCGCTTGACCGCCCGAACCGCTCGCATAAACGAGATCCGGCACGCTCGCAAGCGGGCTGAGCCACCAGCCTAGGCCATACCGCGGGTTTGCGGCCGAGCCCTCAAAACATGCGGCGACGTCCCGCGACGGCAGGAGCGCAACGTCGTCCCACATACCGCGCTGCAGCACGAAGCGGCCGAATTTCGCCCACTGCGCCGCCGCGACGAACGCGCCTGTCGGTAGCGGCTGCGTACCATCTCTGAGCGCGCGCCACGAGCCGATCTGCATACCGATCGGCGCACAAAGCCGTTCGTAAAGGTACGTATGCGGCGTCTGCCCGCCGGGCCGAAGTTTCTCTGCAAGCACCGCTCCAAACACTTGCAGCGGGATGCCGCCGTAGGTAAAGCGTTCACCCGGTTCGGCCTTGAGTTCGACCGCGAGCGCAGCGACGTATTCGGGCACGGCGCGACCGAGCCCGCCGAAGCCGATCCCGCTCGTGAGCTGTAAGAGATGACGCAGCGTGACGCGGTTTTTGGCGCCCTGCGTCCACGTCTCGAACGTCGCGCCGACGCGTTCGTCGAGGTCGAGCAACCCGTCGCATTGCGCCGCGACTGCGGCCACGCCCCAGAAGCTCTTCGTGCCGCTATACAGTGCGTGCGGCGCCGCGTCGTCGAAGCCCGGCGCGAAGCGCTCGAACACCCTTCGGCCCTCGCGCTCGATTACGAGCGCTTGCAGAGCGTGTCTTTCCGCGTACTCGGCCGCGGCCACAGCATTCACCGTCTTCGAACCTCGCCCGAATGCGCGCTAATCGCGCAATCAAAAACGATCATACGTCCTTATCGCTTGACAAACAACGGCCGAACAATTATATAACTTGTAGGTTAAATATTAAATTGAGGCAGTCGATTGGGGAAGACGTACGATGCTTACGCGTAGACGACGCATTACGGCATGGAAACGGTCGTCACGCAAAGTCGCGGTGAACGTGCGATGATGCTCGACGCCGTATATTCGGCCCTTTCGGATCCGACGCGGCGGCATATCATCGAAAAACTCGCTCGCCGCGAACTGACGGCCGGCGAAATTGCGGCCGGCTTCACGATATCGCAGCCCGCAATCTCCAAGCATCTGAAGGTGCTCGAACGGTGCGGTTTGCTCAAACGCCGCGTCGTCGGACGCGAGCATCGCTGCCGCTTGAACCCACGCGCCATGCGCGAAGCAGCCGCATGGATCGATAACCAACAGCGCTTCTGGAATCAATCGTTCGATCGGCTCGACGATTACCTATCACACGCTTCGGAAGGAAACCATCCATGAACAATTTACAAACGGACGTCGTTCCGGCGGCCGTCGTTCGCCGCACGTTTGGAGCAACGCGAGAGCGCGTCTACGCTGCATGGACGCAAGCGGAGGTCGTTCGAAGATGGTGGGGGCCATTCGGCGTTACCGTACGGGACGTGCGGCTCGACGTGCGCGAAGGCGGCCGCTATCGCATCGAAATGACGCTGACCGACGGTACGGCGCGCGCGGTAGGCGGCGTCTTTAGCGAGGTTCGTCCGTGCGAGCGGCTCGCCTATACGATGCGCTGGGAAGAGCGGGATCCGGCCTCCGAATACGACACGTTCGTGACGCTCGACTTTATCGAACGCGAAGGCGCGACGGAGGTCGTCCTCAAGCACACCGGCTTTACGGACGCCGCCGCGCACGACCGCCACGAGCACGGATGGAACGCGAACTTCGAGCAACTGGCCGGCGTCCTCGCGGCGGCGTAACGACCGGCAGGCGCCCAGGCGCGGCCGGCGGTATCGCGTTCTGCTAGCGGCCGTACAAACCGACGATGGTTCCGGTCGCTAGCAGATTACCGCGCGTCATGAAGCGCAACTTCGCGCCGCCGAGCGTCGCGTCGACCGGCAGCTTCGATTTCAATGCATACACCGTGAACCGATAATGATGCGGCGCGTCGCCCGGAGGCGGACACGGGCCGCCGTAACCGACGGCGCCGAAATCGGACACTCCGGAAACGGCACCGGAGGGCATCGAAGCGGCACCCGCGTTTCCCGCGCCTTCGGCTAACTCACGTACGCCCACGGGAATGTTCGCGAGAATCCAATGAAAGAATCCAACGCCCGTGGGCGCGTCCGGATCGTGACAGATGACGGCAAACGATTGCGTGCCTTCGGGAACGTCGCTCCAGGCGAGGTGCGGCGAACGATTGCCGCCCTTGCATCCCATGCCGTCGAAGACGACGGACGACGGCAGCGTCTGACCCTGCGCGAACGTCGTGCTCGAGATGCGTAAAGTTTCCGGAGATGTATCGTGCATGCGGGGCGGCTTCGCTTAAATGTCGCCACGCGCCTCGAGACGCGCGAGCAAAAAGTGATAGTACAGCATGCCGCGCTCGTCGCCGAGCAGCGCGAGCGCCGCCGGCACATCGACCTCGCGCGCGGCGGCAGCTCCGGAATTGCCGGCCGCGAGCGAAGCGGCGCTGCGCGCGACGCCGCTGTCCTTCGCGGGGAAGAGGTCGAGCCGGCCGAGCCCGCGCAGAAGAATGACCGCAGCCGTCCAAGCGCCGATGCCTTTGATCGCGCAGAGCGTCGCTGCGGCGTCGGCAGTCGGTTGGCGCTCCAACCGCGCTTCGTCGAGCTCCCCTGCGAGTAAGGCGGCCGCGACGCGCCGCAGGGTTGCGACTTTCGATGTGCTCAAGCCGGCCGCTCGCAGCGTGTCGTCCCGCGCGCCGAGCAACGTCGCGGCGGAAGGAAACGCGTGCAATTCGACGCCACCGGCGTGCAGCGGTGCGCCGAGCGCCGTGACGGTGCGGCGCAAGATGGCGCTCGCGGCGAGCAGACTGATTTGCTGAAAAACGATCGCGTTGACGCAGGCTTCCCAAAGCGAAGCGTAGCGTGGCGGCTTGACGCCGCGCATTCGCTTCGCAAGATCGCGCAGCCACGGAATGCGCGCGGCAGCACGATCGAAACGCGGAACCGAACGGCCGGTGCCGAGCATACGCCGGACGACGTCGAGCGTTCCAGCCGAATCCCCCGGGCCCTCGACGCGCACGCCGAGCGCCGCCGGCCCGACTTGCCGCACGTACACGAACGTTGGCGTCGCTCCGCCGTCGAGCGCGCGTACGTACGAGCCGTCAGGTCGCACGACGTCGACGATATTCGTCGAAAACCGCCGCAGGACGGAGACCGTCAGATCGAGGCGGTACGGCGTCGTCACGTCGACCTGCCGTTCGAGCTCCATCATGCCTGTAGCGGGCGGGTTGCGGGCCCGGCGCTCGAACACCTCGAGCACATGCTAGCGGTGTACCGGCGATACTGGCGCATCAACATTTTGACGATGATCGAATATCGCGCGAACTTCTTCATGTGGTTCGCCTTTACGATCGTATACCACGCGACGGCGATCTTCGCACTGTGGGTCACGCTGCATCAGTTCCCTTCGATGAACGGTTGGGATTTTCGGGAACTCGCGTTCTTGTATGCGCTGTGGATGATGGGCCACGGCTTTCACAATACGTTCTTCTTCACCGTGGGCGACGTCCCGAACATGATTCGCGAAGGCCGTTTCGACCGCTTCCTCGTGCGTCCGCTCGACCCGCTCTTTCAAGCGATGACGGTGCCCCAGCAGATTTGGCCCGACGAGCTGATCCTCGCGATCGCGTTCTTCTGCGTGGCGACGGCCGTCGCGCACGTGCGCGTCGATCTCGCTTTTGCCGCGTACGTACCGCTCGTCGTCATCGGCGGGGCGCTCATCGACTTCGGCATCCAGCTCGCCATCACGAGCGCGGCATTTTGGGTGATCCGCATCGATACGCTGCGTTGGGTCGTCATGTCGCTCGAGCAAGACTTCACGCGCTACCCGATCAGTATTTACTCCGGAAGCGTCCGCTTCGTACTCGCATTTGTGTTTCCGTTTGCGTTCATGAACTACTTTCCAGCGACGTTCTTGCTGCACAAACACGATGGCGCGCTCGCACTCTCGCCGTACGTCGGTTTACTGACGCCGCTCGTCGGCGCAGCCTGGTTTTCGGTCGCCTACGCTTTTTGGCGTGTCGGTATCGACCGGTATCAAGGAACCGGGAGTTAAGCCGCCCGCGGGCTCAACGGCCGAACGTCTCCTCGATTGCATCGAACAACGCCCGCGCGGCGCGGCGCTGAAAATCCGCCTCTGCGAGCAAACGCTCTTGCACCGGATTGGAAACGAAACCGAGTTCGACGAGCACCGCCGGCACGCGCGCCTCGTTCGTCACCGCGAGATCGCGCGCACGAAAGGCGTGTTCGCCGAGGCCAAGCGCAGCGAGGTGCGCGCGTACCGCGCCCGCGAGCGGCAGCGAATTCGGCCTTAGCCAGAACACGCTCGTTCCGCGCGCGGCCCGATCGAGCGACGAGTCGGCGTGAAGTGCGACGAACGCAGTAGCGCCAATTCGATTCGCGAGCGCAGCACGCGCGCGGTTATCGAGATGCGTATCCGTCGCGACGCGATACGGTTTCGAATACGACCGCGTTAATACGACTTCCGCCCCTGCGCCACGCAACAGTCTCGCGAGATCCTCGCCGATTGCGAGCGTCACCGCTCGTTCCGCGACACCGTCCGGCCCCGCGGCGCCGCCGTTGAGCCACGCACCGCTCGGCTGACGCGTTCCGTGCCCGGGATCGACGACGAAAATGCGCTCGCGCAATTCGCCGTCGCCGGCAGTTTGCGCGCGCAGCGGTGTCGCGATCGCGAGCGTGCACGCGGCGAGCAGACACGCGGCCCGAAGCGTTCGCAACATCGCGGCGATGTGCGCGCGAGGAATCTCGAAGTCCTCGTCCGTACGCTAACCTTTCGTGAGGCGCAAAGCGTTCCTCGGTGCCACCGGCGCCGCACTGTGGTCGCCCGGCGCGGCCGGCGCCGCACGGCTCGACGATCAGATCGCGCGATCCGCCGCCGCGTCTTCGGGCGTCGTCGGCGTTTACGCGCGCAAGCTGAGCCGGTCCACGCCCGTTACATACAATGCCGACGAAGTCTTCCCAACGGCGTCCGTCATCAAGGTCGTCATTCTCGTGTCGCTCTTTCAATATGCCGAAGCGACACGCGGGGTGATGCAACACAAAATAACTCTGCAGCTCGCCGACTTCGTCGGAGGCTCGGAAATATTGGATGCATACAATCCGGGAAGTTCACTTTCGGTAGATACGCTCGCGCGCGCGATGATCGAGCAAAGCGACAACACCGCGTCGAACGTTTTGATCTCCTACCTCGGCTTCGAGCGAATAGGCCGCACGATCGAGCGAGCTGGTTTGCGCAACACGCATCTGCGGCGGCACTTCATGGATACGAGCGGTCCCGGTTATCGCAGCGAGAATTTAACGACGGCGCGCGACATGGGCACGCTGCTGTATGGCATCGAGCGCGGCGCGCACGAAGCCGTCGCGACGGTCGCCTCGCCCCGCTCGTGCCGGCAGATGATCGACATCTTACTGCGCCAAGAAGATCGCGATAAGATCGCTCGCGGGCTTCCGCGCGGCGTGCCGCTCGCGAACAAGACGGGCGAGATCGACGGCGTGCGTAACGACATCGGCATCGTCGATCCCTACGGCGATTCGCCGTACGTCATCGCCGTGTTGACGAAAGACCTAGGGGACTTTTCGCTCGGAAATATCGCGATCCGCCGGATCGCCCGAGCGGTCCATAGCGCGTTGTATTAAAACAGACTCGTCTGCAGCACGCGAGGCGGACGCTCGTGAGCAACGCCGAGCGCTCCGTACAGCGCGCGGACCGTCGCGGGCGAATGCCCGCTGTAGTGATTGTTGACGTAGCCGAACACGCGGCGCAGCGACGCGGGCGCGCTGCGTAATGCCTGCGCCCACCACGCGACGTCGGCTTCGCGCGCGATGCAAACGCGGTCGAATCGCGTGACGGCGTCGCGGTCGCCGACGAAGCGTACGTACGCATAGTCGCCGCACGTCCGTTGCAGCGCGGCAGCGAGCGCCGCGCGGGGGACGAAAGGCGCATCTGCCAGAGCGAGGGCGAAACCGCGCTCCTCGAGCGCACCTTGAAGCTCCGGCTCGTACCACGCCGCATCGCGAAATTCGAACGCAATCCGTAGGTCGCGTGGAAACGCCTCGAGCGCTTGCAGAAACGTCGCTTCTTCCGCACGCGAATATGCCGCGTCGAACTGTGCCAGCACGCACGCGAGCTTCGGCCCGAATCCGCGGACGACGTCGCAAAACTCTTTCACGAGCCCGGCGACGTCGAGCATGCGACGCTCGTGGGTGATCTCGCGCGGGAGCTTACACGAGAACGAGAAGCCATCGGGCACGCTCGCCGCCCACCGGCGCACTCGCTCCGCGGACGGTGTGCCGTAAAAGGTTGAGTCGATTTCAACCGTTGCGAATTCTTGCGCGTACGAGCGGAGGTACGAGTCCGGCCGCGCCGCGGCATCGTACATGTCGCTCGTCCAATCCGCATACGACCAGCCTTGCGTCCCGAACCGGAACTCCACGGTGCGGACCGCCCGAATTACGGTGCGGGTTCGATCGTCACGCGTTCGATAACGTCGCCCGCGCGAAGTTTATCGACGACGTCCTGACCCTCGACCGTTTGTCCGAAGACCGTGTACTGCTTGTCGAGAAAACGCGCATCGCCGAGGCAGATATAGAACTGCGAGCCGGCGGAATTCGGGCTAGCCGACCGGGCCATCGCGACCGTCCCCTTGACGTGCGGGTGGTCGTTGAATTCGGCGTCGAGTTGATAGCCCGGGCCGCCCGTGCCGGTGCCTTGCGGGCAACCCCCCTGGATGACGAACCCCGGCTCGTAGCGGTGAAACTTCAAGCCGTCATAAAATCCGCTGCGCGCCAGCTTGATGAACGCCGCGCTATGTTGCCGCGCCTCCCGGGGATAAAAGCTAAAGACGATGTCGCCCTTGCTCGTATGGATGTGCGCGCGAACTTTTTCGGCTTCCGCGGAGAGCGTATCGAGTTCGGCTCCGCTGGGCGCGGTCATTGCAGGCATTTTTCCTCCAGCGCGAGCAGGCTCCGGCTCGCAAACGTCCGGGGCGTTGTGCAGCGTGCGTGCGAACACCTGTCCGGCAGCGAGGGCGGCCAATTTCCGCGCGCGGGGTAAGCGTTTGAAGCGGGCCTCTTCACGTAGCGCCGTCGTCTTGTCCGGCACGCGCCAAAACGCGCGCAGACGGACGGGCAAGCGGGAACGAACGTACCGCGACCCGTCGCCCCGGCGGTGGGCCGCAAGGCGCGCGACTAAATCGCCCGTCGATCCGGCATAGAGACTACCGTCACGACACGTTAGGACGTACACGATAAAGGTTGGGAATTCCACGGAAGGTTTAGCAGCTCACTTAGCTGGAGAAATTCATTCGAACGCGATGTCGAACGAAATGGCGAAGCCGGAAGCAGTCCTCGATCTAACGGTTCCCCCGCATCCACAGCTGTCCCGTGCCGTCCGCAAAGGCGTCGGCGAGTTCGCCCTGGCGCACGGCGTCGGAGAAGACGATCTGACGCATTTTCTTACGGCGATCGGTGAGGCGCTTGCTAATGCAATCGAGCACGCGCGAGCGGAGGAGGCGATCGAAATTGAGGTCAGAGTCGGCGTCGATCGCATCGTCGGAACGGTGCACGACAAGGGTGTCGGCTTTCGGTTCGAAAGCGTTCCTGAGGCGAACACGGCCGATATCTCGACGGAACGTGGTCGTGGTTTGCCCATTATGCGCCGCTGTTCGGATATTTTCTCCCTCTATAGCGTTCCGGGCGAAGGGACCGCCGTCGTTCTTGGCCGCTTCCTACGCCCCAAGAACCCGCCGCAAACGAACGTCGCATAATTTACCGCAGCTTCTGATAACATGAACCCGGCGCTTGCCTATTGAATCCGACCACGGAATAGGCGGTTTGCACGAGTACTTCGTCGCGCTGTGAAGTTTTCGTCGAGGGAGAAGTATGGCGTCGGTTTCGCTCGAGCACATGGCAATTGCGCCGTATTATTGGTTCGACGGCGCGATCTCATTGCGCGAGAACGTTAGCGTCGATCCCTTCGCGCACGGGCTCCATTATGGAACGGGCGTCTTCGAAGGCATTCGGGCGTATTCGACGCCGCGCGGACCCGCGATCTTTCGTTTGCGCGAGCACATGGAACGCTTCGAGCGCTCGGCGGCCGTGTACGGCTTACAGATCCGGTGGAGCGTCGGCACGCTGTGCGACGCAATCGTGGAAACGCTCGTTCGCAACGAGTTGGAATCCGCCTACGTCAGACCGCTCGCGTTCTTCGGCGAGAAGACGATTTCGCTAGCGCCGAAATTCCATTGTCCGACGCACGTGCTCGTCGCCTTCCGCGCGCTCGGCAACTACTTCGGCGCCGGCCAAGAAAACGGCATCCGCGTGACGATCTCGCCCTGGCGCAAATTTTCGTCGAAGGCGATGCCGTCGACGGTAAAGGCAGCGGGTCATTATGCAAACTCGGTGCTCGCGATGCAGGATGCCGTCGGGCGAGGCTTCGACGAAGCGATTCTTCTAAACGATCGCGGCCAGGTCGCCGAGGGTACGGGCGAAAACATTTTCGTCGTCAAAGACGGGATCATTCATACGAACGATAGATCGGCCGACGTCCTTCACGGCATCACTCGCGCGAGCGTCATCGCACTAGCGCGCGAGCGCGGTTACGCGGTCGAAATCGGCGAGCTCAGCGTCGACGACCTGCACGACGCGGACGAAGTCTTCTTCACCGGAACGGCGGTCGAGGTCACGCCGCTAGCCGCTTTGGACGACCACGTCTTTCCAACGAAGCGTCCCGTAACGAGCGAACTGGCGCAAGTCTATCAGCGCGCCGTCGCCGGCGACGATCCGCTGCACGCCGATTGGACGACCTTCGCCCGCGAGCGCGTCGTCGTCAACCGCTAAATTCCGACGGAGCCGTTGCGCCGGAACGGCGCCGGACCGAGCGGACCCTTCGCACGCAGCGAGCGAATAAGCACGCACGACGGACAGATGTAACCGCGGCCGTCGACGCTGCGCTCCCAACCGAACGGGACCGCGTCCTGCGCGCACGTCGTACCGCAGCGCGTACCATCGCTCGAGTGAGTGAGCCAGTCGCAGCCTTCGCCGGCGCAGGCGCACGTCCACATCAGCGCAGCGGTCCGTCTTCCGTTTCCAACCGCGGCGTCGTCCACTGCGGTTCGGTGACGTTGCCGGTCTCATCCTCGCGCGCCATCGTAATGTGTCCCGCGCGATCCATCGCGACTCCGAAACGCGGGTTGCCATCCTTGTCTGAAAAGAATAAGTCCGGAGCGTCATTCTCGTCTGCGCTTAGATACAAAACCATGCGCGGGAGGCCGTCGCCGCCGAGAAACTCGAGACCCGGCCGGTCTTCACGCAAAATTCCGCACAACCGCACTTGACCCGAACTGTCGAGCAGACGCACCCGCGGCATGTCGTCTTGCACCGAAACGACGGCTCTGACCGTCCCGCTCCGATCACGCATGCGAAAAATCGGATCGCCTTCTTCGTTGGTCCCGATCTCGGCGCGCGTCGTTCCGTCGATCGCTGCGACTTCGAAGCGAGCCGCTTTGACGACTCCGAATTCGACATCTTGCCGGATCTGTTGACTCGATTCCACCCCGCCCTGCACTTCTCTTGACATGACCTGCCGCAAGGGAGGTGACGTTGCGTACGCAGACGGTCTCTCCTCCGCGTGACGCATTAGGTGCTCGTTCTTGCGAACCCGGCCGATTGCACGTCGACGAGGGAACGATCGATCGCTTCGAGCGTCGCCCCGATCTCGGCCGCACCGTGTTCGGTCGATAGAAACATCACTTCGTTCGGTGACGGCGCGAGCAGGACGCCGCGCGCGCGCATCGCGTGATAGTACGCTGCGAAGGCGCGTCCGTCGCTGCGCGTGCGCTGATCGTAGTCGCGAACCGGGCCGCCCGGGAGAAACGCGAAGTCGACCATGCTGCCGAGCTGCGTCACGGCGTATGGAACGCCGCGCGCGGCGAAGGTCGCGCGGATACCGGCGGCCAGCTCCGCGGCGCGTGCATCGAGCCGTCGATAGATGGAGCGGTCGCTTTCGAGGACATCGAGGACGCGGTGACCGAGCGCCACACAAAACGGATTTCCCGAGAACGTGCCGCCGGTGAAAGCGGCTCCCGGCGGCGCAAGCGCCGCCATGACGTCGGCGCGCCCGCCGAACGCGGCCAGCGGAAAACCACCACCCATGACTTTTCCGAGCGCGGTGAGTTCCGGTCGCTCGCCTGCCGGGCCGCGCGCGCCGCCGAGCCCTAGACGCAGCCACGTGATCACCTCGTCGAAGATCACGAGCGCACCCGAGCGCCGAGCGCGCTCGAAAACGCCGCTCAGGAAAGCGTCGTCGGGAACGACCAGACCCATGTTCGCCGCGACCGGTTCGAGGACGATTGCCGCCACGTGCATCCCGCGCTCGCCGATGCGCGCGTCCAGATCGGCGAGGTCGTTGTAGCGCGCGACGATCGAAGTAGCGCGCGTTTCGCTCGGGATTCCGGCGCCCGCGCCGCTTCCGGTCTGTGCCGACGCCCCGGCAGCGTGCAGCGCGCCATCGAAGTGGCCGTGATAATTGCCCGCAAAGCGCACCACGAGCGAACGCCCGGTAAACGCCCGCGCCGCGCGCACCGCACTCATCATCGCCTCGGTGCCGGTATTGACGAAGCGCAACGCCTCAATCGACGGAATGTGGTGCGAGATTCTTTGGGCGAGCCGCAGTTCTTCATCCGACGTCGAGCCGAAAACCGTGCCGCGCGCGGCGATCGCATCGAGCCCGGACACCAGCCGCGGGTGCGCGTGACCGAAAAGAAGCGGTCCGTACGCCATGAGATAATCGACGTACGCGCGGCCGGCCGCGTCGAACGCGTACGCACCGCTGCCGCGTGCCTGGAAGAACTGCTCGCCGCCGACCGCCGCACCGGTGCGCACGGGCGAACTCGCGCCGCCGGCAAGCGCGCTTCGCGAGGGCGCAGCTTCCGTGGCTCTGTCGGCGGCGATGTCCTCGGTTTTCAACGGCGTAATCGCATGCTTAGCCCGCACTCCCGAACGTTGCCAGCGCCTCGCGCGCCAAGAGCAGGTCCCACGGCAGCGCCGTCGCGCCGTCGCGTAGCGCGATCGCGTTGCCGTCGTAGCCGGCGCCGCGCGGTTCGAGCGCGAAGCGCGGTCGGTCGAGCCG
>JALYUE010000065.1 GCA_030853925.1 Vulcanimicrobiota bacterium | reverse complement strand
TGTTTCGCGCGTTCGTGGCGGCGATGCGGCTCGGCGGCGCCGCGAACGCGCCGGTGTAACGCAATGCGCGTCGCATACCAGGGCGAGCCCGGCGCTTTTAGCGACGATGCCGCCCGCAAGCTCGTTGCGGGCTGCGAGACGACCGGCTACGGGACTTTCGACGACGCCGCCGCAGCCGTCCAAAGCGGCGCCGTGGATGCGGCGTTACTGCCGGTCGAGAACTCCATTTCCGGCAGCGTCCCGCGCGTGTACGATTTGCTGTGGGCGGACGAACGGCTCGGTATCGCGGACGAGATCGTCTATCGCGTCGTGCAGAATCTGATCGGTCTCGAAGCTGCCGCGATCGAGACGCTGCGCGAAGTTCGTTCGCACCCGGTAGCGCTCGAACAATGCCGCGGCTTTCTCGGCAGCCGCCCGAATCTGCATCCGACGATCGTCGGCGATACGGCCGGAGCGGTCCGCGAGATCGTCGCGCTCGGCGATCCGTCCGTCGCGGCCATCGCTTCGGAACTCGCGGCGCAACGCTACGGCGCGTGCGTGCTCGCGAGCGCAATCCAGGATATCCGCGACAATTTCACGCGCTTCTTTCTCGTCCGGCGGGATGCGCCGGAGCACCCGGCGCCTTCGCGAGCTTGCGTCGCGCTCGTGCTCGCAGACCGGCCTGGGTCGCTGCGCGACGCCCTCGGCGCGTTCGCCGACGCGGGGCTCGACTTGCGGACGCTCGTGTCGCGCCCGTCACTCGAACGGCCGTTTACCTACGTCTTCTATTGTGAGATAGCGCGCGTGCGCGAGGCGCAACTGCGAGCGGCACTCGCACGGGTGGACGGCAGCGCACGCGTACTCGGCTATTACTGAATGTTTATTAAGGAACCACAGCTTGTTGTACTTCGAAGACTTTATCGTCGGCAAACGCCGTCTACTCGGAAGCCGCACCATCACGGAAGACGAGATGCTGCGTTTCGCGCGCGAGTTCGATCCGCAACCATTTCACGTCGATTCGCAAGCTGCGGCGGCCTCCATGTTCGGCGGCTTGATCGCGAGCGGCTGGCATACGTGCGCGATCGCGATGCGAGCGATGTGCGACGGCTACCTGCTCGATGCGGCGAGTCTCGGTTCTCCGGGAGTCGACGAAATTCGCTGGCTCAAACCCGTGCGTCCGGGCGATACGCTGAACATCTACACGACCGTCGTCGAAGCGCGTCCCTCCAGAAGCAAGCCCGATCGCGGCGTCGTCGTTTCGGAAACGGAAGCCGTCGGCGCGGACGGCGACGTGCTCATGCGCATGCGCGGCATGGGCATGTTCCTCCGCAAACCGGCGTAGACTTCGGGTCGCGGAGCTATTCGCGCGGTAGCGCTGCGAAGATACCCGCGTCGCGTTGCGCGCGAAGCTGGGCGAGGCTCGAATATACGCGCTGCTCCGAAATATCGCGCGGAAACACGAGGCCGAGCGTCCAGTCGAATGCGACGCGCAGCTGACGATCGATGCCGGGCAAGCGCAGCAGATAGTACGTGCGCCACAACGCCCAGGCAAAAAATCCCGTCAACAAAAATCTGCCGAACAGTCCGGCGACGCCGCGGCGAGCGCCAAGCGACGCCATCATGCCGAGCGCTTGAAACGCGAAGATCTTCGTTGGTTCGCCACGCAGCGTCGCCACGATGTTGGAAGCGAGAACGGGTCCTTCGCGGATCGCATGCTGGGCGGTCGCGGGATACGTCTTTCCGTCGGGCGACGGAATCGACGCGCAATCGCCGATCGCCCACAAGCCCGGATAATCGACCACCGAAAGATCGCCGTTGACGACGATCGAGCCGCCGCGCCCGGTGCCGATGGGCAACCCCGCGACGACGGGCGACGGCTTGACGCCCGCGCTCCACACGATCGTTTTGGTTTCGATCGTCGTGCCGTTTTTGAGACGTAAGCCCGATGCGTCGGCGCCGGCGACGAGCGTCTCGGTGAGCACCTTGATGCCGCGCCGCCGAAGCGCCTTGGCGCTGTATTCGCCCATGCCGGCCTGTAAGTCGGGCAGCAGCTTCTTACCGCCTTCGACCAAAACGATGTCGATCTCACCCTCGGCAATCGTCGGATAATAGCGCGCGGTGCTGCGGAAGAAATCGGCCATTTCGCCGGCCGCCTCTACGCCCGTGAACCCGCCGCCAACGAAGACGAAGGTGAGCAGCCGCCTGCGATCTTCCAGGTCCGTCGTGACGTCCGCGAGTTCCAGCATCGCGATCACGTGGTTGCGTAAACGATCGGCGTCTTCGAGCGTTTTGTAAGGGATCGCTAACTCGGCGATACCCGGCAAATCGAAGGTCGACGTCACGGAGCCGAGCGCGAAGACCAGCTGATCGTATTCCAAGCGCATGAGCCTGCCTTGGATCGTGTGTTCGACGACGACGACTTTCGCTTCGAGATCGATCGCGCGTACGTCTCCGAGCACGAAGCGCGTGCGGTGCAGCTGAGCGCGCACCGGCGTGACGATGTGGCGCGTTTCGAGATTGCCCGAGCCGACTTCGGGCAGCATCGGCGTGAACAGCGAAAAATTCTCGCGGCTGACGAGCGTTATTTCCGCTTCGCCCAGGCGCAACCGGCGTTCGAGTCTGCGGGCCGTGGTCAGGCCGCCGAAGCCTCCGCCGAGAATCACGATGCGAGCAGCCATGCCGTATGATAGCACGCTGTTCAGCGCGCTCGGCCGAACCAGTCGATCCACGGATGCCAGAGGAGCAGCCCCCATCCGAATAGGCACGTCACGAGGGTAAGCCAGAGCAGGAAGCGCACCCGGCGCGCTCGCGCCTCCGCCGGCTCAGCCACGGGTGAGCGCTCGTAGCGCGTTGCCGGTGGCGGCCGCATCCGTGGAGGCGAGCGCGCGCGGCTCGGGCCACAGTCGCGCGATATCCCAGCGCTGGTCGTCGCCCGAACCGAAGTAGCCGTCCTCGAGCGCAGCTTCCGCGTGGGTAGCGACGTGTTGCGCGTCGATCGGTATGCGGTAAAAGTCGCAAAGCTCTGCGGCGAGCGCGCACGCTGCGGCGACGAGATCGCCGCGCAACGGATAAGGACCAAAGTCGCTCGGTACTGCCGCCTCCATACCGCAGATCGCGATGCCGACCGCGTACGCGTTGCGGCCGGCGGTATGCGCGGCATACGGCGTGGCGGAGTTCGCGCGCACGTCGCGCATATTCGCGCGCAGATCGTGGGTGGCGACGCGGCGCGGCGCGTCCGCACCGAGCGCGATACAAAAATGATACGCCGGAAACGTCGTCGCGTAGTCGCCCGCCGTCCAATGCAGGTAGAGCCGGCGCAAATCGCCCGGCGGAAAGGGGGCGGCGTTAGGGAGCGCCGTCACCGCTGCGCGAAGGCACACGTCGTGAACGAAGAGGAAGCGCTGAGCCGTCGGCAGGACCCGGCGCCTGCCGTGGAAGGCGAGTACCTTCCGCCGCCGCATCCGGCATCCGGCCGGAATTGGCGCGCTGCCGGCGGCACGGCCGCGGGGCTCGCGCTGCTGTTTGCCAAGTTTAAAACGATCGCTATCGCTTTGCTCAATATCAAATGGATTTTCTTCGCAGCAAAGTTTGCGCTCACGGGCTTCTCGTTTCTCGCGTCGATTTGGTTTTACGCGCTCTTCTTCGGTTGGAAATTTGCCGTCATCTTCGTGATCTTGATCGCCGTGCACGAAATCGGCCACGCCATCTTCGTCCGCGCCTTCGGACTGTCGGCACCCGGCATCTACTTCGTGCCGGGACTGGGAGCGTTCACCACTTGGAAAGGCGGTACGGCCTCGTTGTTCCAAGAGTCGGTCATCGCGTACGGCGGGCCGCTGGTCGGCACGTTCGGCGCACTGCTGTGTTTCGCATATGGGGCGGCGACGGGCGAATCGTTCTGGTACGCGGCGGCGAATACCGCATTCTTCCTCAATCTCTTCAACATGATCCCGCTCGGCGTTTTCGACGGCGGCCGCATCACGGCCGCAATCTCACCGCACTTCTGGATCGCGGGTTTCATCGCCGTCATCGTCGCGGCCGCCGCCTTCCATTGGTGGAGCCCGATTCTACTGATCGTGATGCTGCTCGCGATACCGCGCATCGTCGCGGCGTGGCGCGGGCAATTCGACCCGCGCTATCTCGACGTTTCAGCCGGGCAAAAGGCGGCACTTTCGATCGCGTACTTCGCTCTGCTGGCCGTTCTGCTCGCGTGCCTCGTTTGGTCGCGCGTTACGCTGCCGGGCCACTCGCTCGCGTAACGTGCCGCCGCGTTTCATCGCGCTCGCCATCGCCTGCGCGGCGATCGCGATCGCCTTTTTTGTCGTCCAACCGAAGCGCACGCCGGGTCCGGCACTACGCGACTTCGAGGCGTACTACGCGGCCGGCGCGACGTGGCGCTACCATGGCGACGCGTACGGCCGCGACGTTTGGCGCGTCGAAAAAACCGTGCCGGGCGTCGTCGCCACGCGCGATGAGCTGCTGCCCTTCGTCGGCCCGCCGTACGGCTTGCCGCTTTGGGAACTGCTTGCGCGTCTGCCCTGGCGAGAGGCATCTGCGCTGTGGGGGCTGGGCATGGCGCTCGCGTTATCTACGATCGGACTGTGTTGCCTGCGCCTCGCAGGCGCTCCGTTCGAACGAGCCGATACGTTCGCCGTGCTCGTGTTGTGCTTGGCGTTTGGACCGCTCACCGGCGGCGTAGCGCTCGGGCAAGTAGCGATCGTGTCGTGCGCGGCGATCTTCGCGATGCCCGCGTTACTGCGGCCGCGCCTCGGACTCGCAGCGCTCGGCTGCGCGCTCGCAGCGGGGCTGCAGCCCAATCTCGCCGTCGTACTCGTCGCGCGACTCGCGGGGGCGCGTACGTGGTTCGCGCTCGCCGGCGCGGCGCTCGTCGCAAGTTTGAGTTCGATGCTCGTTCTCGGCGGGCCGGACGGATTGCTCAAATATTTCGACGTCTTACGAAAACACGCGGTCGCTGAAAAGTTTATTGCCATACAAACGACGACCGGAGCCGTCGCGCGTGGTTTCGGCGCCGCGCCCGTCTTCGCGGGCGGCATCGCGACCGGAATTGCGCTCACGACGCTCGTCGTGCTCGCGCTGCAATGCTCGCGCGGGCGCTACGCCCCGAACGACCGGCTGGCGCTTGCGTGCGCGGCGTGGCCGCTCGCGCTACCCTTCGGGCACGAACACGACTTTACGCTCGCGTTTCTGCCGATCGTCGTCGTGCTACGCCGGGCGCGCGGAGCCTATGCGGTGCTCGGGGCGCTCGCGGCGCTGTGCATCGCCGTCGACTGGCTGGGCCTCGCACAACGTCCGGCGGGGCTGTGGACGACGACGCTGCTCGCTTTGGCGGCGGCGCTCGCGCTCGCGGCGCTTACGCGCGAGCGTTTGCAGCCGCGGCACGCTATCCCGACGCTCGCCGTGCTGGCAGTGTATTGCATCGGCGCATTTGCGGGCACTCACCGGCTACCGATCTGGCCCGACGCATTGCCGGGCAATTTTCATATCGCCCTAACCGCTACTGCCGCCGACGTCTGGCGCTCCGAACAAGAGCGCAGCGGCATCGCCGCTGTCGACCCTTGGTGGTCGTTACTGCGCCTCATTCCGCTCGCAGGGTGCGGCGTGTTGTGGTTCGTCGCAAGCGTCGCGCTGCGGACGCCGTCTACGGTTCCGGCGAAGGCTCCGCGCTCGGAACGTTCTTCCACTGCGCATCGACCGCAGCCGGCAACTTGTCCATCCGCTTGACGAACGACACAATTTGCCACATCTTCGTTTCCGAAAGGTTTGCGCCGAACGCCGGCATCGCCGTAAAGCGAATCCCTTGTTTGACCTTCAGGAACGTTATTGCCTCGGGATCGTCCTCAACGCCGTCTTTGGCGAGCTGCGGCGATTCGATGTAGAAACCTTTGGCCAGGGTCGAACTCTTCGCATCCGACGCGCCGTGGCAAACCGCGCAGTTCGCGGCATAGAGCTTAACGCCGGCCGTCAAATTCTCGTCCGTTACGGGCAGAGGGTTCGCAACGCCGGCGCGTTCGCGCGCGAGCGACGCGTGCAAAGAACGCTTCGCCGCCCACTCTTCGAGGGCGGGCGGCTTCACGTCCGCGCCGGATGGGATCGCTCCGAATTGCACGGCCGCAAACCCCGCGCCGAGTAACAGCGCGAGCGTGAAGACGATGCCGTTGAAGAAGCCGCGCATGGAACCTCAGATGTCTACTTTGAGCATGTCGTCGAACGGCGAGACCGAGTTCGGTTTCCAGTTTTTGAGATCGACGTTATACGCGGCGAGTTCCCGGCGTCCATCCAACACGACGCTCGGTACGTCGTCATAGAAAGCCTGCTGCACGCGGGCGATGTAATGCGCGCGCGCATTCTGATCGTACGTCGTTTTCGCGGCGTCCATTGCGGCGGTTGCCGAGTGATTGCACCAACGCATCATGTTCTGGCCGTTGGGCGGAAAGCGATAACAGGCATACAGGTTCGACAAGTCTTCAGTCGGGTTCGTCCCCCAGGCAAAAGCGGTGACATCGAACTTTCCTCCGTACAAAATGCCGCCCTCGGGTGCCGGCGCGAAGTATTGGGAAGTGAGATACCGCTTGACCGTCAGATCGACGCCGATCTGCTTGAGCGAACCGCGCATCAACTCGATCCGCGTGTCGGTATCCGGCGAGCCGCTCGTCGCGGCATACACGAAGGAGAGCCGAGCAGCCCCCTTCGCACGTACGCCGCCGGCGCCGCGTTTCCACCCGGCAGCGTCGAGAAGCGCGTTCGCCTTAATGAGGTCGAATGGAACGAGAGGCAGCGCGCGATAGAAGCGGCTAATCGAACTTACCGGCGATTCGGTTAGTATGTAGAGCCCGTTGCTAACCTTGTCGTTGAGCGTCTTGCGATCGAGCGCGTAGCGCAGCGCTTCACGGACGGTTCGGTCTGCGAGCGCCGGATTCATGAAATTGAAGTCGACATGGTCGAAAAAGTAACTCGGTTGGGACATGACCGCGACGCCAGGCATCTTCTTAAGCTCCGGATAGTAATGTGGCGACACGGGCAGCCAGAGATCGAGTTCGTGGGAGCGGATTTGCTCGAGCACCACGTTGCGATCAGGGATGATCTTGAAAATCACCCGTTGCAGTTTCGGCGTGCCCCGGAAATACATTGGATTCGGCACCATAACGACCGAGTCAGCGCGTTTCCAGGCCTGGTATTTAAAGGGTCCGATACCTACCGGCAAAGCGTTGTAAGGAACGCTGTTTAAGTTTGCGTACCCCTTGAGGAGATGCTGCGGCAACACGGCCGGGCCGGCGTTGCCCGTGCTGAAAAACGTCGAAGCGAACGACGAGTACGGCGCTTTGAGATGGTAGACGACGGTATACTTATTGGGCTCGTCGATTTTGACGATTTGATCCCATCCGTCGCGCGAGACGATGTTGGTCGCGGGATTGAGGACCTGCTTCGTCGTGAACACGACGTCGTCGGCGCTGAACGGCGCGCCGTCGGACCATTTGACGCCTTTGCGAAGATGGAACGTAATCGCTTTGCCATCGCTACTGATTCCGCCGTTTTGCTGCGTCGGAATCTCAGTTACTAATTCGGGTATCGCCCCTTCGCCGCGGGCGTTTGTCTTTATCAGAAATGCCATCGTCAGTTGCGCGAGATACATCTCCGTTCCGCTCGCATGAATGAGCGGATTCAAGCCCGCTATGTCTTCCGCCGCGGCGAAGCGGAGTTCGTGCGGGTGCGTGTAGGGATGCCGCCCGCCCTCGCCGGCGCCGCTCGTGCCGACCCGCGTACAGGCCGCGGCTATCGTCAACCCGCCTGCGAGCGCGAGCGCCCGCGCGAATCGTAGTCCGATCATGCTTTAACCCCAATACGAGCGAACGTCAAATCGAGTAGTTGTGCGGGTTCCAGAACGGCGAAATCACGGGCGACGCGCTGTACCCCTTCAGATCGCTATTATACGTCTGCGGCTCGCGGCGATAGAACAAGACGATCGACGGCACCTGACTCGCGAATTCGCGCTGCTCCACCGCAAACGCGCTCTTGCGGAGCGCTTCGTCGACGGTGGCGAGCTCGTCACTCATCGCGCGAGTCGCGATCGGATCGTTCCAAAACAATGCGTTCTGCCCGCGCGGCGGCATGTTGTGGGCGGAGTAAATGGCGCTGTCGTCCGGATCGGCCGCGCCGCCCCACGCGAAGATAGCGACGTCGTAATGCCCGCCTTGCAGCGTGCCCGTTGCCGGGTTATTGTCGAAGAACGTCGCCGTTTCCGCATTCTTGATGGACACGTCCGCGCCGACGTCGTGCCACATGCTCTGCACCATCGCTTCGTAAGCGCGTCCGGTCGTCGAGTCGCTCTGAGTGGAAAGATTGAAAGCTAAGCGCTGCCCGTTCTTCGTACGAATGCCGTGGGCGCCCGTCTTCCAGCCGTCCGCGTCCAGCAGCGCCTTCGCTTTAGGAAGATCGAAATCGAAGTGAGCGGTGTCGCCCGTCCAAGCCCACGAGATCTTCGGCGAAAGCGCCGTGTCGGTCAGGTCGCCGCGCCCGAACGCGACTTTGTCGAGGATCAATTTGCGATCGAGCGCCATGGATAGCGCGCGTCGAACGCTGACGTCGGCAAACAACGGCCTCCTCAAGTTGAAGTCGACGTGATCGAACGTATACACGGGCGGCGAGTCGCTGACGAAGCCCGGAATATTACGCACGAGCGGCCATTCGTTGGCGCCGATATGGACGCCCATATCGATCTCGTGCGTCTTGAGCTGCGCGACGAGCGTATTGCCGTCCGGAACGTACTTGAAGACGACTTCGCGCAACTTCGGCTTGCCCAAGTAATACTTATCGAACGCCTTCAAGATGACTTGCGACCCGCGATCCCAGCGTTCGACCGAGAACGGGCCGCTGCCGATCGGTTTGCTCTGGAACGGCGCAGTATTGAACGACCCGCTCGCGTCGTTGTATTTCGCCAGAATGTGTTCCGGCAAAATCGGTGCGTTGCCATTTACGCCCCACAGCTGTTGCAGAAACGGCGCGTAGATGCGCTTCATATGGACGACGGCGACCAGCGGATTGCGACAATCGATATCGCGGATGTCGCGGTAGCCGTCTTGCGTCAGGTCGAGATTGTGCGGGTTCATGACGGCTTGCCAGGTAAATCTCAAATCGCGGCACGTCAGCCGCACGCCGTCGTGAAAGAATATGTTCGGGCGAAGTTTGTATTTGAGCGTCAGGCCGTCGGCGCTGACGTCGCCGTTCGCAACCGTCGGAATCTCACGCAAGGCATCCGGCACCGGCTTGACCGCAGCATCGTAACGCACCGCGTACGAGAACACGAACATCGAAAGATCGAGCGTCGGGGCGCTCGTGGCGAGCATCGGATTGAGGGCCTTGACGTCAGAGTTTTCCGCATAGACCAAGCGCCCGTGGTGCGTCCAAGAATTACCGCCGCCCGAAGCCGCGGTCCCGCCGACCTTGGTGCAGCCGCCGAACGCCGCGACGCAGGCGATGGCTAGCGCCGCCCGGGCGGCGCGCTCAAGCACGCAGCGTATCGGGGTCGATCCCGCTCGCGCGGTGGTACTCGGCAAACGCCGCCGGGGCAATCTCCGAAGGCTTGATTTCGCTGCGGCCGCCCCAGAACACATTGGTATAGCCGACGTCGATGCCTGCTTCGCACAAGTGCGCGTCGATCGCGCTTTTATGTTCGAGCAACACGTTCTTGTCGAGGCCGTGCGCGACGCCCATGATATTGACGTCGCGGAATTCTGGGCCACCTTCGCGCCAATACGCGTGCGTCATGATGTGGTGCCGCCCGACTTCCCGCCCGGCATCGAGCTCTCGCCCGGCCGGCACGCGCCAATGGAAGAGCGCATTGTATCGCGTGACGCGCTGATTGCCCGCCGTGGCTTTAACGTGTTCTAAAAATGTCGAAAAGCGGCCGATGACGCCGCGCGCCGCGAGCGATTCCGCTACGGCGAAAAACGTCTCGAGCGAAACGCCCGCTTCGGCCGCGCGCGCGTACCAGAGGTCGCGCACCAGTTCGTGCGGCTCGAACTCGCGCTTGAGCGCCGTCAGCACTTGCCAATCGAGCGCGGACAATTCGACGATGCGCGTGTCGAGCACGTCGGCGGGCACGTCCGCACGCGAGCCGGGTTCGAGGCCGCGCCGCCGGATGTGTCCGACGCCGAGCGCAAACAAACGCTTCGCGGGCATCAGTCGAAAAGCGTCCGCTCCAACCTGCGCTCGCAGTATCTCGGCATGCTTCTCCAGCGAATAGCCTTGCGGCACTTTGAGCGTCGTCCACAAGCGGTAGGCGGAACCCGGCGTCGCACTATCGGCGGTGCGGATGACAACGTGTCCTGAGAAGGGATCGCGCTCGGCCATCGCTTCGAAGGCGGCGTCGAGCTTCTCGGGCGCTATGCGCCACGCGACGAGCGCTCCGTGCGCGAGATTGGTGGCGAGCAGCGTCTGGCGCACGCGCCGAATCGTTCCGCCCGCGAGCATCGCTCGAATCCGCGCGATCGTCGTGTCGGCGTCGGTCTCCGCCCGGCGCGCGATTTCCCCAAGCGGATCGCGCAAAAATCCCGCGATGCGATCCTCGGAGATCCGTAAGATTGCGGCGTTCGTGGGATCGTCGACGCCGACGGGCGCTTCGTAGACGGCCATACTGCGCTCTACGCTACGGCCGCCCGAAACCCCGCGCGCTTACGATCGTGCGCGGCTCGTCTGCGACGGCACCGGACTCGCCGGAACGTCGAGGTTGCCGACCGGCACTTCATAGTTGGCGCCGACGGCGAACAGATACGCTTGCTCAGCCTGCCGCAACGTGTAAACCGCCGTAACCTGATCGGTCAACGCCGACGTCAATTGAACTTGGGCGTTTAACAGTAGCGGCAGCGTGGTGACGCCGGCTCGGTATTGCGCTTGGGTGGCCCGCACGTTGCTGATCGCGGTCGCGTATTCTTGCTGCGTTTGGTCGAGCGCCGCGCGGGCGGTTACCATGCCCGTGAGCGATTGTTTGACGTTGAGCTGCACGCCGAGCCCGGTATTGCGCAGCTGCGCGTTCGCGCGCTCGAGCTGAGCTTGAGCCGACGCCGAATTCGCGGCCGTTACGCCTTGGTCGAAAATAGGAACCGACAGCGCGAGCCCGAGCGACTGCGAATTGCGGAACGAGCCGAGAGAAGCGTCCGTCGATCCGTCCTGCGCCGTGCCTTGCGCCGAAAGCGTCGGAAACAAGCCGAGCTTCGCTGCTCGTAGCGAGTACTTGGCCGCCTCGACCGTTTGCGCGAACGCGTCGTAGTCGGGACGCAGCGCGAGCGCTCGCCGCACCGCGACGTCGTAGCTCGGAATCGTTACCGATGAGATCGCGGCATTCGTAAAGACCGGCGCGTCGTCGATCGGTTGGACCTTCGTGTTGGCATCGAGCCCCATCGCATTAGCGAATGCCGCTTCGGTACTGAGTTCGTTGCCCTGCGAACGAACGACGGCGAGACGAGCCTGCGCGGTCGGCAACTGCGCCGTGGCGATTTGCGCGCGCGCTTCCGTGCCCGCGCGCACCTGCGCGCGCACCAGATCCTCTTGTACGACGTCTTCACGCACGAGTTCCAAATTCACTTGAGTCGTACGCTGCGCCGCAAGGTAGTTGTAATACGCTACTGCCACGTTGTACGCAACCGTCTGTAAATCGCGCTTATACGTATCGACGAAAGCGGTTTCGCTGCGCCGCGCCGCGTTGACCGAAGCGGCGACCCTCCCGCCATCGTAGATCAATTGACGCAGATCGAGTCCGAAACTCGCGGACGTCACGTTATTGAACCCCCGCGGCGCCCCCGCCGCGGTCCCCGTTCCGAGGCCGGTTGTCACGCCGCCGCCTTGCTGATGAGTTCGCGTGAGCCCGGCGCTGCCTCCGAAAGAAGGCAGCAACCCGGCGCGCTGCAACCGCACGGCAGCCGCTTGCACTCCGATGTCAGCGCGCGCCGACGCGAGCGTCGGATTGCGCGCGAAGCCGATCAAGATCGCCTGTTGCAGCCCGATACTTGCGGGTACGTCGGGAGCGGGCGAACCGGCGTTGACACCCGGCACGGGCGTGCCGTACGCGGGGTAAGGCAACGATTCGCCACCCAGCGGCGCGAGCGTCTGAACCGGAAACGGCGTGGGCTGGCTCAACGGGCCGCGCCGATTCGTCGCAGGCCGCGGCGAGCCGCCCGCCGAGGGTACGGCCGTTGCGGCGGCCGCCGCTTCCGTGCGAGCAAGAA
>JALYUE010000099.1 GCA_030853925.1 Vulcanimicrobiota bacterium | reverse complement strand
GTCAAAGGTAACGTCTTCCCCGGGCTCCGCGGCAAACCACACCTCGAGCCCACAACCGTCCGCACCTCGGTTGGTGGCGGCGCGGCCGCCGAATCCCGCTCCGCACTCGTCGCCGTCACCCGCGGCTGCGCGAGATGCGGACCGCGCGTACCGCTTAGCCGGTAGCTGGTCCTGCGAAACGCTCGGCGGTTTGCCTGCAACGCACACCTATACGCGCGAAGCTGACGGGACGATCAAGCTACGCAACGTTCTGACGATTGCAAAACGAGATTACGGCATCGATGAAACATACCGTTTCGACCGTACGAAGAATACGTGGACGACGACGACCGGCTCCGACGCCTATGTCGGCGTCGCCCCGAAGTGGGTCGGCGATAAGTGGGTGTTCGACGGAACGATGCCGGACGGCAACCGGCGCGTCGCCGTGCAGATGATCTATTCGATGCTCGGCGACGGCGCGTTTCGGCGCGACTTCGTCAAAGTTCAGAACGGCGCGTCAAAGACGTTCGCCGCGGAAACGTGCCATCGGCCGTAGACGTTACGGCGTTTTCCAGCTGCCGATCAGCGTACCGTAGTAACTCCCGTTCGCAAGGTCGAGAACCGTCGTCGATCGCGAGGGCGGTGCGTCGGCATAGCTTTTCAGCGGTCCATAACACGCCGCGACGGGGTCGCCAACATGCATCGTCCGCACCGCATACATCTCCCCCGCGCTGCCTTGCAAACGCAGCGTAGCGCCGTTGCGCAGCGTCAACCGGCCCGACTGGTATTGCGCCGGTCCGCTCGGCATCTTTCGCTCGACGATCACCGTCCGCGCGCAAGGCGGCGCGTTCGCGCTTTGCGCGGCGCGCGCCGGCGCCGTCGACGAACAAACAACGGCTACGGCTACGGCGGCGACGGCCAATATTGCGGCCGCACGGCGAACGAATGAATGCATGTATTTTCCTTATCGCGTAGTGAGCGTTTGTGTGTGCAGTGCCGCCGCTTCCAAATCGGCATTGCGGCTCTCCAGCCGTTTCCTCGTTTCTTCGGCGTCCGCGTGATCGAACGCGCGCGCCGCGTCGCCCGCGAGCTTGATTAAAATACCCACTTCGACCGGATCGAGCTCGGAACCGTTGCGGTGAAATCCATACAACACGATGCCCACCAGCGCGTGGCGTACGCACAGCGGAATCGCGAGCGCCGGGGCCGCGCTGCCCTGCGGCACGTCGCCGCGCTTCCAATGCACGTCGGGTATCGCGATCGCGTTCTCCTCGGCGCGCAGATACCGCACGAGCGCGTCGTCGGCATCGAGTCCCGACGCGTCGCGTTCCGTCCAGCCGATGCCGATCGTCCGCGCGAAACACCGACCATCCGCTTCGGGACGAAAAACGGCGGCGGACGCGAGCGCCAGTGCGTCGGCCGCCTCGAGGGCTAGGCCTTCACCGATCGACTGTTCGCTTTCGGTGAAGGCGAAGGCCGCTCCAACGCGCACGAGATGCTGCTCGGCGCGATGACGCGCGCGAAACAACAGCTTTTCGATCGTGTTTTGCACGACTCTATAGAGACGGTCCGACGCGAAGCCGAGTGCGACCGCCGCTAAACCTTCGGCCACTTTTGCCAAGTGATCCTCGGCCAAGAGCGTGCTGACCAGCCAGTCGATCAGCTCGAGCAGCAAAATCACGATCGTGGTCATTGCGGCGTAGACGGTCGCGCGGTTCGCGACGAATCGCACGTCGATCAGACGGTGCTTCAAGATCGCGTACGTGATCGCGATCGGCATGACGATTGAAAACAGATTGATCGCGCGCGTCACCGAGAACGAAAGCGGCGACAACGCGGAGGTCAAGTATCCCAGAGCCATCGCGGCAAACGAGATCGACATCCCGAAGACCGCCCATTGCAGGCGCTGCCGATCGGGTCCGCTCGATTCTCGATAGGTCTTGAAGAGCACGAACGCGCCGCCAAGATATCCTGCGACCGCCGAGACCACATGCACGAAGCGATAATAAGGAGCGTACGTGGGCCGCAACCCGGGCAGAAACGCCGCCGCGAAGGCGAGGTACGCCCAGTGCAAAAGCGCGACCAGCACGATCACCGTCGCCCAGTGCGCGACCGAGCGTCGCCAGCCATCGGGCGCGTCGCTTGGAAAGCGCGCGACGAACGGCAGCAGGGGCACCGGCGCAAAGCCCGTCAAGAACGTCGCGCCGAAAAGAAAGAACGCCAGAAACAGCGCGGGCGGCAACGCGTCGTAGTACCGGAAGCCGTCGTGAATCTGCGCCGTGCACAGACAATACGCGTATAACGCCCACGTCATACGGCTCGGCCGCAACAGCACGAGTGCGGCTCCGGTCAGTACGAAAACGAGATACTCGACCCCTTGCAAGCAGATTAGCGTAATGTCGACTGCCGAGCGGTTGGCGGGCGCGCGCGCACTTACGAGCTCCACGGTCCGGCGCCCCGTGGCGCCCACGACCCCAAAACTCAGCCGCATTTCCGGAGGCACCGCTTCCACGTCGAAAAGCAGCGCGCGCCGTGCGGGGTCGAGCGAATTCGCATCGACCACCTCGCCAACGCGTAGACCAGCGCGCGCAGCGGGCGAGCCTGCGGCAATCGCAACGATGCGGCCGGTGTCGGTGTCGAGACGAAAACCCGTGAACCCGACGTCCTGCCAAGCAAGACCGATCGCCGGTAGAAAGATGGAAAGTGCCGCAGCGGCGCTCGCGACGACGATGACGACGCGAAGCATTACCCACGCAGACACGACCGGTTTGGCACGGTCCATAGAGCTCGCTTTTCGCCGGAACGGCGTTCCGTTACTGGCCCACGCGACGGCGGGCTTGCTCGGGAGGCGGGCGCCCGCGTCGCGCCGCACTGTCATGGCGTCACATTTTCGAACGGAGATACTAACGATGGATCAAGAGCAAATGAAGCGCGTCTCGGACACCGCGACGGCGAACATCCGAGAGATTTTCGAACGTTTTCGGGTTCCCGGCTTCGACTTCAATGCGTTTATCGAAGCACGCCAGGCCGATATCGACGCGATGACGCGCGCGACGACGGTCGCCTTTGCCGGCGCACAGACGATTACCGAAAAGCAAGCCGAATTGCTCAAATCGGCGCTCGGCGAAATCAACGAAGCGGTCAAAGCTCGCACGTCTTCGGGCGAAGGCGGCGCATCCGACTTCGTGAGGAAAGAGAGCGACCTCGTGCAGACCACGCTTTCACGCACGTTCGAAGGCATGCGAGAAATGGCCGAAGCCGCGCAAAAATCGCAGACCGAAGTGTATCAGATCGCGCTCGAACGAGTGCGCGCAAACACCGAACAACTGCGCAGCGCGTTCACCCGCGAACAACGCTAACGGGATCGGCGGTCTCGCGCAGCATCCGGCGCGAATGCCGCCGGACTGCCCGAGCCGCGACGGCGCCGTGGGTTAGCGTAGTCGCAACATCACGGGTGCGAAGACGCCGGCACGGACGCCGACGCCCAAGATGTCGCCGCGCCAGTCCATACCGGTGACGTGAACGATGTGCCAGCCCGAGTTTCGCGGCAGAAGCGCATCGATCGCGTACGTTCGTCCGCGCGCATACAAAAAACCACCGACGCTTTGCGTGCCGCGCTCGCCGAAGTAAACGTCGCCCGCGACGTCGCCCGCATCGTCGATCGCATAGGCGACGGCGCTGGCCGCGTTCCCGAGGGGCGGGAACGGTAAGAACGTCGTCCGGCCGCGCGCCCAGACTGCGGCCGTTGCTCCGCTAAAGCCCGCAATACTGCCCGACGCATTGATCGCCAGCGCCGCCGAGGGCGCGGCTCGTTCCCCCAGAGGCACTGCCGGACCACGCGGCGGAAAAGTCACCGCGACGCTCGAGTCGCCGGCGCAAGCGAATCCGGCGACGACGCCTGCGTCGTCGATCGCAGTCGCGCGCGCGTCGCAATGCGTACGCTGCAGCGTTCCGAGATCCGTCGCATAGCCGTTACGTGCGAAGATCGCCGCGAACGTGCCATCCTGACCGGCTGCGATACCGCGCGCGTTGATGGCATACGCGGCATCGCGCGTACCGAAGCCGACCTGCGCAACGGCGATACTCCGTCCTTGCAGCGCCCATCGAACGAAATACGTGAGATCGTATGCTTCGTGCGAGGAAACGGACGCCCGTCCCGGCAGATAATCGTTCCAAGATCCGACGACGGCGCCGCCGTCGCCGAGCGCAAACGCAATAAACGCGCTTTGGCTCGAAGGTGTCGGATCGCACGCCGGACATTCCTCGCGCAGCGTCAGGCTCGCTCCATCCGCATTGACGACGATTGCGTCGTTGGGCAGCAGACCGGCGGCCGGGCCGAGCCGATATCCAGCGAGAAGCACGCGCTCCTCGCGATCGATCGCCACGGGGATGCGAGTAGCGCCGAACATCGACGCCCGGCCGGCGCCGAGGTCGATGACGCGGTAACGCGGCCCGTTCGTCGCCGGACCCACGGGTAACGCTCTCCGGTAAGCGGCGCCGGGGATCGCGAAACGTTCGTACGTCGTACCGTGATACGAAGGCGCGATCCGTTCGGTCGCGCCGACCGCACCGGCCGCGCTCGAGACGAACCAAACGGCAGCGCCGAGCAGCATACTTGCGACGCGCATGGCACGCAAACGGCTTCGCACGATCTCCATGAAAGCGCGGTTCGGCATCGTCGCCGGATCGCGCCTCCACGCTATGCGCTAATATCTTCCGTTGCGGTCCAGCACGTCGATCCGGTCCGCTTCGTAACTGCCGTCGGCGTTCGTACGTCCGGCGATCGCCAACCGCATGCCGGGCCGAATCGTCGTTCCGGTCGGAACGATGACGGTGCCTTGATGGAGACGCACCTGCTGCCCGTTACGCAGCGTCATATCGAATCCGCTGAAGAAAGAGACGTCGCCGTTTAGCCTTCCCGAGCGATAATTGCGATCGTTCCTGCCATAGGATCGGCCGTCGCTGTTGCGATCGCGGCGATCGTCTACGTTGCGGCGATCGTCTCCGTCGCGCCGGTCGTCCGCATCGCGGCGATCGTTCCGATCGGCATGCTGTGCCGGGCGTCCGTCCTGATCCCACTGGCTCGGTTGCTGTTGCGCGAGAGCAGCGCTCGGTAAGCCTAAGAGCGATATGGCGACGGCCGTATGAATCAAGTTTTTCGCGAGCATAGGTGTCCTCTTTAGCGTGCGATCGAAATGTTGACCATACTTCGAACGCACGGCGCATCGCCAAAATGCTGTGAACCTTCTATAGTTTCTCTATGTGACTCTATTTGCGCGAAGCGCGCTCGTCGAGCGCCGACGCGATTCGCGCATCCAGCGATAACGCTCCGGGTCCCATCAACAACAGTGCGAGCATCGCCGCTGCGTATGCCGCGGCAATTTCGTACGAGCCCTTACCGCCGACGAACGCTCCACCGTTCGGAATATGAACGGCGAAAATCGCGACCGTCATATCGAGCAGCAGCATGACGGCAAATAGGTTCGTCAGCAACCCGAGGATGAGCGCCATTCCGCCGACGAACTCGGCAAAGGCGACGAGCGCCTGCAGCCACGCGGGAGCGAAGGCGCCCGGGCCCATCATCAGCGTCATCCAACTCGTCGTATGCTGCCACTTCGGGTAACCGTGCAACACGAACGCGAGCCCGATCGTCGCGCGCAAGATCGACAGTCCGACGGCGCTACGGCCGAGGGTGCGTGGCGGATACAGCAGCGTGCGCAGCATATGCCCGTTCAACGCCTTTCTGGTCGCAAACTCGCGCGACGTGGAATCTGAATTCTTGCGCTCGGCGCGCCCGCTCTCCACGCTAGCCTTCCGGGAGCGAATCGTCAGCGTTGAATAGCGGTAACGCTTCGCCCTTGCCAGGCGGCGCCGGCACGATCTTGCGAAGGGCTTCGGGCGGAAACCGCGTCGCCAGCATCGCTTCGAACATTTGCGCGTTGCGCGCGGCTTGGCCGCGACGATGATTGTTAAAAAACGCCAACACTTCTTTGACGGTAGCGTGCGATGCGAGGTCGACGAGCCGGTCGGCCCAAGGGCCCAATTCTTCGGCGCTATAAGAGTAATCGTAACGCGTCACGTTGTCGCCCTTCCACCAACGTTCGTAGTTTCGGCCATGAAAGCGCACGTACGCAATCGACGACGTCGCATCGGTACGCGGGCGCAGCAGCGTTCGAAACTGCGGCTCGTCGACGGCGACGAGTCCCACCCCGAGCTCGCCGAGCAGCTTCAGCGTATCGCTCGTCTGCCATTCGCGATGCCGGAACTCCGCCACGAGCGCAAATCCGTCGAGCGCATCGCGCAACATGCGGAGATACGTTTCCGTCGCTTCACTCGGGCGGAACGAATTCGGGAATTGCATTAATGCGCAGGCAAATTTTTTCGCTCGCAGGAGAGGCGCGAACGCCTCCCGGAAAAGGTCGACGTCGGCGTGCAGCGCTCGCTGTGAGGCGTCCGGAACGTGCGTCGCCGTCGACGGCAATTTCGCCGTGAAGCGAAAGCCGTCGGGTGTGCGCCTGTGCCATGCGGCGACGGTCGCTGGTGCCGGGATGCCGTAATAGCTCGAGTCGATTTCGACGATCGGGAAAAGGCGCGCGTATGCGCCGAGCATATCGGCCGCTTTCGTGCCGGCCGGGTACACGGGACCGACCCAGTCTTTGTACGAGAAGCCGCACGTGCCGACCGAGACGGTCGGCGCGTTCGCGCGTGGCATCCGTTACTGCGGCGAGCGCGGTACCTGTGCGTTCCCGCCGCCGGCAAGCAAACGTTTTGCGAACCACGCGTGCGGCCACCGCTGCGCGTAGCGCGTCGCCCGCGCGACGTCGGCGGCCTCGCGCGTGAGCAAAGCGAGGTCGATCGCAGCGGTCGCAGCGCGCCATAAAATGCCGCGGCTCTCCCAAAAAGCGATCGCTTCGGCCAGCAACGACGCTGCACTCGCAGCATCGCCGAGCGCGGCTGCGACGAGGCCTCGGCGATGAACCTCAAGGGCCCGCGGTCGCGCATCGAGCTTAAAAATAAGGTGTGAAGCGATGTCCCGGCGCACGCTCGAGTACGTTGCCAGATAGCTGCGAGCCGCGACCGGATCGCTCGCGGCCAAAAGCTCGACGAGTTCGAGCAACGCGAAGCGCTCTTCGCCACTCGAACTTTCCCAATCGATGCGCGTGGAAAGTTCGACGGCCGCGTCGACGCGCTCGGTCATCGCGGTGTGCTCGCCGAGTTCGCGGTAAAAGAAAGCGCCGTCGAGGATGACGGCGATTCTCCAACTCGCGCTCGGGGCGACTTCGGCGCTCTTGCGCAAATAGCGGAACGTGGTAATCGCGTCGCCGGCAAGAGCGGCCGTATATGCAAGATGGCGGCACGTCTGAAACTCTTGCAAGGCGGTCGCCGGGGTCCAACGGAGCAGCCCGGCGCGCTCGCGGACGCGCAAGCCGACATCTTGAAGATCCAGCTCTCGAGCGAGTACCGAAAGATTATAGAGAACCCACGACTCGAGCCAAACGTCCGGCTGCGGCAGCGTGCAGAGGACGTCGAGATTGCGCGACTCATAGTCGAGTTGCGCCCACAGATCGCCGCGCACGGCGGCGATCGCTCCGCGAGTCTGACGCACCCAACAATTGACGACGGCGTCGGTGGACTCTTCCACCGCACGGTCCATCTGCTTTTCGGCGCGTTCGAGATCGCCCTTACCGAAAGCCGCTACGCCGTACAGCATCTCGACTTCACCGACGAGAGCGTGATCGCAGCTCGCGATCGCGAGGACCCGTGCGGTATGGAAAGCCTCGTCGGCGGTTCCAACGTCTCGGTGCGAAAGCGCGACGGCTTGCAGTAACGCGTGTTCGGCGCGCACGCGCATCGTGCCGTAATGTGCGACGTCGTGCGACAGCATGTGCAGCAGCCGCTCCGCGTCGCCCGAGCGCCGCAAGCGTAATAGCGTCCGCGTCGCAAGCAGACCCGCGTCGATCGACGTATTTCCTTCGAGCCGAATCAAGCATACGTCGTAGTCGGCGGCGAAAAACGCGTCGCGCGCCTCTTCGAAAGGCGCCACACGTGGGACGAGCTGCGTAACGGAAGCGGCGATGATAACCTCGGACGGGGAACGCAGAATAGACGCACGAGTCGGCAGACCCGTCGTCGATTTGCCCCGATTTGGGAACGATGTCCTGTTACGAAATAGGGGCCTAGTTCACACTTTACACTCTAGAGGTGGATGCCGAGCAAGGCCCCGATCCCGCCGCCCGAGCTCGTGAGGACCGCTTTGAGCGCTCCGATTCCGCCGCCCGAACTTGTGGTAATCGCCTTCGCGCCGATACCGCCGCCCGAACTTGTAGTAATCGCCTTCGCGCCGATTCCGCCGCCCGAGCTCGTGGAAACCGCCTTCGCGCCGATACCGCCGCCCGAAGCAGACTGGGTCGACGGCCCCGGATGAACGGCAGCTACCGCTACCGGAGCGTGTCCCGCGCCGAGTACGATACCGAGAGCGAAAAACATAGCTACAAACACTTCAGAACTCCTATATAAGCTCAATGTCGACTGCGCACACCCGTGCGTAGATTGCGGCGCCCTATGGCTACCTAGTAAGCATTACGGTTCGTTCGGCAGCGGAGCTTCGGCAGAAACGCCGCGAACGGCGCGAATGTGACTACGCCAACGAGCACGAAGCGCTTTCGCCGTCGAAAGCGAGAGCGCGCTCCGCAATAAGCACGAATGCGTTGGAAGTTCGTAGTTAGCCCGTCACGCCGGCTACCCGAAGCGCGTTAAGCGCTGGGGTCCGACGCGGCCGCGCGCTTAGCAAACCAAGACGACGCTCGCACCTTCAGTTCTCCGCGTACGCACTCGTGGAACGCGTCGCTACCGTCGATCTCCGACAGTTCGACGGCAGCGCGCGCGGCGCGCCACGCGAATCCAATGGCGCTCCAGTCTTGAAAGGCCGCGCGCAAAGCGTCCGTCGCTTGCCCGATGTTGCCTTCGGCGCGCGCGACGATG
This sequence comes from Vulcanimicrobiota bacterium, assembly GCA_030853925.1. Classification (GTDB taxonomy): domain Bacteria; phylum Vulcanimicrobiota; class Vulcanimicrobiia; order Vulcanimicrobiales; family Vulcanimicrobiaceae; genus JALYUE01. The sequence continues at coordinate 22,459 of JALYUE010000099.1, read as the reverse complement.
CCGCGGGCGAACGCCTCGTCGGCTCGCGTTCTTACGTCACCGTGTAGGGCTTGCGGTACCGACGGCGCTTGCAGTTTCGCGTAATGATCCAGGGCCGCGCGCGCACGTACCGTTTCGAGCGGCGCGGCGGCCTGTGCGAGGCGTACGAGCGTCGCCCGGTCTTCGAGCGCGCACTGCTTCCAGTCGAAACGCTCGGCGAGATCGAGTGCGTACCCGATTTCTTCGGCGGCAATGGAACGCTGCTCGAGCGCGCACGCGAGCAACGCGCGATCGGCGCCGATGGTAATTTCCTGGGGGACCGTCGCCCCCGTCCCCGCGCGCCGGAAAAAGCGGAACGCGCCGTAATAATCGCCGTGCAGCGCCGCGCACCAGCCGAGAGCCTCGAGACTCCGGAAACGCAAACTCGCGACGGCACCGGTCCAGCGTAACGCGTCGACGAGCGAGCGCACGTCCGGCACTCGGTCGGCGAGATCCAAGTCGCACGTCGCCACGGCAAGCCCCGCGGCGTAATGCGCCTCCTCGAAGATGTCCGCGACGCGCGAGCGGCCGAACTCATCGGACGCTTTGAACGTGAGCGCCGCCGCAGCTCCGTAGTTTCCGCGCGCCGCGCGCACGAAGCCGAGAAGTTCGAACGCGCGCGCGCGCAAGTGCCGCAGCGGAACGACGTACTCGCTCGGCCGGCCCGAGGGCTCGACGCGCAGCAGCCGGCGGCACGCGGCGGCCGCTTGCTGCAATTCGCCTCGCTCGAGTGCGGCGTAAGCGCCGTAATACTCGAGCTCGGCTTCGAGCGCAGGCGCGTCGGTCGAAAACACGTAAGCCCGAGCCGTCAGCAGCAGCCGCTCGGCAGCGTCATCTTCGCCGAGACGGGCCGCGGCGGCACTTTGCAGCATTGCGACCTCACCTCGAGTGACGTCGTTGTCGAGCCATACGCTGCGTAGCGCAAGGCGGGCGTCGGCCGGTCGGCCGAGGCGCAGCCACGCGCGCGCGCAAAGCGTGCGAGCTCGCGGGGAGAGGTCGTCGCGCGCGGCGCGCAGGCACGCGGAGAGCCGAGCGCTGCGAAAAGCGCCCAGAGCTCGTGCGTAGGACCCGTCTCGCGCTGCCAGGCTCGCTACCGACCTTTACATGGAACCGGCCAGAACCGGCGTAGCGTTTTCGACCCTACGGCGCCCGCATCCTAACGCTCGATGGAGTCCGAGCGCTAGCCTTTGTGCAACGCGATCAGAATGAAACCAGTGTCGAGATGTGTCATTCCGGCAATTTTCCAGCCGCCGTCAAAGAGGCTTTCGAGCGTCGAGCCGTCGTCGGCAACGAGCGAGGAAAATGAGCCCTTGACTAGGCAATTGACGTCGCCCGACTGCGAGGCGCGAATAAATTTGTACACGATAACTCCCGTATGACGTGCCGGCTGGTGTCTGCAGAAGAGGTAGCATGTGGTGGAGCGCGTGCAAACTCCTCGCGCGCAGCGGAGACGACATTGCCCGTGTCGATACTTGCTTCATGAGTCTAGCCGGAAAAACGTTGTTCGTTACGGGCGCGAGCCGCGGCATCGGTCTCGCTATCGCGCTGCGCGCGGCGCGCGATGGCGCGAACGTCGCGATCGTTGCGAAAACGACGGAACCCCATCCGAAATTGCCCGGAACGATCTTCACGGCTGCGGCGGAAGTCGAGGCCGCAGGCGGCGCCGCTTTGCCGATAGCATGCGATATCCGTTCGGAAGAACACGTTCGTTCCGCCGTCGCCCAAACGGTGGCGCGCTTCGGTGGAATCGACATTCTCGTCAACAACGCTAGTGCGATCTCTTTAACCCGGACGCCGCAGACGGATATGAAGCGCTTCGATCTCATGCAGCAGATCAACGCGCGCGGAACGTTTCTGTGTTCGCAGGCGGCGTACGCGCATCTAAAAGTCGCCGCGAATCCTCACATCTTGACGCTTTCGCCCCCGCTCGATATGCAGCCCAAATGGTTCGCGCCGCACGTTGCGTATTCGATGGCGAAATACGGTATGTCGATATGCACGCTCGGCATGGCTGAGGAATTCCGGCGCGATGGAATCGGCGTAAATTCCCTGTGGCCGCTCACGACGATCGACACGGCCGCCGTGCGCAACGTACTCGGCGGCGACGGGATGGCGCAGTCCAGCCGCACGCCGCAGATCGTCGCCGACGCCGCGTACGGCATCGTTACCCGGCCGGCGCGCGAATGCACCGGCAACTTTTTTATCGACGAAGAAGTGCTGCGCGCGGATGGAGTAACGGACCTCTCGAGCTATGCTGCCGGCGGCAGCGATGGTCCGTACTTCGCCGATTTCTTCGTTCCGAGCGACGTGATGGCGCGCTCGACGACCCGGATGCGGTAGCCGAACGGCGCCCTAGCGGCCGAAGCCTACCAGAGCGCGCCTTCGCCGACGGTGACGTAGAGAATCGGACCGATGCCCCACAACACTCCGACGAGCGCCCACACGATCTTCTTGCTTCCGTCGAGGTCGTCGCGGCCGATGAGATTGAGCAGCATGAGTAAGAGCGCGATCGGATGCAAGACGATCGACACCAAGGCTTGCAGTAAGAGCTTCATGCGTTCCACTTTCTCGTCCGGTTCGCCGAACATCGTCGGCATGAGGGAGCACGCCGCCGCTTTCTCACGGACGGCGCGACGCGCCTTCAACGGTCGCAATCCGATGCGCCACGGGTGGCCACCAACGATGGCGCCGTAACCTCGTACTGACAGCCGGCGAAACTCTGCACCGCGAAGGACTCGAACCTTCAACCAATTGATTAAGAGTCAACTGCTCTACCATTGAGCTAGCGGTGCGCGACGCTCTCCTCGGCGTCTTCCTTTGTGCCGGGGGCTACCTCCTTCCGCCGCGAAACATCGGCCTCCGGTCGTGCGTCTCTTGGGTACGCCTTGCCGGCGGCGTCTCGCGCGCCGACGCCGTTTGCAGAATCGAGTGAATTGATCGACCCTTCCCAGACCCGTCGCGACGTAACCGAGACTGGGTTACGGCGGATCCTCATCGTCGCCGGCGTCATGGCGGCGACGCTGATGCAGACGCTCGACTCGACGATTACGAACGTCGCCTTGCCGACGATCCAAGGTAACCTCGGCGCGAGCCAGGACGAGGGCACGTGGATCGTTACCGCTTACACGATCGCCGCCATCGTCATTATTCCGCTCACGCCGTGGCTGCAGAACCGTTTCGGCCGAAAAAACTACTTCGTCGTATCGATCGTCGGTTTCACGCTCGCTTCCATCGCCTGCGGCGCGGCCGGAAGTCTGTCGCTGTTGATCGCCGGGCGCGTCATTCAGGGTGCCTTCGGCGGCGGATTGCTTGCGACGGGACAAGCGATTCTACGCGACACGTTTCCTCCGCGACAACTCGGCGTCAGTCAAGGCATCTTCGCGCTCGGCGCAATCATGGGGCCGGCGCTCGGTCCGCCTCTGGGCGGCATTCTCGTCGACAACGCTTCGTGGAACTGGGTCTTCGACATCAACATCGTGCCGGGATTGTTCTCGGCCATTTTGCTGTTCGTGATGCTGAAAGACCCTTCGAGTGCGAAGGCGACGCGAATCGACGTCGTTGGGCTCGCGTTGCTCGCGACCGGTCTCGGTACGATGCAGTACGTGTTGACCGAGGGCGAGCGCAATTATTGGTTTGCGGACCAGACGGTGCTCGCGATGACGATCGTCATGGCGCTCGCGCTCGGCGCCTTCGTATGGTGGGAATTGCGGACGCCCGACCCCATCGTCGATCTCCGCATCCTGCGCAATCGCAGCGTCGCTGCCGGTTGCGTTCTGGCGCTGGCCCTGGGCGCCGCGATCTTCGGTTCGACTTACACGTTGCCGCAATTTACGCAAGGTCCGCTCGGCTTCAGCCCGACGTTGAGCGGTTTGCTCTTCGTCTTGCGCGCCGCGCCGATTTTCATCGCGACGCCGATCATCGTACGGATCTCCGGGAAGGTCGACGCGCGTATCTTGCTCGCGCTCGGGTTCGTGTTGATCGCGATCGGAAGCCTCTTACAGGCGGCGGTCACCACGTCGCAAGCGACCTTCTGGAGTTTCGCCGCTGCGCTGATCTGCACGGGTTTTGGAGCCGCGCTACTTTTCATTCCACTTTCGATCGCGGTTCTCGGCGCGACGACGCCGACCGAAGGTCCCAAAGCGGGCGCGTTCGTCAATCTCTCGACGCAACTCGGCGGCTCGATCGCCGTCGCGGGCCTCGACGTGCTGATCAACCGGCGCGAGGCGTTCCATTCCGAAATCCTCACGGGGAGTGCGACGCTCGCGCGGCCCGCGATTCGCGGATTGCTGGAACACGGAACCCTCGGACAACTAGCTAAACTGATAGACCTGCAAGCCGTCATCATGGCCTACGCCGACGCGACGCTCGCAATCGCGATCGTATGTTTAGGCAGCGTGCCTTTGATCTTTTTCATGCGCAAACCGAAACCGCCGAAGGGACCGGTCGAAGTCGGCGGATAGGCAGCTCGCGCCGATTACCCGGCGACGGACTGCGCGCCGCGATCCAATAACGCAGGTACGACCGATGGCGCGACGGCGCCACCAAAGAAAAATCCCTGCGCTGCGGCGCAACCTAAAGCTCGCAAGCGCATGGCTTGTTCCCGCGTTTCGACGCCTTCCGCCACGACGTTTACGCCGAATGATTTGCCGAGCGCGATCAGCATCGCGACGATCGGCTCGCTTGCGAGATTGCCGTCGGCGCCGCGCACGAACGATGCATCGATTTTCAAATGGTCGAACGGGAACTCGTGAAGATAGCGTAGCGACGAGTAGCCCGTGCCGAAATCGTCGATCGCGAGACCTACGCCCGCCCGTTTGAGACGTCGCAGCATATTGTCGGCGAACCGGTCGCTCTGCAGCACGACGGTTTCAGTGACCTCGAGTACGAGATCTCCCGCGCGTAAGCCATGACGTTCGAGCGTGCGTTCGACGAACTCGCAGTAGTCGATCTGCAACACTTCGCGCACCGACGCGTTGACGCCGAGATACGTCGCGTCGAACATCGAAAACTCGGCCTTCCAACGAGCGAGCTGCGAACACGCCCGCTCGAGCACCCAACGTCCCACCGGCACGATGAGCCCGATCTCTTCGAGCACCGGTACGAACTCGTCGGGCGGCACGAGCCCGAGTTCCGGATGCTCCCAACGCAGCAGCACTTCGAACGATTCCACGTCTTCCGTCGCGAGGGAGACGACGGGCTGAAAGACCAGGTAAAATTGCTCGCGCTCGAGCGCCCGCCGCAGCTGGTTCCCGAGCACGCGGCGCCGCGTGGCGCGATCCCGCATCGAAGGATCGAACACCGCGTAACGCGAGCGCCCCGCCGCCTTGGCGTGATACATCGCCGTGTCCGCGTCGCGCAGCAAGTCATCCACGGTGCGATACGGCCGGTCGACGATCGCGAGGCCCGCGCTGATCGTCACGAAAATTTCGCGGCCGTCGATCTGATACGGCGCGGACAGCGCGCGCACGATGCGGTCCGTCGCCGCGATCGTATCGTTCCGCTCGGAGCGCGCGTCGAGCAGTACGACGAACTCGTCGCCTCCGAAGCGGGCGACGAAGTCGCCGGCATCGATCGCCGAGCGCAACCGTCGCGCGGCGTCGATCAGCACCCGATCGCCGACTTCGTGCCCGAGCGTATCGTTGATCGACTTAAAGTCGTCCATGTCGACGAAAGCGACTCCGGCGAAACCTTCGGGACGTTGCTCGCCGACGAGCGTTTCCATACGGTCGACGAGGTAGCTGCGGTTGGGCAGCTGCACGAGTTCGTCGTGGGTGGCTTCGTAGCGCAAGCGCTGATCGCTCTCGCGGCGTTCCGTAACGTCCTGCACGAGGGCGACGGCGAACAGCGGTACGCCCGCATCGTCCCGCACGAGCGATACGACCGTTTCGTAGGAATAGCTGCGGTCGCCGCTCGTCGTACTGAGGTCCACGCTGAAGGAATCGAGATCGCCTACGATCACGCGTTCGAAATCTTCGTGCGCGGCGCCGACCTCGGCCGGGGACGCGTTGGGAAGCATTCGTTCGAGCGTCGCATTGCGGCGAACGATTTTGCCCTCGCGGTCCAGAATCGCGACGCCGATCGAAGCGCGGTCGAAGACCGCCTCGAAACGCGCTTCCGTCAAGGCGAGCAACTCGCGCATTCGATCGTTTTCCCTCAGCGTTTTAAGACGCTGTGCTTCTTCACGAACTCTTGCGATTTCGCGGCGACTCGTGCGTTGGAAACTTCGCGCTAGAAGAAAGCCCACGCCAAGCGCCAGCGCACCCGCGGCAAGCGCGCCGACGCGCAGCCAACGCAGAAGATTTCGCTGATATGCCAGGCGGCCGGCAAAGATGCCGGAGGCTCGCGAAGCCAGAGCGAGCGAGGCGGCGTCGACCGCCGAGAACACCGCGTCGCTGCTTCGGAGCACCGCGGCGGGGGGCGCCTCGCCGTCCGCCGCGCCCCCAAAAGCACGCAGCGCAGGCTCCATTTGCCCGACGGCGCGCGTAGCGACCGCCGTCGCGCTATCGACCGCCTCGGCCCGCGTGACGTCCATCAGCGCCTTCTGGAACGCACGCTTCGCCTGTGCGGCAAGAATCGCGACGCCGAGGCGCACCGTGCTCGACCTGCGCCCGGTTCGTGCCGCCTCGAGCAAAAGTAAGCGTTGCTGATCCGCGCGCTCTGCGATGACCGGCAACTGCACGTCGAAGGCATCGATGAGATACGACGGAACGTCGTCCGTCTCGCTTTTGAGGTCCGACCGCTCGTCGATCGCGGTTGCGAGATCCGACGCTTTGAGAAGCGTAGTGCCGATCTGCGGCAGGACGCTGCCGCCTTCAGGCGTCGAGCGCCACGCCGTATCCAAACGTTCGAGCGGCTTCGCAAGGTACAACAAGCGGCCGGGTCCCGCGTTGTAGTCGTAAAGCTGCGTTAAGGCGCGTTCGACTGCGAGACGATCGCTCAAGCGAACGCTCTCGCGCAGCACCACGCCGGCTCGCAGCGCCTGGAGCTTTTGAACGGCCGCATTCAGGCGCAACTGAAACATAATGCCGACGGCCTTGCGCTCCGTCGCCGCGACGTCGCTTGCCTGATGATCGACGAGAATGCTGGCCACGAGCACGAGGGGAAGCGCAACGAGCGCGACAAGCGCTACGAGATAGGCTACCGAAGGCCAATTGCGACGGAACGCTCCCAGCAAGGAAAGAGCGTTGATCTAGACTCCCCTTTCCCGATGAAGAACGAACGTGCGCCCTCCGGGACTCGAACCCGGAACCAGCGGATTAAAAGTCCGATGCTCTACCGATTGAGCTAAAGGCGCATGTTTCCGTTTCATCTGCTGCGATAGACGTTCGTCGACGACGTTCGAGGCCTTGCCTGGGTGATTGACGGGGCTCGAACCCGCGACCTCCGGAGTCACAGTCCAGCGCTCTAACCAACTGAGCTACAATCACCAAGCGGCACGGGCTACATGCGCCCGGAGGGAATCGAACCCCCATCTTCGAGTTTAGAAGACTCGTGCCTTATCCATTAGACCACGGGCGCCGGCACAGGCCTCCTTGCGCCAACCCCGACTGTTCGGGTGACACCCGGCATGTTTCCTCGTTCGACTCTCGGGATGACAGGATTTGAACCTGCGACTTCTTGCTCCCAAAGCAAGCGCTCTACCAAGCTGAGCTACATCCCGTCGCTGCGACGATTCCCGCCCGTAAGGCGGATTTCCGGCCGCGCCCCGGCGCCCGCGCCGCCACGGGCGCGAATGAGTTCGACGAGCGCCGCGACCGCTCGCGCGCGGTGCGAAATGCCGTTCTTCTGTGCATCGGTCATCTCGCCGAACGTTTTGCCGAGCGGCTCGTAAAAGAACACGGCATCGTAGGAGAAACCGCCGGTGCCTGCTTCGCTCCCGGGAACACTGCCGGCGACGTCCCGCTCGACCGAGAGCTGCGTTCCCGCTTCGTCGATGTAGTGCAGCGCACACACGAAGCGAGCCGAACGATCGGTCGACGGCGCTGCGGCTAGCTCGCTCAAGAGCGCCGCGCGGCGCTCGGACCACGTTGCGTTTAAACCGCAGTAGCGCGCGGAGAGGACGCCCGGGCGGCCGCCGAGCGCGCTTACTTCGAGACCGGAATCGTCGCCTAGAGTAGGGGCCGCGACGCCGGCCGCGCGCAGCTGGCGTTGCAACGCGGCGGCCTTTGCGGCGGCGTTGAGCGCGTACGACGCGTCGCCTTCCGCGACGTCGGCATAGTCATCGAACGTATCGACCCGCCAACCGGCGGCGGCAAACAGCGTTCGCAGTTCGACAAGCTTCCCGGTGTTTTTCGTCGCCGCGTACAGGTGCACGTGCGCGGGCGCTCAGAGCACCGTGGCGTTTAGTCGATAGCTCGTACCGCGAAAATATGCGATCGGACTGCCGGCCGGGCTCGAGACTTCGACGTCGTACGTTCCCGTGCGTCCGCCGCGCGCGCGCTGGCGCGCGATGGCTTCGAGGCGTTCGCCTTCACGGCCCGGCGCCGCGAACGAGATCGAGCATTGCAGCGCCACGTTGACGTCGTTGCGGCCATTGCACGCGTAGGCGAACGCCGTATCCGCAAGTGCAAACACGAATCCTCCGTGGCAGAGCGCATGTCCGTTCAACATATCCGGGCGTACCGTGAAAGCAACTCGCGCGAACCCGGCCGCAACTTCGAGAATCTCGATGCCCAGAGCGCGCGCGGCGACGTCACGTCCGTACATCGCCACGGCGACGCGGCGCGCGAGCGCGTCCGCGTCTGCGTCTGCGCCCGTCGCTTCGACTTCTGCCATACTCGCAGGTGCGTTCTTTACGGCGATGCGCGTGCCTTTCGTGAAAGACGCGCGTTCTTACGAACGCGCGTCTCGCATACGGTCGCCTTCGGGGCGTTCGCTAACCCGCGGGCGCGCTACCCATAGGACGCAGGGGCGGCACGTACATGGGCATCGGATCTACGCCGTGAATTGCGAGATCGCCGCCCTCCATTTCGGGATTACTCGCACGCAGCGGAACGACCAGCGAAATCGCTTTCAACACGACGAACGTGCCGACCGCATCGAACACGATGATGACGAAAGCCGCGAGCGCCTGGTGGCTCAGTTGCGCGAAACCACCGCCGTAGAGCAACCCGCTGACGCTGAAGTCGGGCGTCTTCTTGTCCGTCGATACGTACATGATCATGTTCGGGTTCGCGACGATACCGACCATCAAGCCGCCGATCAACCCCGCGACGCCGTGAGTGTGCAGCACGCCGAACGTATCGTCCACGCGCTTGAGGAACGCAAGTTGTCCGATCTTGTTCAGGCTGACCCACGACAGGCCGCCCGCGACGAGCCCGATCAACATGGCGCCATACCCATCGACGTAACCGGCAGCCGGCGTAATCGCGACGAGACCGGTGATCATACCGTTGATCATCGATACGGCGTTCGGCCGCTTGATCGCGCGCATGTCGAGGACGAGCCACGTCAACATCGCGAGCGCAGTCGCGATGTTCGTGTTCAGAACTGCAGCTGCGGCGTCGGCGTTCGCAGCGTAAGGATCTCCACCGTTGAAGCCGTTCCAGCCCAGCCATAAAATGCCGGCACCGGCAAATGCCATAATCAGATTATTCGGTTCGAAATCTTTGCGGTCTTCGATGAGCCGTGGACCGACGACGGCTGCCGCGACGAAACCCGAAACACCCGCCGCTAGATGGATGACGTAACCGCCCGAATAGTCGACCGCACCGAGTTGCGAGAGCCAACCACCGCCCCAGATCATGAATGCGCCGACCGAATACACGAGCGTGCTCCAGACCGGAACGAAGATCATCCAGGCTTTAAAGTTCATGCGCCCGAGCACGGAACCCGCGATCAACAGCGGCGTGATGGCGGCAAAGACGAACTGGAAATAGATCATTCCGGCACCGGCGAAGCGGAGCGGCGGAAGACCGCCCGCAGCGAGCGGAATGTTTGCCTGCGCCAGTTCCGACTGCGCGCTCAGCGCCGGGTGCGGAATGCCGACGAGATTGGAGAGGATGCCCGGTCCGAGTTGCGCCGGGTTGCCGAAAGCGATGTTATAGCCCCAAAGCATCCACACGATAAGGACGGCGGCAAACGCATAAAAGCACATGACCGCGGAATTGAGCGCCCACTTCTTCTTTACGAGGCCGCCGTACAAGATGGCGAGGCCGGGCAAACTCATGAGCCCGACGAGCGTGCCGGCCGTGAGTTGCCATGCCGTGTCGCCCGAATTTACATAAGACGGCGCCGCGACGAACGGGCTTGCGTCGGCAAGAAACAAACGATAGTCCCCCACTGATGATGCGGAATGTGGGGACAGCGTAACGCGGCAGAGCGGTGTTCGCACTAGCCATGCGTCGAAACGAAACGGCTTGACGTTCTACACCTATCTGCTGCGCAATTCGCGCTTCGCTCTCGAAATCCGAGCGATCGGCGCGTGGTAAAATCTTGCAGACGTCGGAACCACGCAGAAACGCCGCGGACGACCGCGGCGTTTCTGTCAGTTTCGTACGGACGACGTGTTCCTACGACCTAAGCTCGGAAAATTTCCGCGAAATTCGGCATCGCTCGACGCGAATACTCGAAACGCTAGGCGCTGTCACACGCTCCGGTACGGTGCCCCGGTGGATCTTGCGAGATAATCGCCCTCCTCGGTGGCTTTTAGTGAACAACATCTCGAGATGTGGTCAGATTATACTGCGCGGCCCGGGCTCTGTAAAGAGGTCGCAGCGCACTGCGCATCTCGGTCACGAAGCGAACGGTGCGACCGGCGAGGCGCGTAACGCCCGACTTTTGCGCGGAACGCTTCGGACGCTTCGAACGCTTCGAACGCTTCGAACGCTTCGAACGATACTGCCGGATCGAAAGGGGGCGTACGGCCGGGCGCTCGCGCAGAAAGCAAGCGTCCCTTGCCGTCAGCGGGAAATTTAGCCTGGTGGCGTACGCTGTTGCAGACATCCTACCAATCGTCTTTATCGTCACCCCGATAATAAGAGGTCCCAATGAGCGAAGACACTATCTCGCGCGGCTCGCTACTTGCAAAGCTCGCCGTCGCACCGCTGGCGATCGGCGCGTTCGCCGCTCTGCAAGCCGAAGCCGACGCTAAAGCCCCTCAAAAAGCCGTCATGTACCAAGACACGCCCAAAGACGGCAAGCGCTGCGACCAATGCAAGTTCTACATTTGGAACAAGAAAGACAAGAAGGCCAAAGGCGGCTGCACGCAAGTCTCCGGACAGATCGCTCCCGCCGGTTACTGCGTCGTGTGGGCTGCCGGCCCCAACAAGATGAACAAATAGGCGGCTAAAACGCTAGGCCTCGTCGAGACGCAGCACCGCCATAAAGGCTTCTTGCGGCAGATCGACGCGGCCCACGCGCTTCATGCGCTCTTTACCGACCTTCTGCTTCTCGAGCAACTTTCGTTTACGCGAGATATCGCCGCCGTAACATTTCGCAAGGACGTTCTTGCGCATAGCGCCGACCGTTTCGCGCGCGACGATCTTTCCGCCGATCGCGGCCTGAATCGGCACGTCGAACATCTGTCGAGGAATAAGCTCTTTTAGCTTCTCCACGAGACCGCGTCCGCGCATCGGCGCCTTTTCCCGTGCGACGATGGACGATAGAGCATCGACGGGCTCTGCGTTGAGTAAGATCTCCAGTTTTACGAGATCGCCTTCGCGATAACCGATGACCTCGTAATCGAGCGAAGCGTAGCCCTTCGTGCGCGACTTGAGCTGGTCGAAATAGTCGATGATCACTTCGATCAGCGGCATCTCGTACGTGAGGATAACGCGCCCGTCGGCGAGATATTCCATGTTTGCGAGCGTCCCTCGACGGTTTTGCGTCAGCTCCATGATCGCGCCCACGTAGTCGGGCGGCGTAATCACCGTCGCTTTGACGTAGGGCTCTTCCATGAGCGAAATTTTGTCGCGGGCCGGTAGCTTCGCGGGGTTATCGATATTTTCGACCGAACCGTCCGTCATTGTCACGCGAAACACGACCGACGGCGAGGTGGCGATCAGGTCGAGATCGTAATTGCGCTCTAAGCGCTCCTGCACGATCTCCATGTGCAGCAGACCGAGGAACCCGCAGCGAAATCCGAAGCCGAGCGCGATCGAGCTTTCCGGTTCGTAATGCAGTGCCGAATCGTTGAGCGAAAGTTTTTCGAGAGCCTCGCGCAAGTCCGAGACTTCGACGCCCTCGTTCGGGTATAGGCCGCAATAGACCATCGGTACGATCGGCTTGTAGCCTGCCAGAGCCTCGGGCGCGGGGTTGGCGGCTTCCGTCAACGTATCGCCGACGTCGATATCCGTGAGCGAGCGGATGTTTGCAATAATGTAGCCGACGTTACCGATGTCGAGTTCTTGCGTCTTGCGCATCTCCGGTTTGAAGACCCCGACTTCGGTCGCCTCGTAAACCTTCTTTTGATTCATCGACATGAAGCGCGTGCCGGCGCGCAGCGTCCCGTCGGTAACGCGAACGTAGGATACGACGCCGCGATACGGATCGAACTGCGCGTCGAACACGAGGCCGCGCACGTAACCGTCGTTTCCTTTTGGCGCAGGTACCCGCTTCACGATCGCTTCGAGAATCTCGTGAATGCCGATGCCTTCTTTCGCGCTCGCGAGGATGGCGTCGCTGCCCTCGATGATGAGCAGTTCTTCGATCTCTTTCTTGACGCGTTCGGGATCGGCGGCCGGCAGATCGATCTTGTTGATGACCGGAATGATCGTCAAATTCTGTTCGAGCGCGAGATGATAGTTCGCGAGGGTCTGGGCTTCGATGCCTTGCGCGGCGTCGATGACGAGCAACGCCCCTTCGCAGGCGCGCAGCGAGCGCGATACTTCCGACGAAAAATCGACATGCCCCGGCGTATCGATGAAGTTGAGTTCGTACCGCTGCCCGTCTTCGGCTAGGTAGTCGAGCGTGACGGGATGCATCTTGATCGTGATGCCGCGTTCGCGCTCGAGGTCCATGGCGTCGAGCAGTTGCTGTTCCATCTGCCGCTGCGCGACCGTCCGCGTCACTTCGAGCAGGCGGTCCGAAAGTGTCGTTTTGCCGTGATCGATGTGTGCAATGATACAGAAATTGCGCACGTTGCTCGCCGTGCGTTCGCGCACTTCACCATGCGCCGCGAGTGCCGCCTTACTGATAGTAGCAGTACGCAGGCGGCAGCGAACGCATGACGTAGCCGACGAGCAAGATCACCACGATGAACGAAAGATCGAATCCGCCGAGCGGCGGAATGATCCGCCGGACCGGCAGCAATACCGGTTCCACGATGCGCGCGACGTAGTAACTCCAGCGCCCTTGCAGGCTCGGGACCCAAGAAACGACGGCGTAGAGCAGCATGGCGAGCCAAAAGATTTGCAGCGCCCAACCGACCACGCGCCACGCATCGCAAGAAAGAGAAGTCACCGCTTCTTTCTTCGCCCTCTGCAGGCTCTAAGCATGCGCCCGGCTTGCGGGCGCTACTTCAAGCTCGCGAGGACCCGTGCCGGAACGCCGTGCAGATATGGCGTCGGATCGACGGCGTGTCCGTCGAGCATAACCTGATAGTGTAGATGCGGACCGGTCGACGCTCCGGTCGACCCGACGAGTGCGATGTGCTGCGACTTCGTAACGTATTCTCCGGGCCGAACGTCGACACGCGAGAGGTGGCAGTACCACGTGTGGTAACCGTTGCCGTGGTCGACGTCGATCTTGAGACCATAGCCGCCGTCGTCGGCCGCCGCGACGACCGTGCCCGCGGCGGCTGCCCGCACCGGGTCGCCATAGTCGAGGTCGAGATCCACGCCTGCATGAAATTCCGGCCACGGATCGACGCGCCAACCGTACGCGGACCGGATGCCGATGCCGACGCCGCCTGGATTGACCGACGGGATCGCCGCTAAAACCTGGGCGCGCGCGAGTTCTTCGAGCCGTTTCATGTTGAGAATACGCAACGCCAGTCCGCGCAGGTGGTTGCCGTCGTCGCGAACGGCCGACGAAGCGGCGCGTAGGCGCGCGATCCGGGCTGCCACGATTGCAAACGCATCCCGCGTGCGCAGCGACTCTTCGTGGATCGGCGGTACGGATCGCAGCCGCGGCGCAACGGACGGCTGCGGACGCGACGGGTCGCCGATTAACTTTCGAATTTGTTCGTTCTGATGCGCCAAGCCGCGCAATTCGCTATCGAGCTGCGTCGTTTGAGCATCGATCTGGCGAAGCCGCGCGCGCTGTTCGGCAGTCACCGAACGAAGCTGTCCGACCTTCGCCTCGACGTGGCGCAACGTCCGCACGTACGTCGCGCACACCGCCGCGACGACGAGCGTCGAGAACAGCATCGCGAAGACGACGTGACGGCGGGTGAATTCGAGACGGAATCGCTTTGGCAGCGTCGTTTTCGGCGACCTCATTTAGACCTCGCGGCGCCGAGCTCGGGCGCCCTCGAGCGACGCGAGCGAAGCGCCGGCAATATCGAACGCGACGCCGGCTAAGGCACTGATAGGCATTACTTAGCACTATGCCGTGCGCGGAAAAGACCCCTTGCAGGAGCTTACGGGCCCGGACGAGGGCCAGGGTTCCCGCGGCACATGCCAGGGCCTACGTACCGTTGCTACCTTCCGGTCCTGGCGGGATTGGCAGGTTGGCGTTGCGCGGAGCCCAGCCCCCGCCAAGGCGAAGCCGATTATAGCACATAGCACTCATCGCCATAGCCGCGCGCCGCTCAGAGATGCGACGGCAGGGCGCTCGGAGGGACGGTGGCGGTCCCGTAAGGCGGCGCCGAAGCGGCTCCGGCCGGCGGACCGCCGGGACCGCCCGGATATCCGCTCGGAATCGGCGTGACGAACGGGTTATTGCCCGGCGACGGATAGCCGGAGACGGCCGGCGCAGGCGTGGCCGGTAATTCGTCGCCGTAGAGCATCAAGAGATACCCGGTGTTTTTCTTCAAAGTCAGCGGATCGTTCGCGAGCGAGGAGGCGACGACGCCGTCGGACTGCGTCGCTTGCGCGTCGTATGCGACGAGCTTGTCGCGATGCTTTTTGCCTGCCTCGAAGATGGCGACCGTGAAACCGCGCTGCGCGGTCGTTTCCGCGGGGGGAATCGAAAAGCGAACGGCTCCGAGTCCATACAAAGCGACGTCCTGCCCGGCCGACAGGTAGCCGCGCACGAGCGGCGTGCGCTTAATGAACGTTTGGACGTTGCCGCTCGGCTGAGGTGTCGGAGGCGACGGTGCGTCGTCGGGATAGATCGTCGTCTTGGTCGCTATCTTGTCGGCCTTGGAAGCATCGGGCGCCGTCGTAGAGGCTGCGGCACTCAGGTTCGGACTCGACGAGGGCGAAACGCTCGGTTCCGGGCTCGGCGTCGGACTTGCAGTCGGGAGGGTAGCGCGCGGATGGGCGCTTCGCTCGGCGACACCCCGCGAATGCTTCGCGCTCCCGGAGGTCGCCGGCGCAGGTGTTTGACTCGGCGAGGGCTTCGGGGTCGGCGTGCCGAGTGCGAGCGAAACGGAAAAGCCTTCGAGCGCCGGCAGCGGGATGGCGTCGAGGTCCGGCGCGCGCGTCACGGCTCCGTCGAGCACGCGCTGGCGGCTCGCGGCGGCCGGGACGCCCGGCTGACCTTGACCTTGACCTTGACCTTGGCCGTAGCCCGGCGTCTGCGGCAAGCCAATGCCGCCGCCACCGCCCGTGCCGAGATTGCCCTGGCACGCGCCGAGCAACAGCGCGCACACACCGGCCGCCGTCGCTAAAGTTCGTCGCGTACAGAGGTTCATCACCGGCTGCGTTTCGCCGCGGCGAGTGCTCAATCTTGGCCTGGCCCGCGTCGCGCGCTTCGGTAGTGCGTCGCCGTCGAAAGCGTTTGCTTGAGGCGGCCGCACGTGCGTGCGCGGTCAGCAATTTTCGCTCGAGGTTGCGCGCGTGCGCGCGGGACAGGACCGGCGCCGCGCGCGTGCCAATCAGAACGCATCGCACACGAAAATCAATCGCCGTCTCCCGAACTGTACGTCTCGTGCGACATCGAAGCGAACGGTCCGTGTCCCGGTCTCTTCTCGATGCTTAGCTTCGGCCTCGCCGCATTCACGCTCGACAAGCAACTCGTCGGCACGTTCTCGCGCAATCTCGAAGTGCTCGACGGCGCCGACACGGACGAGCGCACGATGAAATGGTGGGCCGAGCCCGCGCAGGCACAGGCCTTTACAAAATCTCGCGAAGACCTCGTCTCGCCGCGCGGCGCGATGGTCGATTGTAAAGCCTGGCTCCAAGAAATGCGAGCGTTCGGCCGGCCGTTGATTTGCGGAGCTCCCAGCGGCTTCGATTTCACGTTCATGTATTATTATTTTCAGCGCTTCCTCGGCGAAAGTCCGATCGGTTTCGCGAGCCTCGATCTGCGCAGCTATGCGGCCGCCGTGATGAAGCGGCAGTATCGGCACGTCGGAAAGCGTCAGTTTCCGGCCGACTGGGTCGACGACGATCTGCCGCACACGCACGTCGCCCTCGACGACGCGATCGAGCAAGGATGTATCTTAATCAACATGATGCGCTCGCACTTGGGCTTGCCACGCGTCGCGCGCATGATCGACGAACGCGCGTCAGTTTTTCGCTGAAGCGGCCGAACTCGGGGCGCCGTCGGGCACGATACGATATGCACCGATCTTTCCGTCGGGATCGACGCGGAGCTGTACGATCAACCGCCCGTTCGCGAACGCCGCATCGTACTCGTACTTGCCGGCATCGGGCGCCGCGCTACGCTGCGTGAGACCTCGATACGCACCGAGTGCGTGCATGCGGTCCGACATGTCGCCGAGTTCGCTGCGCGTAATCGTCCGCTTCGTCGCCTCGTCGAAATCGGCGCTGGTAGCATCGAGATCGTTCGCGTAAACGGCGCGTGTGACTTTGTCCGCGGCATCGGCCGGACTCGCAGAATGGGACCCGGCGCTACAAGCCGCGAGCGACGCCGCGAGCAGCGTCCCTAAGAGCACGCTGCTCGAGGCGGACGGTCGCATGAGTTCTAGTACGAACCCCAGCCGTACGAGGCAACCTGAGCTGGCGCTTGGCGTTCGGCAATCGCCACCGGCTGATGCCGGGCGATGGCTTCCCGGCGCGGATGCCCAGCAGATGCGACATGCGTCGCGGCGCGCACGGAGGGCATTGGATGGACGAAGCCCGCGGTGCGACCGTCGCGAACGCCGGCTTTGGCGACGAGCAGCGAATGCGTGAGCGACGCGATCTGCTGATCCTTACGACGGACGATCTTGTGCTGATACGCCACTTCGTTTTGATATTCGCGCACGAGCGCCACCTCGTTCGAGTACGCGCGCTTCTCCGACTCATACGCGGCTTGAGCTTGGTTTGCTTCGGACTGCGTCTGCGCCTGACGCTGGTCGTATTCCGCGTTTTTCTGATGCACTTTTTTGTTGTGATTGACGATGAGCAAGGTTCCGCCGATGGCGGCCGCCCCGAAGATGATGTTTCGCGTGCTGGCCCCGCCGTCTGCGGCGGCCGGCAGCGGGGCGCCGAGCGACATGCTTACGACCCCGGCTAGAGCGGCAGTGGCGATGCGAGTGGAAAATTTCATAGTTTGGCCTTACCCTAAGCGCGGCGTTAGTCTCTACTCCCGAGTCAACGCACCGTACTGCCCCAGCGGTTCCGCGTCGGCACGCCGTTCGCAACCGGTCCGGGCCGCCGAGACGCGACCGGCGCGCGCGAAGCCCGCACGAGCGGTGCAACGGTACCGTGCAGAAAGTCCCGCCGGCACTTTCGTATGAGTATCTTGTCGCCGACGCCCTGGCCGTACCGGTACCGGACCTTGCTGTTTGCATTCGTATATATAGCCGGCTGGTCGCTCGGGAACGCCGTCGACGCGCTTTGGCGGCACGCACCGGCGCAAGCGGCGTACGTTATTGCAGGCCGAATCATTCCGGCGCTCGGCAGCCGTGGTGCGCTTGCAATCGCGCTGGTATTGACGTGCTCGGGTTTTGCCGTCCGGGTGTGGGGGTCGTCGTATCTGCGCGCGCGTACGGTCTGGAGCACTCAGATCGAGACCGGCGTGCTGTTTATTGCCGGCCCCTTCCGCTACACGCGCAATCCGCTGTACCTCGGGACGGTCGTTCTATCGGCCGGGGTGGGCCTGCTCGGAAGCCTTCCGGCGCTCGCGCTGATCGTCGCGGGAAATTTCGGACTCTGCGCCTGCCTAGCCCGGGCAGAGGAGCGCAGTCTGCTCGCTACATACGGACCGCAGTACTGCGCGTACGCTCGACGCGTGCCGCGTTTCTTTCCGACTCTGGATCCCGCGCCGCGCTGCAGCGGCGCGGCGCCGTCGCTGCGCGCAGGTATTGCGACCGAGCTGCCGATCTCCGGCTTCGTCCTTGCGATGCTCGATGCGCTTGCAACACTGCGGCCGGGGACGCCGGCGTTCTGGCTCGCCCTGCTGGCCGGACCGCTGCTCGCCGCTTGTATTCGGCGCAACCACCGCCCGGCGTCGTAACCGCGGCACTGCTTGCCGCAAAAGTTTTCGTTCGACGAGTACGAATTACTCGCTATGGCGACACAAGCAGCGCAAGCGGCGACGGCCCTGGATCGACTCGACTGGGATCACTTGCATTTCTACGTAGGCAACGCGAAACAAGCCGCACATTATTATGCGACGGCCTTCGGCTTTCGCATCGTCGCGTACGCAGGGCCTGAAACCGGCGTTCCCGGTCGCGCCTCGTACGTTTTGGAGCAGAACCAGCTGCGCTTCGTGCTGACGAGTTCGCTCGGTTCGGGCGACCCCGTCGCAGAGCACGTTGCGGCACACGGCGACGGCATTCGCGACGTGGCGCTACGCGTGAGGGATGCAGCCGCCGCGTTCGACGCCGCCGTCGCAGCGGGCGCACGCGCCGTCGCCGAGCCGCAGAGCATGTCCGACGAGCACGGTCGCGTCGTCGTCGCCACGATCGCGACGTACGGCGATACCGTGCACACCTTTATCGAGCGCGACGCGTACCATGGGCCCTTCATGCCGGGCTTCGTGCGCGTCGGGCAATCGCCGGGTTCCCCGCAGTCCGCGAACTTACGCGCGATCGATCATTGCGTCGGCAACGTCGGCTGGAACGAGATGGACCGCTGGGTCGACTACTACGCCAAAGCGTTTGGTTTCTCGCAACTCGTCTCGTTCGACGACCACGACATTTCGACCGAATTCACCGCACTACGCTCGAAGGTGATGTCGGACGCCGAGCATCGAGTGAAATTTCCGATCAACGAGCCGGCCAAAGGCCTGAAGAAATCGCAGATCGAGGAATACCTCGACTTCTACGGCGGACCCGGCATCCAGCACGTCGCGATCGCTACCGACGACATCGTGGCGACCGTGCGCGCGCTACGCGCGAACGGCGTGCAGTTTCTCGAAACGCCGGCGACGTACTACGAGCAACTTGGCGCGCGCGTCGGCGCCATCGACGAAGAGATCGGCATGCTGCGCGAACTGAGCATTCTCGTGGACCGCGACGACCTGGGCTATATGCTTCAAATCTTTACTAAACCGCTGCAAGACCGGCCGACGCTGTTTTTCGAAATCATTCAACGCCGCGGGAGCCTGTCGTTCGGCAAGGGCAACTTTAAAGCGCTCTTCGTCTCGATCGAAGAGGAGCAGGCTAAACGCGGCAACCTGCGTTAAGGCGCTCGACTGGAGAAACGCGGTAAGCGCACTCGGAACAGCGCTCCGCCCGCCGGGGACTGCGTCACGTCGACTTCGCCGCCGAATCGCTCGACCATCGAACGCACGAACGTAAGTCCGAGGCCGCTGCCCGGCGCTCGAGCGTCCTTGCCACGCTGCCCGAGCGAAAAAATGAGTTCGCGCTCGCGTGGCGGCACTCCAGGTCCGTCGTCGCCTACGCAAATTTCGACGTAGCGCGCATCGAGCTCGGCGACCGCTATGGTGACCGTGCCGGCGGCGCGGCCGTGCTTGACGGCGTTCTCGAGCAGGTTCAGGGTGATCTGCGTAATGCGGTCGGCGCCTAGAGCCACCTCGACGTCGACGAACGGCGTCCGCACGAGCGTGCAGCCGCGCATAGCCGCAAACGGCGCGAGCGCGTTACAAGCGGCATCGAGCGAGGCCGCGAGCGAAGCCCTCTCGTGTCGACCATCCTCGCGACGCAGATCCAACAGTGAAAGTTCGAACATGCCTTCGACCAACCGCCCCAGACGTAAAGCCTCGTCGCGCGCCACTTCGAGGAAGCGCCGTGCCGTCGGGGCGTCGAGTTCGGTGTCCATCAGCGTCTCGAGATATCCGAGAATCGACGTCAACGGCGTGCGCAATTCATGTCCGACGGTCGAGAAGAAATCGTAGCGTTCTCGTTCGCGGGCGCCGCGCTCGAGCGCGCTCTCGACGGCAGCCGAAAAGCTCGAATCGTCCGGTGCCGCGCGGACGAGCGTCCAGCCGTGCTCGACGCGCATACCGCCCTCGAGTTCCATCGCCGAAGCGAGCCGCGCGAGGGTCGCGCGGCAATCGCTCGCCGTTGCGACCGAACCCGCGCTACGCCCGCGAGACACGAGCGCGGCGACGAAGTCCCCGCTTTCCGCATCGTGCGCGAGCAAGTCGCTCGCGCGCAGCGCGCGCGCTGCGGTTCGGGTAAAAGCGCGCAAGCTGCGGCGCTCTACGGCGCGCGCCGCCGGCCGCCCCTCCCGCCACGCGATGCGCTCGAGATCTCTGAGGCGCACGACCAGCAGCGGGACCGGCGCGTCGCTCGCATCGCCGCGTAACCGCTCGACCAGTTCGGCGACGCCGCAAACCGCAAGCGTGCCCGCGGCTACGCGCGAGCGAATTTGTAGCCGAAACCGTGAACCGTATGCAGGCACGGTTCGAGTCCGTGCTCCTCTTCGAGCTTCATCCGCAGACGCCGCACGTGAACGTCGACCGTTCGTTCGTCGCCGTCGAAGTCGTAGCCCCATACGCGCTCGAGCAACGTATCGCGCGAAAGCGCAATGCCGGCACTGCCCGCTAGGGCCGAAAGTAATCCATACTCGCGCGGCTTGAGTCCAACGTCGCGACCATCCACGCGCACCTCGCGAGCGCCCGCGTCGATTTCGAGGCGGCCGAAGCGTAAGACGGCAGGACCCGCCTCGTGCTTCATGCCGCTGCGGCGCAGCACCGCGCGCACGCGAGCGACGACTTCGCGCGGCGAAAACGGTTTGACGACATAATCGTCGGCACCGAGCTCGAAACCGACGACACGATCGATCTCTTCCGCGCGCGCAGTCAGCATGACGAGCGGCGTCGTCCGATTCTCACGCCGCATCGTGCGTGCGACGTCGAAGCCGTCGACGCCCGGCAAGCCGATGTCCAACAGCGCGAGATCGACGCCTTCGCGCAAAACGCGCAACGCGGTCGGTCCATCGCTCGCTTCCAGCGGTGTGAAACCGTCGCGCGTAAGATGGTGAACGAGCAGCTC
This sequence comes from Vulcanimicrobiota bacterium, assembly GCA_030853925.1. Taxonomy (GTDB): domain Bacteria; phylum Vulcanimicrobiota; class Vulcanimicrobiia; order Vulcanimicrobiales; family Vulcanimicrobiaceae; genus JALYUE01. Next base: position 1,044 of record JALYUE010000099.1, on the reverse strand, counting down.
GCGGATTGCGGCATCGTCTTCCGCAACGAGAATTCGTATGTTGCTCACATCGCCATCAGTACCCGAAACACCCGAATCGGGACTATTGTTGATGTATTTATTGTCATACGTACTCAACAATTTAACATTTTGCTCTTGCGTGGGTTATCTTTGTTACTGATAATTGAGGACCCCAAGCTCATCCCCGCATCATTACTTTAGGAGCGTACAGGACGTGCCCGACGCGCGAACGATGGAAGAAGCGTCCGCTTCTCTGTTATTTCTCAATGGGAATTTAGACGTTCCGCACGCACGTCCGACGAACGCGCGGCGCGCGGCCGAAGACGAACTCGTTGCAAAACATCATTATCTCTGCCGCCGCGGTGCGAGGAAATTTTGGCGTTGCGGGCTCGAACGCTGCGACCTCGAACAGGTTGCCGCGCTCGGGCTCATCAAAGCGGCGCGGCGCTACGACGCCGCGAGCGGAACGCCGTTTGAAGCGTACGCGTGGATACTGATCGTCGGCGAACTCATGCATCACGTGCGCGATCACGAACGGCCGGTCCGGTTGCCGCGCCGGCTACAATCGCTCGAACGAGCATTCGATCGCACATACGACGTCTTGTCGTCGCACCTCGGACGCGAACCAAGCGACGTCGAGCTCGCGCACGCGCTGCGCGTTTCCTCGAGCACCGTCGTCGAATTGCGGCGTGCGCGCAATGCCGCGCTTCCCGCGGAGCTCGAGGAACTCGCGGGCGCCGCGTGCGACGAACCGGACACATTGAGCCTCGAAGACCGCCTCGTCGTGACCGATGCGTTCGCAGCACTCGATCAAGTCGCACGACGTATCATCGTCGGCCGCTACTTGCTCGGGCTGACGCAGCTCCAGCTCGGACGGCATCTCGGACTTTCGCCTAAGCGCGTTTCGCGGCTGCACCATGCAGCACTCGCGGATATGCAGCGCGCGTGGGCATCGTAGCTCGATGCTCGTTTCCATCGCACTCGCGCAACTGCTGCAGCGCTGCGCGCCGAGCGTCGGCGCGCGCACGATGAGCGCGCTGATCG
>JALYUE010000093.1 GCA_030853925.1 Vulcanimicrobiota bacterium | reverse complement strand
GGCATCGGCGCTTCGCACCAGACCGGTTGGACCGGCCTCGTCGCCCAGCTGATCGCGCAAACGAGCGAACGCGCGGGCACCGGGAAATCGCCGCTCGATTGGCATTACGACGCGACCCCGGAGCCTGCCGCACCTTGATCGGTATCCGCGGCCCCGCAATCGACGCCGGCAGTCCGTATCCCCTCGGCGCGACGTGGGATGGCAAAGGCGTCAACTTCGCGCTGTTCTCGGAGAACGCAGAACGCGTCGAACTCTGTCTGTTCGACCAACGTGGGCGGCGCGAACTGCACCGCCTCGTGCTGCCCGCGTACACCGATGCGGTATGGCATGGGTATCTCGCAGACGCACGGCCCGGCCTGCGCTACGGCTACCGCGTCTACGGACCGTACGATCCGGCGCGCGGCCACCGCTTCAACCCGCACAAGTTATTGCTCGATCCATACTGTAAATCGCTAGCAGGCGCGCTGCGCTGGAGCGACGCGCACTTCGGCTACCGCATCGGCGCTCCACGTGCCGACCTCACGTTCGATCGCCGCGACAACGCGTCGGGCGTTCCGAAGTCCGTCGTCGTCGACACGGCTTTCACATGGGGCGACGACCGCCGCCCACGCACCAAGTGGCGCGATACGATCGTCTACGAACTGCACGTGCGCGGCTTCACCATGCAGTTTCCGGGCGTCCCGCCGCCGATGCGCGGAACGTTTCTCGCGCTATCGTCGCCGCCCGTACTGGACTACCTGCGGCGTCTCGGCGTCACCGCCGTGGAGTTGCTGCCAATTCAAGGATTCGTCGACGATCGCAGCCTCGTCGAACGGCGGCTGCACAATTACTGGGGTTACAATTCGATCGCTTTTTTTGCGCCGCACGGCGTCTATCTTAGTGGCGAAACGATTCACGAATTCAAGACGATGGTCAAGCAGTTTCACGAAGCGGGCATCGAAGTGCTGCTCGACGTCGTGTACAACCATACGGCGGAAGGGAACGAGTCGGGGCCGACGCTCGCCTTCCGGGGCATCGACAACGCATCGTACTATCGCCTCGCGCGCGACGAGCGGTTCTACGACGACGTCACGGGCACCGGGAACACGTTGAATCTAGAACACCCGCGAGTGCTCCAACTCGTGATGGATTCGCTGCGCTATTGGGTCGAAGACATGCACGTGGACGGATTTCGCTTCGACCTGGCCACGGCGCTCGCGCGCACGAAGCGCGGCTTCGACTCGAACAGCATTTTTCTCAGCGCCGTGCGCCAAGATCCGGTGCTCTCGCGCGTCAAACTTATTGCCGAACCGTGGGACCTCGGTCTCGGCGGCTACCAAGTCGGAAATTTTCCACCGGGCTGGTCGGAATGGAACGACAAGTACCGCGATGCCGTGCGACGCTTCTGGCAAGGCATGGACGGCATGGTCCCGGAGCTGGCATCACGCCTGACCGGTTCGAGCGAATTGTACGACCGGCGCGGGCGTCACGTGCGTTCGTCCATCAACTTCATCACCGCGCACGACGGCTTCACGTTGCGCGATCTGGTCAGCTTCAACGCCAAGCATAACGAAGCCAACGGTGAAGACAACCGCGACGGAAACGATGACAACCGAAGCTGGAATTGCGGCGTCGAGGGCCCCTCCGATGACCCGGAGATCCTGGCGCTGCGAGCGCGTCAGCAGCGAAATCTGCTGGCGACCCTGCTGCTCTCGCAAGGCGTTCCGATGCTGCTCGCGGGCGACGAACTCGGCAAGTCGCAACTCGGAAACAACAACGCGTATTGTCAAGACACGCCCCTCGCATGGCTCGACTGGTCGTCGCCGCACGACCCCGATCTGCACGACTTCGTCGCGGCGTTGACGCTCCTGCGGCGCACCCATCCGGCGTTCCGGCGCGAACGGTTTTTCAGCGGCACGCCGCTTCCGGACGGCTCGCGCAAAGACATCACCTGGGTGCGGCCCGACGGCGGCGAGATGAACGAGGGCGACTGGTTCGACGGCGGACGGCGGGTCGTCGGTTTGACGTTCGGCGACGAAATACGCGGTCCGGAAGACCATCTGTTCTTGCTCTATCTCAACGCACACGATTTCGGCATCGAGATCTCGCTGCCGCCGCGGCCGGGCGGTTGGGAGCTCTTCGTCGATACGGCGGGCGACCCGCGAAGTAACGTGTCCGCGCCGCTGCCTGCAGGCGACACGCATCGCATGCAGCCGCGTTCTCTCGTGCTCTTCGGCACGCGTTCTCTACGGCAGGCCTGATGCGCGAGGCGCACGCCTATCTACCGCCGGTGCTCGCTGCGGGACGCGCCTGGGGCTTCGGTGTCAATCTCTATGCGTTGCGCTCGCAGCGTAACTGGGGCATCGGCGATTTTACCGACCTGCGCGGGTTCGTTCGGTACGCCCGCGCTGCGGGCGCGGACACCGTCGGCATCAACCCGGTGCACGCGCTTCATTATGGCGCGCCGGAAGCAGCTAGCCCATATTCGCCGACGAGCCGCTATTTTCTGAACCCGCTCTACATCGACGTCGAAGCGGTCCCCGAGTATCGCAATGCGAGCACCGAGGCGGTGGCACTGCGCGCGCGAATCGCCTCGCCCGCATTCGCGCGAACGCTTGCCGATTTGCGATCGACCGCCACGGTCGCGTACGGGCGCGTGGCCGAGGCGAAATATCCGGCGTTCGAAGCGCTGCTGCAAATTTTTCGTAACGGGCCTGCGGAACGCCGCGCCGCGTTCGATGATTTTTGCGAGCGACGCGGACGGCGGCTCGAACGTTTCGCAACGTACGAGGCGCTCGGCGAACGCTTCACGCGCGAAGGGGATGCGGCCGGCGGCTGGCTCGAATGGCCGGCCGAATTCCGCGACGCGGGGGGCTCGGACGTGTCCGCCTGGGCCGCGCGAAATCCGCAGCGCATCGCGTACTTTAAGTATCTTCAGTGGATCGCGAACGAGCAGCTGGCAGCGGCGTCGGACGAGGCGCGCTCGCTTGCGATCGGCTTGTACCTCGACGTTGCGGTCGGAGTCGACGCCGACAGCGCCGACGTATGGTCCGATCCGCGCGCATACGTGCTCGAGGAAACGATCGGAGCGCCGCCGGACGAACTCGGGCCGCTCGGTCAAAACTGGGGACTGCCGCCGCTCGATCCGGGAGCGATGTTGAGCGACGACGGCGCCACGTTCGCCGAACTGCTGCGTAGCAACATGCAGCATGCCGGGGCTCTGCGGCTCGACCATGCGATGGCGTTGATGCGTCTCTTCCGTATCCCGCGCGGACAAACCGCGGTTGCGGGCGCGTACGTGCCGTATCCGTTCGACGAGCTGCTCGCCATAGCGGCGCGCGAAAGCGTGTGGGCGCGTTGCCTCATCATCGGCGAGGATCTCGGAACGGTGCCTGAAGGCTTTCGCGAACGGATGGAACGCGAGGCGATCTTCTCCTACCGCGTGCTGCTCTTCGAACGCGAGCCCGACGGACGCTTCAAACCGCCCGCCGCGTACCCCGCATTGTCGCTCGCAACGGCCACGACGCACGACGTTCCGACGCTCGCCGGCTGGTCGATCGGCCGCGACCTCGATGCGCGCGAGCGCGCCGGCATGCTGTCGCGCGAGGCGGCGGATACGGCGCTCGGCAAGCGGCGCCGCGACGCGTCCCTGCTGGTAGAAACTCTGCGCGATCGTGGCGAACTCGAAGCCGCCGCGGGCGATCGTCTCGAACGAACGATCGCCGCGCGAGCTCCCGAGCGCGCTGAGTACGCGCCGCTAATACGCGCCGCGTACCGTTATCTCGCGGCATCGCGTTCGTCGCTGGTTCTCGTGCAATTAGACGATGCGCTGTGTGAGCTCGAACAAGTGAACTTGCCGGGAACCTTGGCGGAATACCCGAATTGGCGGCGCAAGAGCGCGCTCGACTTGGACGGCATCGCCCGCGATGCCGATCTGGCGGCTCTCGCTCATGAGGTAAGCGCACGCGTGAAGGGATCGGCACCGCAATGAAAGCGATCGTCATGGCGGGCGGCGAGGGTTCCAGGCTGCGGCCGCTGACGTCGCGGCGTCCTAAACCCCTGGCGCCGATTGCGAACAAACCCGTGATGGAGCACATCCTCGATTTGCTCCGGCGTTATGGCGTTACCGAGATCGTGGCCACGCTGCACTATCTCGCCGACGAAGTCGAGAGCTATTTCGGCGACGGCTCGGCTTTCGGCGTTTCGCTGCACTACGTCGTCGAAGACACGCCGCTCGGAACGGCCGGCGCCGTCAAACTCGCCGAGAACCTGCTCGGAGATGCGCCGTTTCTCGTCATCTCGGGCGACGCGCTGACCGACCTCGATCTCGGCGCGCTCGTCGCCGATCACGAACGTAGCGGCGCATCGGCGACGATCACGTTGCAGCGCGTGACGAACCCCCTCGAATTCGGGGTGGTCATCACCGACGAAGATCACCGCATCACACGTTTTCTCGAGAAGCCATCGTGGGGCGAGATCTTCTCCGACACGATCAATACCGGCATCTACGTGCTCGATCCGATCGTATTATCGTATATGGAACGCGGCAAATCGTACGATTTCTCCCGCGACATCTTTCCGCGCTTGCTGCACGAGAAAAAGCTCGTTTCCGGTTACATCGCGAGCGAGTATTGGACCGACATCGGCAACCTCCAGCAATATCAACAAGCAAATTACGACGCGCTGTCGGGCAAAGTACGGATCGAGATCGCCGGCAAAGAAACGCAGCCCGGCATCTGGCTCGGCGAAGGCTGCCGCGTCGATCCGAGCGCGCAGTTGATCGCACCCGTGGTGCTCGGGCGCAACGTCGTGGTCGAAGCGGGCGCGACGATCGGCCCGGAAAGCGTCCTTGGAAACGCGACGATCGTCGCACACAACGCGAGCGTCGTGCGCAGCGTAGTGTGGGATAACGCCTACGTCGGCGAAGCGAGCGTCGTTGAAGGCACGACGCTCGCGGATCATAACATCGTGAAAGACCACGTCACGATCGGCGAAGGCTGCGTCGTGGGCAGCGGCTGCATCCTCGGTAGCGGCGCCGTCGTGCGGCCGAACCTCAAACTTTGGCCCGACAAGTCGGTAAGCTCGGGCGCCATCGTTTCGATGTCGCTCATCTACGGCATCAAGTGGCCCGGTTCGCTGTTCGGCGGGGTAGGCGTGAGCGGCCTCGCCAACGTCGAGATCACGCCCGAATTCGCGCTCAAGCTGGGCCAGGCGCTGGGCTCTTCGCTCAAACGCGGGCAACGCGTGATGACGAGCCGCGACGCGCACCCGGCGGCGCGCGTCATGAATCGCTGCATCATCGCCGGTTTGCTGTCGGTCGGCATTAACGTGGAGGATTTGCGCGCGATACCGCTGCCGCTCGCCCGTTATGCGACGCGTAGCGGCGGCGACGGCGGAACGCATACCCGCGTGGATCCGAACGATCCCAACGCCGTCTTGATCGAAGTCCTCGATTCTAGCGGCATCAACGTCGATAAACCGACCGAACGCAAGATCGAGAATCTCTTCTTTCGCGAAGATTTTCGGCGGACGGGCATGGACGAAGTCGGCTTACTTTCGTTTCCAGCTCGAACGCTCGACCTCTACACGAGCGAAATGCTGGGCGCGCTCAAACCGCGCGCGCTGCCGCAAGCGAACTTCAAGATCGTCGTCGACTACGGGTATGGAAACGCCGCGCTCGTGCTGCCGCGCGTGCTCGCCAACCTCGGCGTCGACACGATCGCGCTCGATGCGTATTACGACGAGGCCAAAGCGCGCACGTTTCGCAACGACCGCGAGGTCTACATCGAACAGTTGCGCACGGTGACGCTGACGCTCGGCGCGGATCTCGGCGTGCTCGTCGATCACGACGGCGAATCGTTCGCGCTCATCGACGATCTCGGACGCGTCATTGCCGGTAATCGTCTGCTCGCGCTCGTAGCGCTGATGGT
>JALYUE010000085.1 GCA_030853925.1 Vulcanimicrobiota bacterium | reverse complement strand
GACGAGTCCGATGCCGAGGATGGCTTTGAGCACCGATTCCATCACGAGCGATATCGAATATGCGCCGAAGTCTTCGGTGCCCGAAAAGACGGCGCGCAGCGGCGGCGTCACGACGCTAAATCCGATCACGATCATCGTGAGCATGACGGCGCCGATATTCGTGATCTTGAGAAAACCCGCGATCGCGCCCGAGCATGCGATCCCCGTCAGCGCGACGAGCACCATCCCGAGGCCACCGAAGATCGTCAGCCGGCGTACGAGAGCGGCAAGATGCGCGCGGTCGTGAGTCGCCCGAAACTCGGCGGCGTACTTGACGGCCACGGTCGCTCCGATCGCGCCGATCACCATGCTGAGCATGAACGCCGCGTTGAGCGCCGAGAGCACGCCGTATTGCTCGACGCCGAGTTTGCGGCTGATCGCGAAGTGAAACGCGTACCCGAGCCCGTTTTGAAGCGTCGTCGCGACGAAAACGATCAGGCCGTGCCGGGCGAAGTCGCTGCGCGCAAAGACGGCCGCGCGGTCGGCGAAGTTACGCAATTGGAGCCTCGCGGTTTTCCGGTGGGCTCGGGACCCGGCCTTCGAATTTTTGCAAGATCAAGCGGACCGCGATGTCGAGTTCCTTGACGCCGCTCAAGCGGCACGCTCCTAAGAATAACAGCGCTCCGATCGCGAGTTGACCGGCTAAATACCAGGCGCGCGACTCGAACGACGCGCCGACCTGCACGCCGAGCGAAGCGATCCAATGCAAGGCCGACATCATCACGAGCGCGCAGCCGCCGATGCGCAGCGCCGACATGACGAGCGTCTTCCAATCGAGCCCGTGCAGCAAGCGCCAGACGAGCGCGAGCAGGAGCGCCGCCTGTACCCACTGACTGACGGAATTCGCGAGCAGAAGACCGCGCGCGCCGAGCGGACGCAGCCAGATGACGGAGAGCACGACGTTGAGGACGACGGCGAAAACGGAAATAGCGACGGTCCAGCGCGTCTCTTTACACGCGAAGCAGCAGCGCGTGAGTACGATGCTTGCGGCTAACCCGACGAGCCCGATCGCCGTAAACGGCAAAAGGCCGGAGCAAAGTTCGGTCGCGCTTTGGCGGAACTCGCCCCGTTCGAAGAGCGCCGCGACCATCGGATACCGCAGTGCGATGAGCGCAGAGACCGCCGGAATCGTAATAAAGTTGACGAGCCGCAAGCCCATGACGACGCTCGCCCGGATGCCGCGCTTGTTCGAACTCGCGAACTGGGAGGCGAGCAACGGAAAGATGACGGTCGCGATCGCCGCCGCAAACACTTGTTGCGGAAAGCCGACGAGCTTCGTCGCGTAGTTCATGCCCGAGATGTAGCCTGGCGTCAGCGTCGAGGCGAAATAGCGGTCGAAGAAAATCGCAACCTGACCCGCCGCGGAACCGACGATGATGGGACCGAGCATCGTCCAAATCTTGGCGAGCCCGCGGTGATGCAGATCGATGACCGGCCGATACATGCGCAGCCGAAAGATGGCCGGCAGTTGCACGAAGAGCTGCGCCGTAAGTCCGAGGGCGGTTCCAAGGACGAGTGCATAAATCCCAAGCCGGCGCTGAAAGATCAACACGACCGCCAGGGTCACGACGTTGATCGCGATACCCTGCACGGCCGACGCCGAAAACCGATGCCGCGCGTTGAGCATCGCCGTCACCACGCCCGCCAGGCTCGTGCCCACGACGCTCGGCATGAGCCAGCGCGTCATTTGGATCGTCACGTTCAATTGTTCGGGCGGGAACCCGCGCGCTATGAACGGCACGTACACGGGCGCGAACAGCCACCCGAGCGCCGCGAGCACCGTCAGCACGACCAGCAGCACGTTGAAAACGGTGCTCGCCAGACGCCACGCCGACTCTTCTTCTCCGCGTGCGACGAATTCTGAGAAGATCGGCACGAGCGCGCTCACGAGAGCGCCGTTGAACACGCCGAAGAGGATCGTCGGGATGGTCGCCGCGGCGAGGAACGAGTCCATCTGCCACATCGTGCCGTAATACCGCGCGTTGACGACTTCTCGCCCGAAGCCGAGAAAGCTCGACGCGAGGGTCGCCGCCATGACGAGAATCGTGGAGCGTGCGAGCGAGCCGTGGCTCGGCGAGGGTGCCGGGAGCGCGCGGAGCTGAGGCTTCAGGCGAGGACTTCCTTGACGCGCGCGCCGACGTGCCCGAAACCGCTCAGGGTGCCGCCGGCGCCTCGGCGACGACCGACCTCGATAAACGGCGCATACTCACGCGTGTGGTCGGAACCCGGGGCCGTCGGGTCGCAGCCGTGATCGGCCGTAAAGATCAACGCATCTCCAGGTTCGAGCAGACGTTCGAGCGCCGGCACGTGGCGGTCCAGGCGCTCGAGAGCGGCTGCATAGCCACGCGCGTCGCGACGATGTCCGTACTTAGTATCGAAGTCGTTGAGATTCACGAAGACGAAGCCGCTTTCGATGGACCGCAGGAGAGCGAACGTATGCGCGAGCGCGTCTTCGTTGTCGACCGCGCGCACGGAAGTGGTAACGCTCCGCCCGTTGAAGATGTCGCAAATTTTTCCGACGGAATGAACTCCCGTCTTCGCGCGAAACAAGTCATCCAAGAGGTTATCGGGCGGATCGAGAGCATAGTCGCGCCGGTTGGGCGTTCGCGCGAACGAACCGGGCCGGCCGCTAAAGGGTCGAGCGATCACACGATTCACTTCGTGCGGCGGCACGAGCATGCGGCGCGCGCCTTCGCACCAAGCGTAGAGCGTAGCGAGTGGGACGATCTCTTCGTGAGCGGCAATTTGGAAAACGCTGTCCGCCGACGTGTACAAAATAGGACGCCCCGTTTCCAAATGCTCGACGCCTAAGCGTTCGATGATTTCCGTACCCGAAGCCGCGACGTTTCCGAGCACGCGCCGTCCGCATAGCGACTCGAACGCGGTAATGACGGCGGGGGGAAAGCCGTCGGGGAAAGTCGGAAACGGGACATCCGTATGTACTCCCGCCATTTCCCAGTGACCCGTGATCGTATCTTTACCCTTGGACGTTTCGCCGAGACGCGCGACGTACGCAGCCGGATCCAACACGCGGTCGACGCCGCGAACGTGCGTGAGGTGCCCGAGGCCCAAGCGTTCGAAATTTGGTAAGGCCAGGCCGCCGACATGCGCTGCGACGTTACCCAAGGTGTTCGCTCCCGGTGCGTCTCCGTAGACTGCAGCATCGGGAAGCGCGCCGATTCCTCCCGAATCGAGAACGATGACGATGCATCGCGGCATACGAAACGCTTCGAACTTCTCCGACCTATGCCTTCCTACTTAACACGTACGAACGTACTGCATGCGTTTGTGGTGCGCGCCGTTGTGGCGATCGCCGCATCTTTCATCGGCATGTCAGCCGCGCAGCCCGCTCGTGCGCAAACCGTCGCGCCCGCAGCGGTCGCGCCTGCGACGATGGCGCCGAACCCGGTCGCAAGCGTCGCTCCGGCGCCAACGGGGCGACGGCTCGACGCGTTTCGTATCGGCGCGGATAAGATCGCGTTTTATAGTAATCGCTTTATCGTGACGGCGGATCGCAACGTCGACGTTACGCTCGGCGACGGAACGCGCATCACGGGCGATACGTTCTCGCTCGATTTGCGGCTCAACCGCTTCGTCGTGGCCGGCGACGTCAAAGTTTTCGCGGGCGGACGCGAAATCGACGGCGCCGCCTTCGCCGAATTTCTCGACTTCGATCGCGCGTATTTCGTTCCCATCATTTCGGAGCCCGACCGTTGGACGTTCGTCAACGGCGACTACGCGCATCCGCTGCTCGGACGGCAGATGCCGGGCGATACGTTCTTCTTGCCGGATCTGAGGGGCGAACGCGTCTTCGCATATTCGAAGCGCGCGACCATCGACCCGCGGCGCAGCGTGCGCTTCGTTCCCGCGTCGCTCAACTTCGGGTTGGCGTTCGTGCGATTTCCGTCGTATTTTCTAAATTTCTCGAGCAATCCGAACCTCGCGCAGAACGCGCTCGGCGGCGCTTTCGTCGACGGACCGCTCGACGTCGCCGGAGGCGAACATGGGCTTGCGACGGCGCACATCCGCTACGACGCGCAGAATAAAATCTACCCGGCGGCCGAACTCCATCAAGTCAGCGACGACCACTATTTCGTCGTTTCCGCGAACCCGCTGACGCGGCCGTTGAAGACCTACAACGCGCTCGCCTTCGACCGCATCTCGCCCGGGCTGCAAGCGCAATTATTCGTGCAAGAAACCGCGTTTCAACATGCGTTCAATCGGCCGCTGTCCGCGACCGCGTTCGCAAGCGCGCAGATTACGGGCAGCTTACCGCATTCGTATTTGCAACTCACGACGAACGCGTATTACGATAGCCTGCTAGCGCAGCCGCCGCCCGGCGTCAACGGTCTGCTGTATTACGGCGACCCTACGCACAACTGGGTCCCCGACCATCCGGACGACGTGACGCTGTCGTGGGTCGGGTATCGTCATCCGCTCGCCCGACTGCCCGTAACTTTTCAACTGCGGTCGTCGTACGGCTCCGCGCACAACGGGATTTCGCCGCTGCAGACGCTAGGCGGGACGAACGTGCATTCGATCTTCAATAAAGGCGTGGGCTTCAATCTTGCGAGCAACCAAATAACGCTGCTCAAAGACTCGAGCGGCCGCCGACGCGACACATACCTGACTGCGACCTTCGATAAACAACGCCAATATTTTTCGCTGCCGCATCACATCGACACGACGACGGCCGTCGTCTCGCTGACGAAATTGATCGATCCGCAAAAACTCATTCTGCTCGCGAGTTACACGAACCAGAACACCGGCGATTTCTGGGGCGATAAGCAGCAGCTCGCGTACGACTCGGTGCGCCCGTACATCGACCCGTATACGGGCCGGCTGCTGCCGGGGTTCAATGCTTTCCGCGGTTTCGGGACCGTCCGCTCGCTCGTCGAAGGGCTCGTCTATACGCCGACGCCGATCTTGAATCTCAGCGTGACGCTACGCGAAAATCACGACTTTCCTCGCCCGATAGCGGGGCCTGCGACGATCGTGGGCGACAACGTGGTCTTTCAAAACTTCGGCGCGACGCCTTACCAGGCGAGTTTCGATCTGCGCTATCAGGTCAACCGCATACTCGTGTTCGACATCGGACGTTCGTACTTCTTCGGTTTTGGCGGTTACGAGCGCTGGAGTCCCCAATTTTCGTTTGCGGTGGTGAAGTGATGAACGCAACGCGGCGCTGCGCGTATGCGCTGCTCGCTCTCGCCGTGGCACTCGCGTCGAGCGGCGGTCAGGGCGCGCCCGTTGCCGGGGCCGCCGCCTTACCGACGCCGGGTCAGCCCGCCAAGGGCGACACGCCCCCGCCGATCTCTGCGACGGCGACGCCGTCGCCATCGGGACAGTTGGTGAAATTTGCGGGTCAGATTCTCGACGATCGTGCCGGCTTCGTTTTCTTCACGACCGGCGACGGCTTTCGGCTCGACCCCGCGGTCCGCATCGACGACGCGCGCACGGGCGGACCGACGTCGCTTCGCGCGGTGACGAAAACCTACGCTCGCGCCACGTTCGATACCGGGGACGGACGCGTCGTCGAATTGTCGCTTTCGCCGCGCAAGCTGCCGGACGAAGCGAGCTATGAGTCGGTGAAAAAGTTTGCGATAGCGCTCTCACCCTCGTACGCAAATCCGGATCTGCACACGGCAGAAGGGTTCAGCGGCAAAGGCGTGCTCGTGGCGTTCACGGTCGAAGTGCCGCCGAAGACGCCCTTCGGCGACCGCATTTACCTCGCCACGGATTCGAGCGGCTGGAGCGCGACGGCAATTCCGATGGACCGCATCGACGCTTTGCACTATCGCGTGTCGCGCAATTTCGGGTCCGGCGCCCGCGTTCTTTACCGGTACACCCGCGGTTCGTGGCGTTCCGCCGAGCGCGGCGAAAACGGCTTGGAAGTGAAGCCGCGCCTGCTCGTCGTGCGCAACTCCGACGTCCAATCGAAAACCGACATCGTCTACGGGTGGGGCGACGCCGACCAGTTCTCACCCAATCTCAACGCCCTACCCACGCCTTTCAATCCGATTCCGTTTAACGTTCCCGGGCACTAGGAGCCTCCGCTGGCGCGCTACGACTCGAAGGAGGGTTTGAATTTTTTGGCGCCCTGAAGGGCGCGTGAGGCGGACTTAAAAGTCCGCCTCACGGTTTCGATAATGGGCCCAGCGGTCTGGAGGGGGAGCTAGTCGAGATGAGTTTGTGGGCGACGCAGGCGGCGCCGAAGCCGTTGTCGATGTTGACGACCGAGACCCCGGGGGCACAGCCGTTGAGCATGGCGAGCAGGGCGGCCAAGCCGCCGAAGGATGCTCCGTAACCGACGGATGTCGGGACGGCGATGACGGGTGGTCGCACGAGGCCCGCAATGACCGACGGGAGCGCGCCTTCCATCCCGGCCACGACGATGACGGCTCGGCACGCATCGAGATCGTCTCGCACGGCGAGCGTGCGGTGAATACCCGCGACGCCGACGTCGTACCGTTCGACGACGTCGTGACCGAACGCGTCGAGGGTGCGCGCCGCTTCTTCCGCTACCGCTAAATCCGACGTGCCCGCACACGCGACCGCAATGCGCTCGCCCGTTCGCGGCAGCGCGCCACATTGCAGCACTCGAGCGCGTTCGAAGTAGCGCGCGTCCGGCAACGCGGCCGCGAGCAGCGGCCCATCGCTCGCAGCAACGCGCGTCGCGAGCGCAAAGCCACAGACTTCGTACAATTCGCGCGCGATCGCTTCGATCTGCTCCCGCGTCTTACTCGCGCCGTAGACGACCTCGGGGACGTTCGTCCTAGCCAGGCGCTCGTGATCGACGCGGACGCCGTTCTCCGCGCCCGGCCGGCTCATTGGAAGACCAGCGGCAAGGTACGCGTCGCAGTCGTCCCGGCGCCGTTTTCCGCGACGATGTCGAGTGAATAGTTTCCGTGGAAAAACCCGGGCACGTTCGCCGGGACCGTAAAGCTAAGCGTGAAC
>JALYUE010000081.1 GCA_030853925.1 Vulcanimicrobiota bacterium | reverse complement strand
CCAGGGCCGGTTGTTTCCGTTCGACACGATGTAATATCCGAGTTCTCCACGCGGCGATTCGATCGCCGCATACACGTCGCCCGGCGGCACGCGAAACGACTCGCTCACGATCTTGAAGTGGTGGATCAACGCCTCCATCGAGAGGGCGATCGTCTCTTTGGGAGGCTGAGCGATCTTCGGATCGTCGATCATGATCGGCCCCGGAGCGTTCAATTCCTGACGAACTTGCCGGATGATGCGCATCGATTCGTCCATCTCGTCGAGCCGCACGAGGAAGCGCGCGTAGGCGTCACCTTCCGTTCGCGTCGGCACGTCGAATTCGTATTTTTCATAACCGCTATATGGGAACGCGCGCCGCACGTCGTACGCCACGCCGCTCGCGCGCAACGACGGCCCCGTCAAACCCCAGGCGACGGCTTGCGCCGCGTCGATCGTGCCGACGTCGATCATGCGGTCGCGTAAGATCGGATTGTTCTGCAGCAGCGTGCGCAGCTCGCGCATGCGCTGCGGGTAGCGATCGATCAACGCGTCGAGCTGCGGCAGAAAACCGTCGGGGAGATCGCCGTTGACTCCGCCTACGCGCAGATAATTCGGGTGCATGCGCGCGCCACCGGAGGTCTCGATCAAATCGAGGATGCTTTCGCGCACGTCGAATGTGTAGAAAAATGCAGACAGCGCGCCGAGATCGATGCCGCCGGTGCCGAGCCAAACGCAGTGCGACGCGATGCGCGAAAGCTCGCACATCAAGACGCGAATCGCTTTGGCGCGCTCGGGAATGCGATCGCGGACGCCGAGCAAATCTTCCACCGCGAGCATGTAACACAGCGCGTTGCCGAGCGGGTTGAGATAATCCATCCGCTCGATCGCCGTCGACGCCTGCGTCCAGAAGAGGTTTTCCGCCGTCTTCTCGATGCCCGTATGCAGGTAGCCGATTTCCATGTCGAGAGATTCGACGACTTCGCCCGACAGCTCGACCACCACTTGTAGAACGCCGTGCGTTGACGGGTGCTGCGGCCCCATCGAAAGCGTCATCGTATTGCCCTGACGCTCCACGACCTCGAGCGCGCCCGGCATCTACTTCTCTCCGTTCGCGCGCGCTCGCGCGATCTGTTTTTGTAGAGCCGCCGCAACTTTGCCCGACGGCGGCGTGCCGGCCGGAACGTTGCTCTTCGATGCAAACGGCGGGCGCGGCGTCGCTTCGCGCGCCGGTCCGCGCAGCGGATAATCTTTACGTAACGGATGTCCCGTCCAGTCGTACGGCATTTGAATCCGCTTCAAATCCGGGTGACCGTCGAACTCGATGCCGAAGAGATCGTAGATTTCGCGCTCGGCCCAGTCGGCGTTCGGCCACAGCGCGACGACCGATGGGAGGCTTTCGCCCGCCGCGGCCACTTGGGCGATGACGCGCACTCGTCGCGGACGCCCGACGTCCGCAACCGTCGCGGCTTGCAGCGGCAGCGCGAGCAGATGATAGACGACGTCGTATCGCGGAGCGCGCTCTAAATAATCGACGCCGCCAATATCGAGCAGCATCGAGCAACCCGCCGTTTGCAGGCTGCGCAGCGTCTCGAAAAGCTCGCGCGGCGCGGCGTATACGATCTCGGCGTCCTCGATCGGCGGCCGGATGGAAGGCGGGTCGATGGCGAAGCCTGCGATCGACGGTGCTTGTGGACTGGGCAATTTGCGTTACGCTTTCGCGAGAATTCCGCCGCGGCCGCCTTGGCGGATCTGCTGCTGGATCAAGTTCACGGCATATAATAATCCGTCGGGCGTCGGCGGACAGCCGGGCACGTAGACGTCGACGGGCACGATCGTATCGACGCCCTGAACGATCGCATAGTTATCGAACATGCCGCCCGAGCTCGCACAGGCGCCCATCGATATGACCCATTTGGGATCCGCCATTTGATCGTACAGACGCTTGATGATCGGCGCCATCTTTTGCGCGACCCTGCCGGAGACGATCATGAGATCGGCTTGCCGGGGCGATGCGCGAAACACTTCGGAGCCGAAGCGGGCCATGTCGTACGTGGCGTTCGTCGCGCTCATCATCTCGATCGCACAGCAAGCCAGACCCATGGTCAGCGGCCACACGGACGAACTTTGCGCCCAACGAGCGACGTCGTCCAGCTTCGCCAGCAGAAATTCGCCCTGCTTTACCTCCAAAGGAAGCCTCCCTTGCGCCAGACGTACGCATATCCGATTCCGAGCACGACGACGAAAACCGCCATTTCGAGTAGACCGTATACGCGCAACGCGTGCATCTGCACGGCCCAAGGGTAGAACGACGCCGCTTCGACATCGAAGATGACGAACAGCATCGCGATCAAGTAAAAGCGAACGGGAAACCGCCCACTGACGTCCGAGGTCGGCTCGACGCCGCACTCGTAGGCTTCAGCTTTCGTCGCGTTCGGGCGGCTCTTCCCGAGTAAGCCGGGCAGAAGTGAAAAAGCCGTAGCAGCGACGACGGCAACTGCGAGAAATATCGCAACGGGAGCGTACGGATTCATGACGTTACAGACTTTCGCGAGGAGCGGGGCGGTCCTCCGCCGCGCCGAATGCGGCACACGTATGGATAGACGACTTCCGTTGTTCCGGCGTCGCGACATCGTTGCACTCGCAATAGGTTCTCTGACCGGCCTGCTCGGCGCTAAAGGCTGCGATTCGACCTATATCGGCGTCCAAGAGTATGGAACGATCATCGGCAACGTGGTGGACGGCAGCGGTAAGCCGATTGCGGGCGCGCTCGTGAGTTCGACCGGATCGACGGCCACGTTCCGGACCAGCGGCGACGGCGCATTCACGCTCGCAAGAATTGCGGTCGGCGAACAGACGGTTCGAGCGCAGGCAGCCGGATACGCGTCGAATACGGCAGACGTTATCGTCGCGAAAGATCAGAATGTCGTCGCCGGCAATATCGCGCTCGTCCAGGAGACCGCGCACTGATTTTCCCCGGATGACGAGCGTCGTCCCGATCCTCGCGGTCGCGGGCGGCTTTGCAATCGTAGCCGCCAGCCTATTCGACATTTTCGAAGCGGTCATCTTGCCGCGCGCGGCCTCGGTCCGACTGCGTCTGAGTTCGTCCCTCGTCCGCACGACGTGGCCGCTGTGGTCCAGATTGGGCCTACGCATCGACGACGACGATTCGCGCGAAAATTTCCTAGGCGCCTACGCGCCGCTCGCGCTCATCTCGTTTCTGTTCACTTGGGGCATCTTCTGCATCGTCGGCTACGGCCTCATTTTGTACGGTATTCGCGACCAACTTAAACCCGTGCCGAATTTCGGCGAAGCGATGTATTTCGCGGGCACGTCGTTTCTGACGATCGGCTACGGCGACATCGTGCCGCACGGCGGCGTGGCCCGCGTGGTGAGCCTCGCGGCCGGAGCGAGCGGCTTTGCGATCGTCGCGATCGTCACGACGTTCCTGTTCTCGGTCTTCGGCGGTTTTCAGACGCGCGAGCGCTTCGTCGTCACCTTCGGGACGCGGGCGGGCGCGCCGCCGTCCGGGGTCACGCTGCTCGAAGCCTATGCCGCTCTCGGCCTCGCGAGCGACGTGGACCGGGTATTCGAGGAAGGCATGAACTGGGCAGCGACCGTTTTAGAAACGCATCTCGCATACCCGATCCTCGCCTACTTCCGGTCGTCGCACGACGCGGAGTCGTGGGTCGGCACGCTCGGCGCACTGCTCGACGCTTCGACGCTCAAGATCACTCTAATTGACGACGGCTCCGCCGGCCATGCGAAGCTTTTCAATATTCTCGGGCGGCATCTCGTGCGCGACATGTCGCGTACTTTTCGCTTGGATAACGACCGCGAAGCAGGCGTCGAGCGTTATGAATTCGATGCGGCGCGCCTGCGCTTACAGGCTGCCGGCTGGGCCGTGCGCGACGCGGACGCCGCTTGGGAAAAGTTTGCCGAAGTGCGTTCGTCGTATGCTTCGCCGCTCAACGCGATGGCGCGCTATTGGCGCATACCGCCCGCGCAATGGATCGGCGACCGTTCTCTGCTTTCCAAACCTCATTCCAGAACGTAGCACCAAACGACGTAACGCCCCGCGGCGTTAGCGCAAGGCCGCATAGACCAGATCGCGCATGACGGTGCGGTAGTGCACCCGTAACGTCGGCGCGGCCAGCATGAGTACGGCGACCAGATGCTCGCGCGGGTCGGCCCACCAGTACGTTCCGGAGATCCCCGACCACGAGAAATCGCCGATCGAACCGGGATTGGGATTGCGGCCTCGTTCTTTGCGCACGACCATCGAGAGCCCGAACCCTTGGCCGAGTTCCGGCAACGGTGCCGTGATGCCGAGCGCGCGCGTGAACGGGCCGTAGCCTACTCCCGGCGGCAGATGATCGCAGGTCATGAGTTCCACGATCTTGCGCGAAAGCAGGCGCCCGCCGTCGAAGGTGCCGCCATCGAGCAGCATCTGCGCGAAGCGGGCATAGTCGCCCGCCGTCGTCAGAATGCCGCCGCCGCCCGAGAACCACGCCGGCGGCCGCGCCGGATCGTACAAGAAGCGCAGCGGGTTGTTCCCGGTTGTGGTGTCGAGATGCGGCTCCGCAAGCCGGTCGACGTCGCGCTCGGCAAGGATGAAATCGGTATCGCTCATAGCGAGCGGCGCAGCGATGCGCTCGCGCACGTACTCCCGTAGATCGCTACCCGAGATCGCTTCGACGATCGCTCCGAGTACGTCGAGCGACATCCCGTATTCGAAGGTCGAACCCGGCTGGTACGCGAGCGGAAGCCGGGCGAGCGTCGCCGCCATCTCGGCGTTGCTTTGGCGCGGGTCGGCGGCGTTCGCCTCGCGATACATGCGTTGCACCAGCGAATCGCCGAACGGACCGTACGTGAAGCCCGCCGTATGGCGCAACAGATCTTGGACGCTCGGCTCGCGTAGCGGCGGCTCGAGGCGCAACGTGCGCGCGCCCGCCCGGTCGACCTCTTCAACGCCGACCTGCACGCCGGCAAACGCCGGCAGATATTTCGAGATCGGCGCGAACAACTGCAACGTGCCCGCCTCCACGAGCATCATCGCCGCTACTGCGACGAGCGGTTTCGTCATCGAAGCGCCGCGAAAGATCGAATCGCGCCGCATCGCCGCCTCGCGCGCGCGATCGCGAAAGCCGAACGCTTCGTGATACGCGATCTTTCCATGGCGCGCGACGAGTACGACCGCGCCCGGTATGACGCCGCGCTCGACGTCCGCGCGAAAAACGCCGCTCAGACGTCCGAGGCGTTCGCCGTCGAAGTCGGCTTCATCCGCAACCGCGGCGATATCCGGCGAGACGTGCATCGCTTCAGGCTCCCATTTTCGTAGCGAGATCTTCGAGGTCGGTGGCGATGACGTCCCAGCGTTGCGCCGGCTCGAGGTCGCTCGTCTGGCCCGGACCGTATTCCGTCGGCCGCGCGATAAAAGCGGTTTGCAGACCGGCCGCGCGCGCCGCAGCGAGATCGTCGTTATGCGCCGCACACATCATCACGTGCGCCGGCGCGAGGTCGAGCAGAGCGCAAACGCCGAGATACGTCTCGGGATGCGGTTTATAGCGGCGAAACAATTCACACGAGAAAATCGCGTCCCATGGAAGTCGCGCGTGCTTCGCCATATCGACGAGTAACTTTACGTTGCCGTTGGAGAGCGGGCCGATAATGTACTTCCGCTTCAGGCGCGACAGGCCCGAGGCGCAATCGGGCCATCCGTCGAGCCGGTGCCCCACCTCGTTGACGTGGCGGCGCTGCGCGAACGTCAAGTGCGTCAATTCGAACTCCACGAGCGCGTCGCAGAGCGCCGCATAGTGCAGTTCGTCGAGCTTCGTCCACGAAATGCGGCCGCTGCGCACGCGCTCCATCTGCATGTCGTAGCGGCCACGCCACGCGTTCGCAAGTCTTGCCCAATCGACGTCGAGGCCCTGGTCGACGCTCCACGTCGAGAGGTCGCGCACGATGCTGCCGCGCCAATCGACGACGGTTCCAAACGCATCGAAGACGATCGCTTCGACCGCCGTGGCGTCCGGGCTCTTCGTCAACGGCCGAACCGATGCAAGAAACGCTTCACGTCTTCGACGGGGATACCGAAACCGATCGCTTTCTCGTCGTCGAAGCGTGACTCGGCAAGCGCGATCACGGCGCCCGTGCGCGCGTCGAAAACCGGGCCGCCGCTCTCCCCGGGAATAACGGGCAAGTCGAGCTCGAGAGCGTCGCGTCGCAGGCTCGAAACGCGTCCGGCATAGACCGACGTCCGCGTTCCGAGATGCTCGTCCGCGAACGCATCGGGAATCGGGTAGCCGGCGACGCCGATTTGCATTCCCGCTTCCGCATGCTCGGACGAACCGAGCCTCGCGATCGGACGATCGGACACTTGCACGCGCACGAGCGCCAGATCGTCCTTAACGTCGACACCTACCACGCGGGCCGCAACGGTGCGCCGGTCATCGAGCGTCGCGCGCAGTTTGTGCGCGTCGTGAATCACGTGTTCCACCGTCACGATGTCCGTCCCGAAGCGACCGCTCGCGATAACGACGCCGCTTCCGTACGCCTCATCGAAGGCGTTTTTGCGGCGTTTATCGTCGCTCGGGACGTTCATCGTGAACAGCACGACGGCGGGTTTGAGAGCGCGAAACGAGCGCACGAACGGGTCGTCCGGAACCGTGCTTTCCGTCTGTGCCTGGGTCGCGCAACCCGCGAGCAGCGCGCTTGCGAGCAGTGCGCTTGCGGCTTTCATCGCGCGCGGGCCGCATCGAGCGACGCGACGATTGCGGCCCGCAGCACGTCGAGTCCGGCGCCCGTCACGGCGCTGACGGGGATCGCTTCGGACGGCGCGGGCTCGGCGAATTCGCTCGGCGCGTCGCTTTTATTGAATGCGACGATCGTCGGCTTTTCATCGACTTTGAGCTCGTGCAGAATGTCGTCGACGCTCGAGCGCTGGCGCGGCCAATCCGGATTCGAACCGTCGAGCACGTGCACGAGCACATCCGCGCTTTCGAGTTCCTCGAGCGTCGCGCGAAACGCGGCGACGAGCTCCTTCGGCAACTCGGTGATAAAGCCGACCGTATCGGCCAGCCGTACGAAACGCTCGGGCGCGAGGTAGACGCGCCGCAGCGTCGGATCGAGGGTGGCGAAGGGTTGGTTTGCGACAAACGCGCCCTCGCCCCCGGCGTGCGCCAAACGGTTGAGCAGCGACGATTTTCCGACGTTCGTGTAGCCGACGAGCGCGACGAGCGGGATGCCGCCGCTCGGCGCGCGCCGCGTCGCGCGCGAGCGGCGCACGTCTTCGAGTTGGCCGCGCAGCAGCGACACGCGGTCTTGAATTTTGCGGCGGTCGACTTCGAGTTTCGTTTCGCCGGGACCGCGCGTGCCGACGCCGCCTCCGAGGCGCGAGAGATCTGCGCTCGAGCCGATCAAATTGGCCTGGCGGTAGCGCAGCTGCGCGAGTTCGACTTGCAGCTTACCTTCGCGGCTGCGCGCGCGCTGCGCGAAGATGTCGAGAATCACCATCGTCCGGTCGACGATTCCCAGCGGTACGACCTTCTCGAGATTCGTGCGCTGACGCGGACGAAGGTCGTTGAATACGAACACCTTCGTCGCGCCAAGCTCTCGCGCGAGCGTCGCGATTTCGCGCGCCTTGCCGCTGCCGACGAGCGTCGCCGGATCCACGCGGTCGAGGCGCTGCACGACGCGTCCGGCGAGGGT
>JALYUE010000014.1 GCA_030853925.1 Vulcanimicrobiota bacterium | reverse complement strand
GCCGTGATCGGCACAGATCTCCGCAAAACGCGCGTTCTCGGCGAGAAACCCATAGCCCGGATGAATCGCGTCGGCGCCGGAGATGAGAGCGGCCGAAATGATGTTCGGAATGTTGAGATACGACCGTGCAACCGCACCCGGCCCGACGCAGAACGCCCGATCGGCGTTGCGCACGTGCAACGAGGCGCGGTCGGCCTCCGAGAAGATTGCGATCGTTTCGATGCCGAGTTCGTGCGCGGCGCGGTTGACGCGCATCGCGATCTCGCCGCGATTCGCGATCAAGAGTTTCTTGAACATGCGCTACTTCTCGATCGCAAACAGCGGCTGGCCGAATTCGACCGCTTCGCCCTCGGTGACGAAGACTTGCGCGATGCGGCCCGGTCCTCCCGACCGAATCGGGTTGCGAATGCCGAGCGACTCGACGTACGCGAGTTCGCGATCTTCCGAAAGAACGCTGCCGTCGTGGACCGAAGGCCGCGAGAGCCTGACGACGCCCACGAACTCCGCCTTCAACACGCTGGCCGGCGGCTCGGCCTGAGCGAGCACACCATTTGAAGGCGCCGCGCCATTCGGGGCGGAGTCGCTTTCGGCGCGGCCCAGGCCAAGTACCGGCACCGGTCCCGCCGTGCGGCGAATATCGATCGCGAGCCCTTCTTCTTCGATCCGGAAGCGAACGAGCCCGGCGGCAGCGCAAAACTCCGCTGCTCCGCGCACGCGTTCCAAGGTCTCGTCCCAATCCACAGTCGTTCCGGTTCGTGCCGCGCGCGCGGGTATCCGCTGGACGGACTCGCGCTCGGCGACGGGTAGCGCAGCCAAGACGGGCAGATACTCGGGAACGATCTCGGCGAGCGGCGCGAGCGCGAACGCGCGCTCGGTCAAGCGCTCGTGGGGGATCGCGAGCGCCTCGTCCCGGAACGCCGCTTCGCCGTACGTGAGAATATCCAAATCGATCTCGCGTGGTCCCCACCGGTAGCTCGGCGTACGGCCGAGACCAGCTTCGATGCGCTGCAGGGCGGCGAGCAAGTCGCGCGGCTCGAGCGCCGTCTCGACGAGTGCCACTGCGTTGATGAAATCCGGCTGCGCCGTCTCGCCCCACGCTCTCGTGACGTAGAGCGACGATCTGGCTACGACGGTTCCGACGGAGTCCAACGCCGTACAGGCACGCTCGACGTTATGGCGTGGGTCGCCGCGATTGCTGCCGAGGCCGATCGCGGCCAGCGCCACGTCAGCGCTCGCGACGAGCGCACGACACCGCGACCGCGGGCGTCGCCCCGGCGAGTACGCCGGGTTTCGCGATGCTGACGGTCGCCGCATCGACACGTTCGTCGCACATGACTTCGCGCAAAAGTTCTCCCGCCAAACGTTCGAGCAAACGGTACGACCGCTGTCGGACGACGTCGATGACTCGCTCGGCGAGCGCCGCGTAGTCCAGCGTGTCATCGAGGACGTCGCTGCGGCAGGGCACCGCGAGATCGAGATGCAGCACGACGTCCAGCACGAACGGCTGATCCGCTTCGCGCTCTCCCGGGTTTGCGCCATGTTTGCCGTAAGCGCGAAGGCCGCGGATCTCGATCGTGCCCGGCAACGCGGGTGAAGGCAGGACGCTCACCGCACGGCACCCCAGTCGAGCGGCCGCCAGCCGCGCACGACGGCGTCCGCGACCCGCGCCGCGTCGCGCATCTCGGCAACGTCGTGGACGCGAACGACGTCGATCTTCGCGGCGATGGCGAGCGCTACGGTGGCGGCCGTTCCATACGTCCGTTCGTTTACCGGACGCCCGGTCAGCTTTCCAAGGGTGGACTTGCGCGAGGTACCGAGCAGGGTCGGAAAGCCGAGCGCGGCCAGCCGCTCGAGGGAACCCAGCAGCGCGAGGTTATCGTCCGAGGACTTCTCGAAACCGATGCCGGGGTCCAGAATGACGCGCTCCGACGCGATGCCTGCGCGAACGGCGCGCTCGGCCTGCCGGGACAGATAGCGCAACACTTCGTCGACGACGTCGCCTCTGCATGTGGCGCCGCGTTTGTTGTGCATGACGACGACGGGGACGCCGCACCCGGCGGCGGCGGCGAGTAGAGCGTCGTCGAGTCCGCAGATGGAATTAAGGATATCGCCGCCCGCCGCGTGCGCCGCGGCGAACACCGCGAGCTTATGCGTATCGATGGAAACGATCGCGTCGGGTGCGGCGGCTCGTAACCCGGCGACGACCGGCACGATCCGGCGCACTTCTTCGAGTGGGTCGATCGGAACGTGCCCCGGGCGCGTCGACTCTGCGCCCACGTCGATGAGGTCCGCACCCTGCTCGAGCAGACTGCGCCCGCGCGCGACCGCCTTTACCGCGTCGGGTTCGCCGTCGCCGGAAAACGAGTCGGGCGTCGCGTTGACGATTCCCATCAGATACGTGCGGGCGCCCCAGACGAGGTCGCGGCCGCGCACGCTCAGCGCGCCGCGCGGGCGCCCTTCAGCGACGGGTGCGTTCGACGACATTTTCGAGCCACCAGTCGCGTAACAAGCCCGTGACGTAGGTCGATCCCGTCACGACCACGACGTTGGATCCATCGGATTGACGGCGCGCGACCGCGAGGGCTTCGATCGGATCGGACAGCGCGCGCGAGCTGACGCCCGCCACGCTCGCAATCGTGACGAGGCGCTGCGGACGTTCCGCGTTCCTCCCCGCCGTCTCGAAAGATGTAAATATGAAGTTCGCCGGCAGTGCGAACCACGGCTGCAGCGTTGCGACGACGTCCTTGGTCTCGCCGATGCCGACGATGAACGTAAAGCGCCGCTCGGGAAACGTCTCGCGTAACGCCTCGGCAAGCGACGCGGCCTTATCGGGGTTATGCGCGACGTCGAAAACGATGGCCGGAAAGCCGGGGAAAAATTCCATACGTCCCGGGATGACGAGCCCGCCCAGTCCCCGTTCGACGTCATGCGGCGCAGGCCGCAACGCTTGCGGCAACCGCTCGAGCGCGACGATAGCCGTAGCGGCGTTACGCTGCTGGAAACGGCCCAGCACCGGTAGCGACAGGTCGTACTCGCAAGCGGCCGTCCTCACGACGAACGACTGGCCGTACGGCTCGCTCGCGCGCGCTTCGATCGAGGCGTTTTCGGCGACGCCATAAAACGGCGCTCCCGCTCGCGCGCTCGCCGCTTCGATCACGGCACGAGCGCTACCGATTGCGTCCGAGACGAGCGGGACGCCCCATTTAGCGATGCCCGCCTTGTCGCGCGCGATGAGTTCGACGGTATCGCCGAGGATCTCGGTGTGATCGAGGCCGACGTTCGTGATCACCGATACCTCGGGCGCGACAAGATTGGTTCCGTCGAGCCTGCCGCCGATGCCGACCTCGATGACCGCCGCATCCACCCGTTCGTTCGCAAAGTAGACGAAAGCAAGCGCAAGCAGCGTTTCGTAATACGACGGCCGCGCGAACTCGCGCGTGGTCGCGTCGATGGCGGGCATCATCGCGCCGAGCGTGTCGGCGAACGCTTGTTGCGAGATGGAAGCACCATCGATGCGCGCCCGTTCAACCATCGAGCTGAGATGCGGCTTCGTGTGGAGACCCGTGCGCTTGCCTGCGGCCGTCAAGGTTGCGGCCAGCATCGTTGCCGTGGAGCCTTTGCCGCTCGTGCCGCCGACGTGGAGGGTCGGATACGAACGGTGCGGGTCGCCGAGATTGCGCAGGAACGCCTCCATGCGTTCGAGTCGATTCGGATGGCTGCGCGAGGCCGTTTCGTTGATCGTGCCGAGCAAATACGAGGTCGCAGTTTCGAAGGTCATCGTCTATCCGTCGCGGACGATACCCGCTAAGAGGTCGAGCGCGTGGGGAAGCGCCGGGAGCACTACCGCGAGCGTTTCTCGAACCGCCTTCGGGCTACCGGGCAAGTTTACGATCAGCGTATTCCCGCGAACTCCGGCAACCGCGCGCGAGAGCATCGCCGTCGGTATGACGGCTGCGGAGGCGGCACGCATCGCTTCGCCGATCCCGGGAACCTCATAGTCGAGAACACCGGCAGTCGCCTGCGGGGTTCGGTCGCGCGGCGCGAGGCCCGTTCCGCCACTCGTAAGGACGAGGGGGATGCGGCGGCGGTCGGCGAGGTCGATCAATTCCGCTTGCAGCGCGGCCGGGTCGTCGGCCAAAACGCGCTCGTGCACGACCGCGAAGCCGCCGCCGAGGACCTCGCGCGCGATCGGAATGCACGCATCGGGACGCGATCCTTCGGCGGCCCGATCGGAGAGAACGACGATCGCGACTTCGTACGGCATCACGCGCCGCTATCTGCCGCGCGCCACGTTCCGCTCTTGCCGCCCCGCTTTTCGATAAGCCGAACGGATTCGATCGCGATCCCCTTCTCAAGCGATTTCGTCATGTCGTACACGGTCAGCGCGGCGACGGCCGCGGCGGTCATCGCTTCCATTTCGACGCCGGTCTGCGCGAACGTGCGCGCCTCCGCGTCGATTTGAAGCCGGCCCCGCTCGAGCCACGCGAACGTCACGTCGACGCTCGACAGCGGGAGCGGATGCGCGAGCGGGATCAGACTCGCCGTCTGTTTCGCGGCGAAGATGCCGGCAATCTGAGCTGCGGCGAACGCATCACCCTTTGCCAGCGTCGCCGCTCGCAACGCATCTTCGCTGCTTGCGGACATGCGAACGACTGCCCGCGCGCAAGCGTAACGCTCGGTCGGTGTTTTCGCGCCGACGTCGACCATCGCGACCCGGCCGTCTTCGCGGACGTGCGACGGACGCGCGATTAGTTCACTCGAGTCGGACGATTCGATTGGAAGCGCATCCACACGAGCGAAAGCACGCCGAGTACGGCGAACAGCACGAAGTGCGACACGTGGCGGCCTGGATGCGACGCGCCAATTTGCAACACGCCGAGCAGATACAGAATCGCAATGATGAAGAACACGATGGCGAGTACGAGCGGGAGAGGCTTCACGTAATAACCTTTGCCAGAGCGAGTGCGAGACACACCGTCCCGACAACTAAGCAATACCATCCGAACGGACGCAAATCATGCGCCACGAACCAGCGCGTCAAGAAAACGACCGACGCGTACGCGGTGACGGCCGCAAGCATGCCGCCGACCGTCGCCTGCATCAATACGGCGTGCGCTTCGGGCACGAAGAGTTTCGGTACTTCGAGCACCGAGGCCGCAAAGATCACCGGGGTCGCGAGCAAGAACGAGTATCGAGCGGCGTCGTCGTGCGAGAGCGATAGCAGCAGGCCGGCCACGATCGAGGCTCCGGACCGCGAAATCCCCGGCAACAGCGCGGCCCCCTGGGCGATGCCGACTTTGGCGCCGTCGGCCCAGGGCAGCGCCGGCAGAGGCCGCACGGCGCCGGCCGACGTCCCAAGCGAGCGGCGCCGCAACGCTTCACCCGCAAACATCACGAACGCGTTGAGAATCAGGAAAGACGCGACCGTCGCGCTCGAACCGAAAAACCGGCGGACCGGCTCTTGCAAGAACACGCCTAGCAGCGCTACGGGGATCGTACCGACGACGAGCAGCCAGGCGATCCGCTCGTCCGCATCCTCGGAAAGCCGGCCGCGCACGACGCTCGTGATGAAGGCGCGCACGATGCGCACCCAGTCGCGCCGGTAAAACACGATCAGCGCGATCGCCGTTCCGAGGTGCAAAGCCACCACGAACGAGAGAAACGACGGCGCGCTACGGTCGAAATTCCAGTGCAGCAACGCTGGAACGAGCACCGTATGTCCGAGACTCGAAACGGGGAACAGTTCGCTCGCGCCCTGCAAGATTGCGAGCACCATTGCTTGCAGCCAGGTCACGAGCTAGCGCGGCTTACTGCGTTTGGAAATCGGCGGTGAAGAGATACGAGCCGGCGATCTTTTGACACGCATCGATTTCGGGAGTATACCGGCTCGCCTTCGCAGCCTTAACGGCGGACTGATCGAGCGACTGATTGCCGGAGGACTTATACACCGTCGCATCCGTAACCGCGCCGGTCGCATCGAGGGTCACCTTGACCTCCGTCGTGCCGACGGCGCCTTGCTGACGGGCGATCTCCGGATACTCGGGTTCGGCTTTGTCGACGGCGTTCGCTTCGGCGTGAGGCTGCGCACATTGTGGTTTGGGCGTCGGAGTCGGCGTCGGCACGGGCGTTGGAGCCGGGGTGGCGGCGTGCGTGGCCGGCGGCGCGGGAGGACCCGAAGCTACCGTGCCCTGGGGCACGCCCGCTTCGCTGCCTTTCGGCGGCGGAACATACTTCGTTACGTTCGAGGATGACAGCGACTTCGACGTCGTCTTCGGTACGTTAAGCTTGATCTTGGGCTGCGGCGGGGGATTGGTCTGCTTGACGGGCGGCGGCGTCTGCTTCGGGGGCGGCGTCGGCGGCGGCGTCGGCGGCGGCGTAGGCTTCGGCGTCGGCGGAATCACTCTAATTTTCTTCGTGACGGAGACTTTCTCTACTTCCGCCTTGTCGCTGTTCGCGCGTTGGAGGTGGAAAAACGGCAGCGTGATCGCGTGCAGCACGAGCGAAATGACGAAAGCCCAGCCGAGAAAATTACGGACGCGTTCACCCCGATCGCTACGCGGCGCAGGTTGCGGCGTCATCTGCTGACTCATCTACGTCTTTTGGCCTTCGACATGATTTGCGAGACCAAAATTCGTCAAGTTTTCCTTCTTCGCAGCGTCCATGACTTGCAGGATCGTCCCATAGTTCGCATGCGGATCCGCTTTGATGATCACGCTCGAGTAAATGTGGTTCGTCTGTTCCTGCAGCGCATGAAAGACTTCCGGAGCTCCGGTGATATCGGTTTGGGTCGACCCGACTTGAATGTGGTCCTTATCGTCGATGTAGACGATGATCTGCGAATCCTTGACCTTCTCTTTATTTTTCGCGTCGGGGAGATGCGGCTCTTTGGTGACCGAGGCGAGAATAATGAAGATGATCAGCAGGACCAGCAGCACGTCCGTGAACGGCGTGATGTTGATCGTCGACATGACGTCGTCTTCACCGGAACCGGCGGATACGGCCATGTTACGACGTCACGAAGCCGACGTCGTCGAGGTTTGCTTGCTTAGCCGCGTCTAAAATGCGAATGATCGTACCGTACGGCGCTTTCGTGTCGGCCGTAATCGACACGTGAATGTGGCCCCGCCGCTGCGCAGTCTCGTTCAGCACGTAGTAGATGCCTTTTTCGTCCGTCTTGGAGTTATCGACGAAGATGACGCCCTTGTTATTCACTTCGACGTCGATGTTCTTTTTGTTATCCTGTGCGGTCGTCGGCGGCGCGTTGTTACTGTTGGGAAGTTCTTTCTGGAACCCGGGCGGCGTCACGAGCGCCGCGAGAATCATGAAGATGATCAGCAAAACCAGCAGCACGTCGGTGAACGGCGTGATATTGATTTCCGCCATTACCTCGTCTTCTTGCTTCGCCGACAGGAGCGACATCTAGGGTACTACTGCGCGCCGGCGGCCGCGCGCCCGGCGGGAAGAACGTCGGTCGGAATCGGCTCACCGACGTTGTGGAAGTGCAGCATTTCGGCAAGCTGGTTGGCGGCGACGATCATTTCCTGATTGTATGCTTTGATGCGGGTCTTGAAATAGTTGAAGAACACGACGGAAACGACGGCGACGAACAGACCGGCCGCAGTCGTGACCAGCGCTTCGCCGACGCCGGCCGCGACGACGGCGGGCGTCGAATTGCCCTTGAGTGCGATGTCCTGGAACGCATGAATGATGCCGAGCACGGTGCCGAGCAGGCCGACGAACGGCGCGATGACGGCGATCGTACCGATGATGCCGAGATTCTTCTCGAGCGCATTGAGATTTTCCATCAGCGCAATCGAGAGGGCGTCCGTGATATCCGCACGATTTCTCGTTCCGCGCAACAATCCGAACTCGAGGATGCGCGGCAGCATACCCTTGTTGGAGTCGCAAACTTTGATCGCGCCCGTGATGTCGTCGCGCTCGACGCGCTGACCGATCTCGCGCAGCAGGCCTTTACTATCGCCATGCTGCTGCGCGAAAAAGAACAGCCGCTCGATAACGATCGCGACGGCGACGATCGAAAGCAGAATCAGGATGATCATAACGGGACCACCCTGCCGGATCAGTTCGAAGAAACCACTGAAGAGATTCACGCTAGCTGCGGCGCCTCCCGAAAAAGCCTTGTAATGTGCTGAGGGAACGAGTGAAGCGACGCCGAGTCGTCGTCGCAAGCCCCGGTAATTTCAAAACGTTCGGGCGGTATTCCTCGGAGATGTTTTTACTTGGACCCACCCAATTGTTTAATAATGTTTTCGATGGCGGCGACGAGGTTCGCGTCGCCGGCCTTCTTCGCCGAAGCATCCGCTTTATTAAGGAACGTCAGCGCATCCTTACCCTTGCCTTGATTCGCCAGGGCAACCCCTGCGGCGAAATTCGCACTGGCGTCGTCCGGGCTTGCGGCAAGCGCCTTATCGGCATCCGCTTTCGCTTTATCGTTGTCCGGTTTCGGCTTTGCGTTGAGATATGCGAAGGCCGCTTGTGAGTACAGAGCGACCGCTTGCGACGGAGCGACGGCGGCGGCCTGCTCGAACGCAGCGGCCGCATCCGCAGGCTTACCAGCGGTCGTCGCCGCTTGCGCCTGCTTGACGTAATAATTCGCAAGCACCGCTTCACCGGAAGTCTCGTTCGGATTAAGCTTCGTGACTTCTGCCGCGATTTGTTTTGCCATGTCCATTTTTCCGGCGTCGAGATAGGCCGAAAGGAGATTGACGTCGATACGCGCGCGGTCCGCGGGCTTCACGCCAGCATCGGCTGCTGCGAGCGAACGGGCTTTCTCGAGGTCCGCAATCGCGGCCGCGCCGTCGCCCGCGACTGCTTCGGCCGTTCCTAGCGCGTTGTACGTGAACACGCCGGGAGCGAGCGCTACCGCGCGCTTCGCCGCCGCGACGGCCCGGGGAGCATCCTTATTTTTGATCGCTTGCGCGGCGGAATCGGCGTACGCCTTCGCGGCGACCGCTTTGTAATTATCAGGGATCGTACCGGCCTTGTCGAAGGCCGCCGTCGCAGTTTCCAAGTCGTTGAGATACGCCGCGGCCACGCCCAAATCGGCTTGCCCTTTGAGGTCGCTCGGATGCGCGGCGACGTACGCCTTCAGGCCGCTCTGCGCGGTGCCGTAATTCCCCGCGCGGATCTGCCGCTCGTAGAGCGCGAGGCCGCCGGTGCTCGCCTGGCCCGAGTCCGCGTTTGCCGCTCCGGATGCCGAAAAGCGCAGCGTGTAGTCGTAAAACGCCGCCAGAGGTTTACCGCCGCGGCTGGCAGCTTTGTACGTCGAACTATTCGCAATTTCGAGCGCGGCCGCGTCGTCGCCATGATTGGACGACTTAATGATGCGCTGCACCTTGAAGCTGCCGTCCGCTTTGACATAGACCTGCAAGACGACCACACCGGCTCCCGCAACGGCCGTCTTGTTCGCGCCGTGCTTGACGAGCGTGGGCGCAACGTAATAGCTGATCGTGCCGCTCTGCGCGGGCACCGCAAGCGGCGCGAGCAACGTCAGCGCACCGAAGCCGAGGCCGAGGGCGCGCGTGTAATGGGCCTGGGAATGTCGTCCGTCCATGCTACCTTTCGTTCGAAGCGGCTTTGCCGGATTCAACGCCCTCGCCTATTGCCTCGGTATCACCCAAGCGGGCGATGGCTGCGGCAGCATCGGCGAACCGGTCGCCGATGCGTTCCAAGCGCCCCGCGTCGAGATCTGCCGCGACACCCGTGAGTATGTCGACCAGGCGGCGCACTTCCTGCGCCACGGGCGTGGCGTTCTGCGCGAGGATCGGCCGCCACAGGCGCCACGACGAACCAGCCAGCCGCAGCATCGAGCGCACGCCCGTGCCGCAAAGAACGGTCGCGTTACGGTCGTCGAGGCAGCCCGCCAGGCGAGCTCCAAGGGCCACGCTGAGCAGCTGCGGCAGATGCGAGGTTGCGGCCACGATGCGGTCGTGTTCCTCGTTCGCGATGGGCCAGGGCGTCGCGCCCATCGCTTCGATGAACTCGCTCGCGCGCGCAGCGTTCTCCGGCGCGGCCGCCGCGTCGTACGTCCACGTGCGGCCTACGAAAAGATCCGCGCGCGCGGCACCCGGTCCACTGCGTTCCGACCCGGCGATCGGGTGGGTGCCGACGAAGCGCCGCACGTTGGCAGCCGCGCGGGCTACGGGCGTCTTGACCGACCCCACGTCGATCACGAGCCGCGCCCGGTAGGCACGCGCGCCGAGGTCGGTGAGGTGAGACAGCGTCGCGTCCGGTGGAGCGGCGAGCACGAGAAGGTCCGCTGCATCGGCAAGCGCCCGCAGGGACTCCACCCGGGCATCGATCGCTCCGCCCTCGAGCGCCCAGGTAAGGTGTTCGCCCGCGCTGTCCCAGCCGATGGCCCGCGAGCCCAGCTGCCGCACGCGTAAACCGATCGAGGCGCCGATCAAGCCGACTCCGGCGATACCGACGACCGCGAAAGGCCCGCCGGGTCTCACGAGCGGCGTGCGAGCAACGCCCTCACGCGGTCGCGACGGCGTTCGCCGGGAAGACCCGGCCGACGGCGGCGGCCACGGGCCGTAAGCGCTCCATCAATTCCTCGAAACTCGGCAACGTCAGCGATTGCGGCCCGTCCGAATAGGCGACGGCCGGATTAGGATGGACTTCGACGATCAGCCCGTCCGCGCCGGCGGCGACGGCGGCCAAACTCATCGGCGCCACCAGCGCCCGTACGCCCGTGCCGTGCGAGGGATCGACGATCACGGGCAGATGCGTCAACGCTTGAACGACCGGGACCGCCGCCAAATCCAAGAGATTGCGCGTGTGATTATCGTAACTGCGGATGCCGCGCTCGCACAGCACGACGTCGTGGTTGCCTGCGGCGTAGACGTACTCGGCGGCCATCAGCCATTCGTCGATCGTTGCCGCAATGCCGCGCTTGAGCAAGACCGGCCGGTGCGCTCCACCGACCTCGCGCAGCAGCGTAAAATTCTGCATGTTGCGCGCCCCGATCTGTAAGATGTCGGCGTACCCGGCGACGAGTTCCACGTCGCGCGGGTCGAGCACTTCGGTGACGACGGCGAGACCGCTCGCATCCGCCGCCGAACGCAAGTATTTCAAACCCTCTTCGCCTAGACCCTGAAACGCGTAGGGCGACGTGCGCGGCTTGAACGCGCCGCCGCGCAGGATGTTCGCACCGGCGCGCGCGACCGCAACCGCCGTCGTTTCCAACTGCTCGCTCGATTCGACCGCACAGGGACCGGCGCAGATTGCGAGCTCCGGGCCGCCGAACGTGACGCCGCGTCCGACGCGCACGATGGTTTTGCCGGAGAACGCTTCGCGGCTCACGAGTTTATAGCTGCGCGAAATCGGGACGACCGACTCCACGCCGTCGAGGCCGGAGAACTGCGCGAGGAGCGTTTCTTTGTCGCTCGGAGCGCCGACGACGCCGACGATCGTTCGTTCGGCGCCCCGACTCACGTGCGCGCTCAACTTGAGCGCGGCGATCAGGGCGGTGACGGCGTCCAGTTCGGCGGGGGCGGCGCCCGGGCGCATGACGATGATCATTGAGGGGTCGTACTCCGGGAGACGAGGTCGGGGCGAAGCGCAACGGCTTCGCGTAAGTAGACGTGAACCATCTCGTCTTGACTTCGCTCGGTATTGACGTGCACGAGCACGCGGATGCACCGTTCCAAGCGTCCCGGCACGCCGATCTCGGTAAAATTTAACAAGGGCACGAGCGTCCAGCCCATGCGCCGCGCGGCGGCAGCCGGGAATTCCGCGTGCAGGTCGGGCGTCACGGTAAAGAGCGCCGAAGCCACGTCTTCCGCGCGCAGCTTGTTTTCGGCAACGATCTCGGTTACGAGTTCGCCCGTGGCTTCGAGAATCGCGCTCGCGGAATCTTCCGCCACGGTCGTCGCGCCGCGGATGCCGCGCACGCACGTCGGCCGCGCGTCGGTCCGCGGGCGGCGCAGACGGCGCAGGGCGAAGGGTACGAACAGGCTGCCGAACAGCAGCGGAAAAAGCGGCCTACGCATCGGCCGCCTGAGCGCGCGATTCGCGCATGACGGCGCGCAGCGCCGCCAGCTCTTTTTCGGTCGCATCGCGCCAGTTGCCGACCTTAAGATCTCCGAGCGCGAGCGGCCCGAAGCGCAGACGCACGAGCGACAGAACGGAATGCGCGGTCGCTTCGAACATGCGTCGCACTTGGCGGTTGCGGCCCTCATGAATGGTCACGTCGAGCTCGGATGCGGCGGGCCCCACCCGAATCACGCGGATCTTTGCGGGCTCGCTGCGCCCATCCGCCAGCCTGACGCCTTCTAAAAAGCGCTTCATGTCCTCCCCTTGCAACCGGCCCTGCACGATCGCCCGATATGTTTTTTCGACCCCGAATTTCGGGTGCGTGAGCACGTGCGCGAGGTCGCCGTCGTTGGTTAATAATAGGACGCCCGACGTATCGTAATCGAGCCGCCCGACGGGCACGACGCGCCCGCCTTCACGCGGCACGAGCGACGCGACCGTGCGCCGCCCTTGCGGGTCGCGCATCGTCGTCATCACTTTCTCCGGTTTGTGGAGCACGAGATAGCGTTTGGTGTCCGGCAGCTGCACGAGCTTACCCGCGAGTTCGACACGGTCAGACTCTGCCACGACCGTCCCGAGTTCGCGGACCAGTTTGCCGTTGACGCGGACGTGGCCCGCGGTGATGAAGTCTTCCGCCTTGCGGCGCGAGGCGACACCCGCGTGAGCGAGATACTTTTGAAGGCGCACCGCGGTCGTCGTTCGGCGGTCTCCCGGAGATTGCTCCTGGGCAAGAAAGTTCAGGCGTTAAGTTTACGAGTTCCGCTCAAGAACGGGCTGCCGCGCTCGTAGAACCGCAGGAGCCGGTCGGCTTCTTTCGTCAAGCCTATGCGTGCGCTCTCACCGGCGCGCGCGTTCTCGCCCGAGCGCGGCATGCCGGACGCGGGCGCTGCGAGCCAAAGCCGGCGCGAAGCGCAGAGATCGAGACCGTCGTCCGCTCGCGTCACGCCGAGCGCCGCCGCGAGACGTCCCGGTCCCCGGCAAAGGTCTCGCGCGACGCTGCGCGGGCGCCGGCTCTGCATGAGGTCGATGCCGACGACCGGCTCCGCCGCACGCAGCAGCACACCAGCGCCGACACCGACCGTCTCGCTCGATACGTTGAGGCAGTACGCGCTGCCATAAATGAAGTACACGTAGGCGTGCCCGCGCCGCATAAAGAGCGTTCGGTTGCGGAGCGTTTGGCCGGCATACGAGTGCGCCGCAGCGTCACCCGGAAGATACGCCTCGGTTTCGACGATGCGGCCGGCAGTGCGTCCCTCGAGGTCGTCGCTGACGACGAACGCGCCGAGAAGCATTTTTGCGAGCGCGACGGTTTGGGTCGGCAATTCGGCGCGGCGTAACCGGCGCAAACGAAGCGCAGCTGGTTGCGCCGGTTTACCGCGCAGCGGCCAGTTCCCGCCCGGTTCCCAGCAGCGACCGATAGACGTCGGCCACTCGCTCGCCGACCACAATGCCGTCGTAACTCCGGGCAACGCGCGCGCCGAGCGCAGGATTCGCGATGCGTCCCAGAAGCGTGTCGCGGAGCGCCCCCGCGAGCGCCGCAGAATCGTTCGCTACGAGACGACCGGCGCCCGCGAGTACGTCGCGCGTCTGCGGCGTGTCGAGCGCTATCACGGACGCCCCGGCGGCCAGCGCTTCGACGAGAACGAGCCCCTGCGTTTCGCTGCGGCTGGTAAAGACGAATGCATCGCAGGAAGCGTACGCGTCGGGTAACGCGTCGTGTGCGAATTCCCGCGCGAACGACGTGCGGCCGGCGACGCCCATGCGCGCGGCATGGCGCTGCAGCAGTTCTCTATGCGGACCGTCACCGACGATCGCGAGCCGCGCGGACGGCAATTGCAGACGCGCGAACGCTTCGATCGCGAGTTCCACATTTTTTTCGCGACCCAAACGTCCGACGCATAAGACCAGCGCTTCGCCCGAGCGCGCACCGAGTCGCGCGCGAACGGCGTCACTGCGCTTGCCGGCCGCAAACGCCGCGACGTCGATGCCGCTCGGCACCACGTCGATGCGCGTGTGCACGCCGAGTTCTCGAAGATGGCGTTCCATAGAAGCCGTCGGCACGATGACGGCGTCCGTTCCGTTTGCGTACGAGCGCGTCAGCTGCGTTGCGGCGCTGCGCGTCGCGTGCGCTTCGAACGGCACGTAATGCGCGTACTCTTCGAGTTGCGTGTGGTATGTGAACACGAGCGGAATGCGCGCGCGGCGCGCCGTCAGCGCACCGAGCCAACCGGTCACGAACGGTGAATGCGTGTGCACGATGGACAGCGCGCCGAGATCTCTAGGAACGTATGGAAGCGCGAGACGGTAGGCGCTCCTGGTGGGAAGAGGCAACGACGGGATGCGCACGACCTCGCACGAGTCGTCCCGAAAACCGGGCATTTCCGGCGTCACGACGACGGCTTCGTCTCCTCGCGCGCGCAGCGCAGTAACCAGCGCCTCAAGCGATGTAACGATTCCGTTCCGGATCGGTCGATAACATTCGGTAAACATACCGACGCGCAGCGCGCTCACCGCCGCTTGCGTTCGCGCATCGGGGAAGGACGCCTACATACGTCGCATCGAGCTTTTGTCAAGTTGACGCTACTAGCCCCGTGTGTTACGGTGGCCCCCTGTCCCGGAGTCCGGCTCGATCCGGATTCTCTTGTGGTAGTTCTTCTTCGGAAGAGTCAACCGCTACTTTGCAAACCTGCGCCTCGCATCTGCCGCCGCTCTTATCAGAGAGGTTCGGCGACGATTGCGGCGTGCCGCACGTCCAGAAAGGAGCCGTGTTGATCGTTAACGATCAAAGACTCGCACATTACTTTACAGCCGGTGCTTTATTGCTCGGGCTATCCCTCTTCAATGCGAGCGGAGCACGCGCCGCGGAGCCCGAGTCGAGCCAAGCCGCCGCGGCAGCGAGCGTTTCCGACGTGCCGCTAACCGTTTCGCTCGTGCACGATGGTCAGACGGCGACGGTGGCCACGCACGCTCAAACGGTCGGCGCCTTGCTCGAAGAGCGCGGTCTGCGCCAGGCTCCGAACGACTATCTTTCTCCCGATGCCGCCTCGCCGCTCGGCGAGGGCGCGACGATCGTCCTGCGCAGCGCGGTTCCGGTACGCTTGGTCGTCGGTCGCTACCAGCGCCGGCTCGATTCCGCTGCCGCGAGCGTCGGTGACCTCCTCGCCGAACAGCACGTCGCCCTGCGCCCGAGCGACCAAGTCGTTCCGGCCGCGAACGCGCCGCTCGCTCCAGGCGCCGTCGTGCGCGTCGTACGCGTCGATACTTGGACGGCGCATACTCACGCGCGCATCGCGCCGAGCGTCAAGGCGCGGGTCGATGCGAAGCTCTTGCGCGGCAAGACGCGCACGCTCGATCCCGGCGCACCCGGCGTTCGCGAGGTGACGCTGCGCTTTGTGAAGCGCGGCGACGCCGCCCCGACGCAGGTCGTCCTCGCTTCGCGCATCTTGCATGCGCCTCGCGCGCGCGTTATCGTGCGCGGCATCGCAACGTACGAATCCCTCGCTCGCGTCGCGCAGCTCGGGTTCGCGAGCGCGATTCACTTTGCGAGCAGCGCGCTGCAGATGCTCGCGACCGCCTACACCGCGGGTTGCTCGGGCTGCAGCGGCATCACCGCAAGCGGCGCGCGCGCGGGCTTCGGTATCATAGCCGTCGATCCGAACGTCATTCCGCTCGGTACGCGGCTGTTCATACCCGGTTACGGCGCGGCCGTCGCGGGCGATACGGGCGGAGCGATCCTCGGGCGGCGGGTGGACCTCGGCTTCAACAGCGACGGCGAGGCAATGCGCTGGGGCAGACGCCCGGTCACCGTCTACATCCTCAAATAGACGGGCGACGATAGACGACCCGGGTCCTCTCCATCCCCGCGCCCTTCTCGCCGCGCACGGTATTCGCCCGAAAAAACGCTTCGGTCAGCACTTTCTCATGGATGCGCGCAGCGCGCTTCGGATTGCGGCCCTGTGTTCGCCGCAGCCGGGTGCGCGCGTCATCGAGATCGGGGCCGGAACGGGAGCGCTCACTTCGGCGCTGCTGCGCTGCGGCGCGGCGCTGACCGCGATCGAAATCGACGACGATCTGACGCGGGTGCTGCAAAGCCGGGCCGATATCGCGGGCGCGTCGCTCGTGCACGCCGATGCCCTAACCTTCGATTACGATGCGGCAACCGCGGGCGCGGCGTGGTGCGCGGCCGGTAACTTGCCGTACAATATCGCGACGCCGTTGCTCTTGGGTTGGCTTAAGCTCGGCAATCCTCCCGAGCGCATCGTCGCGATGGTGCAGCGCGACGTCGCCGATCGGCTTCTCGCCAAGCCATCGACGCCGCAGTATGGAAGCCTTACGTTATTGGTAAACTACTGGACGATCGTGCGGCGGGCGCTGTCGATCGAGCCCGGCGCGTTTTATCCTCGGCCGAAGGTGCGCAGCGCCGTCGTCGAGATGGTTCGCCGGGCCACTCCGGCGATCGAAGTCCGCGATCGTGCATTCTTTCTGCAGGTCGTCCGCGCCGGCTTCGCGTACCGCCGCAAGACGCTCGCTAATAGTCTTTCGCTCGCGCTCGGCATCGATCGCGCGCGCACGCAAACGGCCCTCGGCGCGCTCGACATCGATACGGAGATTCGTGCGGAACAACTCGACCTGGGCGCCTTCGGCGCTCTCGCCGATCGCCTGGCGCCCTGATGCGTGGAACGGCTCGCTCACCGTTCTTGCAATTATCGGGAGCGCGCTTCTCAATTTCGTTCCGGGCCTACTCTACTTCGTCGGGGCCGCGGCGTTGCACGCGATCGACGCGCGGCATCCTGCGACGATCCCGCTCGAGCACCTGCTCTTCGCTCAATTACTGACGTTTATTCCGCTCGGCGCCTTCCTGCTGTTTACGCTGCCGCGAATCGCGCTGTGCTCGCTGCGCGAACTCGGCATACGGCGGCCGACGT
Source organism: Vulcanimicrobiota bacterium (assembly GCA_030853925.1). GTDB lineage: Bacteria > Vulcanimicrobiota > Vulcanimicrobiia > Vulcanimicrobiales > Vulcanimicrobiaceae > JALYUE01. The sequence goes on along the minus strand of JALYUE010000014.1, from coordinate 4,770 downwards.
CGCGACAAATCTGGATCGGCCTCGCCGGCACCGTGGCGATGTTCTTGGCCGTCAACGCCGCGAGCGTAATCGTCGGAAATCTCACGCATCGCCAGGACACCGAAGCCGCCGTGGCGTTGCTCGTACATGCAAAAGCGCTCGTCGAGAAAATTCTCTTCTTCTTGACGGCCTGCGTCCTCGCGCCGATGATCGAGGAGCTGGAGTTTCGCGTGTTCTTATTCAACGCGCTGACGCGCTACGTGTCGGTCCCTGCGGCCGCGGTTGCGAGCGGAATCTTTTTCGGCATCGTCCATGCCACGAGCGCCGCACAGTTACTGACGGTTTCGGTGCCGCTCGCGTGCGGCGGACTCGTACTGGCTTACGTGTATGCGCGCACGCGCAATTATTGGTCGAGCGTCATCACGCACGCCGCCTTCAATTCCATCAGCGTCGTTGCGGTGTTCGTCTTCCACGCGAAGTGAGCGCCGCGCACGCTCGCGTTCGACTCGCGATCGACGCGGCGAACTTCGTGCGAGATCGGCGCGGCATGGGAAGGATCGCGCGCGCCGTGCTCGCGGCGGCGAGCGCCGCGCTCGATTTCGACGTCACCTTACTCGCCGACCGGCGCGACGACACCGCGGCGCTGCGGCGTGAATTTCCCGCCGGCGTCGTTCGACCGGCGGGAACCGCGCGCCGCCGCCGGCAGTACGACGTCGTCTGGTATCCGTTCAACGGTATGCGCTTCACCGCTGCGGCGCCGTCGCTCGTGACCATACACGACGCCTTAGCATTTACGGAACCGCATAGCGAGCGCATCGCGCGGCTTCGCGAACAGCGCCCGATTCGCCGGGCGGCGCGCGAAGGGACCCGCATCCTCACGGATTCCGCTTGGAGCCGCGCCGAGATCGTGCGCGAACTTGGCGTTGCCCCCGAACGCATCGACGTCGTGCATCCCTCGCCCGATTCGTTCTGGTTTCCCGCGCGCGACGAGCGTTTGCCGCTCCCGCTTGCGGGAACGCGTTACGCGCTCGTCGTGGGAGTGCGCGAGGCGCGCAAGAACGCGCGTCTGGCGCTCGAAGCGTGCGCCGCGGCGTTGCACGGCGCGGGCGAATCGCTCGTCATCGTCGGAGAACTGGAGGCCGCGACGCGCGCATACGCGGGAACTCTAGGCTTGCGAGCGGGCGAGATTGCGGCCACAGACGTCGTTTTACGCGCGCTCTATCGCAACGCGCGCGTCGTGCTCGTACCGTCGCTCGCGGAAGGTTTCGGACTAGTGGCGATCGAGGCGATGGCGTGCGGTGCGGCGGTGATCGCTTCGAATGCTTCCGCGTTGCCGGAAGCGACGGACGGCGCGGCGTTGCTGCTCGATCCGCGCGATACCGCCGGATGGGCGCGCGCGATTCGCTCGCTGTTCGACGACGACGCGGCAGTCAGGGCGCTCCGCGCGCGGGGCGCGGCGCGCTTCGCGGCCGCCGATCGCGACGCTTCGCAACGCCGGACCTTAGCGCTGTTGCGCGAACTCGCGCGAAGCGCCGGAGCGTAAGCGGACGATGTCGTCGACGAGCGCGGCGAAGCGCGCCTTGAAGGGCGTCGGGCCGAACGCTTCGGCGTGCGCGCGCAGCGTCGCCGGATCGTAACGGTCGCAGTCGAACGAACGCAGGACCGCCGCAAGCGACGTGGGAGTAGCTTCCGGGAAAAACTCTCCGGTCAACCCGGATACGATCGTCTCGAGTGCGCCGCCACGGCCGTATGCGATCACGGGCCTGCCCGAAGCGTTGGCTTCCAGGGGAACGAGGCCGTAATCTTCTTCGCCCGGCAAGATGATCGCGCGCGCATTGCTCAAGATGCGCGGCAACGCGGCGTCGGGCACGGCACCGTAAAAGTCGGTGCGCGTACCTGCAGCGAGCGCTTTGAGAGCGCGTTCCGCAGGACCGGCACCGACGATGACGAGCCGTTTTCCGGCGAGCTTACAAGCTTCGATCGCAATGTCGACGCGTTTATAGGGCAGCAGGCGCGAGACGACCAGCATGTAATCGCCCGAACCGTTGCCGGCGCTGAAGCGGTCGATGTCGACCGGGCAATGCACGACGTGCGCGTCGCGGCCGTAATAATGCCGCACGCGGCGCGCGACGTTACGCGAATTCGCGATGAATGCCGTCGGACGCATCGCCGCTTCTCGATCCCACGCGACCAGCCGTTTGACGAGCGGGCGAGCGAGTGCCCCGAGACCGAAGCCGCCGACGTATTGATCGTAAGCGAACGCGAAGCGGCTGACCGTGTGGATGTAACAAACGTGGACGGCGTTTGGACGGAAGTGGACGCCTTTCGCCCACGCCGTCGTCGTACTGACGATCGTATCGTATTGCGAGAGGTCGAAGTTTTCGAACGCCGCGGGATAGAGCGGCGCGAGAAAACGAAAATAGTGCGAGGCGCCGGGCAACGCCTGAAGCGGCGAGGTGCGGATACGTGCCGGATCGACCAAATCGCCAGCCACGTTCGCGTCGAACAACGACGTAAAAACCGGCGCCTCCGGATACAAATCCGCGACGTGCCTGAATACGCGTTCCGCGCCCCCTCGCTGATTGAGGTAATCGTGGACGAGGGCGACTGACGCGGCCGCTATTGTCCCCCCGATTGCCGTGGCAACACGAGCGCGACGATGTAGCGCTGAAGGTACGTCTTCGCAACGCGCTGCACGTCGGCAGGCGTCGTGCGCTCGAGCGCGGCGAGGGCCGCGTTAATCGGGTCGGAGCCCAGACCTTGCGATGAAAATGCGCCGAGCATATACGCGCGGTCGGAGACGCTGAGCGAATCGGTCACGAATTGACCTTCGGCGGCAGCTTTGAAGCGCCGCAACGGTTCCGCGCCGAGCGGCTTGAGCGAAAGCGAGCGCGATACCGCGAGCAGCTCGCGCAGCGCGAGGGCGGGATCCACCTGGCTACCGTTGACGTAAACGACGACGCTCGCCGGAGCGGAATCGTAGAGATAAAACGCGCCGACCGCTTTTTCCACAAAACCCGGCGTCGTCGCACTGCTGCGTTCGAAAGCGTCGGCAAGAAGCGGCTGTAAGATCAGCATCGCACCGAAGTCGGCGCTCGCGGGCGACGGCGCCGCGAAACCGACCACGATCCACGGCGCCGAGACGTCGCGATGCGCCACGATGCGTGGCGGCACGAGCGGAATCGATTTGGCGGTTTGGGCGATCGGGACGAGCGTACCGTCGGGCAGCGCTTTCACGACGGCAGCCAGAGCCTGGCCGAGATCGGGCGCAAGCCGCCCCACGGCGCTGGCAGAGATCGCGCCACGTTTGTAATTGGCGGCATGAAACGCACTGAGGTCGCGGCTCGACAAAGCGGCGAGCGTCGTGGCGCTGCCGAGGGCGGCGCCGCCGGCTGCGGAGACATAAAACGAGCGGCGAAACATTTGTATGCCGACGCTCAAAGCATTTTGTTCCAGGTCGGCGATACGGTTGTCGAGCGAAACGCGTCCGGCCGCAATCGTCGCGCTCGAAAAATCGGGAGCTGCGAGCGCCACGCCGAACAGCTTCACTAAAGCGCTTAACTTTTCGGAACGCGCTTCGAGATAGTAGTGCACCGAACGCCCGTCGACGGTATAGGTCAGACTGCCGCCCTGCGCGGCGACCACGTCTTTGAGCGCGGGTGCCGCGACGGTACCCCGAGCGGGCGTGCGCAGAATGCACTCGGCAACGAGGGCGGCGACGCCGCCGGTCGATGACGTTTCGCGGTCGAGTCCCGCGTCGACGAAAATCTGCACGCCGCTGACGGCCGCGTCCGCTTCATTTTCGGCAACGTACTGCATCGAGCCGAGCGCGAACGGCAAGGCTTCGGGAAACCGCAGCAGCGCGGTGGGTGAAGGCGCGGGAGCGGCCGCAGCCACGGGCGACGGCCCGAACTGTAGCGCGAGCGCAGCCGCGACGGCCAGATAACGCTTCATTGCGCCGTCGTTTTCTTTGGCTGCGGCCGGAGCGTCACCGCGACGGGCGGCTTACCCAGATATTTTTCGGCGACGTTCGCGACGAACTCGGGCGTCAGCGTGCCGGCGGCCTTGAAATACGCGCCCCGTTCGCCGCTCACGCCGGGGGCGTAGGCAGGCGAACCCTCCACGCTATACCAGCCAAAGTTGTCGGCCAGCTGCGTCGGCGTTTGGAGATCGCTGAAGACGTGATACTTAAACGATTCGAGCGCCGCCGCGAAAGCCGAACCGGCGAGCGGCTTTCGAATAGTTTCGACGCCGCCGTCGACGAGCGTCTTAACGCCGTCCGCATCCTTGCCGCTATAGGCGACGAACATGACGCCGGGATTGTTGAGCGTGATGAATTGGCCGACGACGAATGCATCGGGGAAACGCTCGGCAACGAGTTTCGTCACCACACCGTCGGTCGGACGAAAGAGGTAGTCTGCGATGAAATCCATCGCGGTCGCCTCACGCTGGTCGGCGATGGCCGGGCCGATCCAACCGTAGCCCCCGGACGGTTGTGCGAAATCTTTAGCGACCGGCGCCGCTTCGCTCGCCGGTAGCGCGGGCAGTCGCGCCTCGGGCCCCGCGTCGCCAAGCGGCGGCCGTCCGACCGCGGCGGCCGTTTCGACGCTCGCATCGACGGCGCCGGCGACGACCAGCGTCGCATTCGACGAGCGGAAGGCACGGGTTGCAAAACTCTTGACCTCGGCGAAGGTAAGCGCGGCGACGTCCTTAGGAGCGCCGAGCGCGGGGAGGCGCTGCGGCCCGCTTGCGAACAGCGACCCGAACACGGCGTCGCGAACCACCGACTGC
>JALYUE010000050.1 GCA_030853925.1 Vulcanimicrobiota bacterium | reverse complement strand
CACGCGGAACAGTTTCGGCGCGAGTGTGCGCCCGAAGGGCGTTTCGGACACTACCTCGCGCTCGCAGGAGCCATGGGCGGGACGAAATGGCGCACGCCCGGCGTGCAGTACGGCGCTTATGAAGCGGCGATCGGCACGGGTCAAGCCATCTTCTGGTTTCCGGGTGCCGGTGACGGCGCCGCTCATCGCGCGCCGCTCGAAAGCGCGGCGATGCTATGAAGCTTCTCGGTTGGCTCAAGGGCTCGATCCCGCCGCTGATTACGCCGTTTAAAGGCGGCGAGGTTGACTACGACACGTACGCGCGGCTGGTCGAGTTCCAGATCGCGAACGGTTCGCACGGCGTCCTCGTGAACGGCACGACCTCCGAGCCTTCGACCTTGACCATCGACGAGCGTAACCGGCTCGTCGACGTGGCGATGGACGTCGCGCGCGGCCGGCTAACGGTCGTCGCCGCGACCGGCTCGCAAAGTCTTGCCGAGACGCAAGCGTTGACGACCCATGCCGCGCGCGCCGGCGTCGACGCGCTCTTGATCGTCACGCCATATTATATCCGGCCGCCGCAGCGAGGTCTCGTCGCGTACTACCTCGAGGTAACGCGCGAACTCGAAACGCCCTGGATGATCTACCACATTCCCGGACGCACGGCCGTGCAGTTGACGCTCGAGACGGTACTCGAACTCGCGCAGCGCTCCGAATCGTTCGTCGGAATGAAGCATGCGTTCAACGATCTTGGTTTCGTTTCCGAGTGTTTGGGCGAACTCCCCGAGATGCGCATCTTCGTCGGTCTCGAGGAACTCAGTTTCCCGATGCTGGCCATCGGCGGCGCCGGCCTGATGAATGCCGTCGGCAATCTTAGTCCGCGCGTGCTCGCTTCGATGTGCGACGCGGTCGAAGCGAACGACCTTGCGTCCGGACGACGGCTGCATCAACAACTGCTCGAAGTCAACAAAGCGATCTTTTACGACACGAACCCGATTCCGATCAAATACATGATGAAGCGGATGGGGTTACTCGAACGCAACGAACATCGGCTGCCGATGGTCCCGGCGACACCGGAACTTGAACGTAAACTCGACGGCGTGCTCGAACGCAGCGGCTTGCTCGACGTCGCCGTGCGATGACGCTCTGCCGTCATACTTCGCGAGTGACGATACGGCCGTCGGCAATCGCCGCGAGCAGTGCGGCATGGTCCTTCTCCACGACGTCGGCATACGCACTTGCGAAGCGAACGGTCGCCTTCGCGAACGCGGGTCCGGTGCCGAGATACCCCGCGATCTGAGCCGCATGCCCGCTGCGCGCGTGAGCACCGGCCAACGTCCAACCGCAGAAGCGTGCGAATTCAGCCAGATGCGTGTCGCCCATGTCCTCGAGATCGGGCACACCCTTCATGTCGCGCAGTTGCCGCACGTAATAGTGCCGCCCGTTCGATTCGGTCCAGCCCAGGAAAATGTCGCTCGCCGCCTGCATCGTGCGTTGACCCGCGACGACTCGTTCGCCATGGTTGGAGAACGGGCTCGGGCTCAAATATTCTTCCAATACCGACGGCCCGGCTTCTTTGATTTGTAAGATCAGTGGATCGTCTTCATCTGCGAGGAAGAGCGCCGCGGCACAGCGCGTGCCGACGCTCCCCACGCCCACGACTTTGACCACCCAGTCGACCAGCTTATAACGGTCGAACAGCAAACGTACGTCGGGGCCCATCGACTCGCGATACGCCGCAAATATCGCGTCGACGTCGAAGAATTCACCGTCGTCGTCCGACAAATGATAGACGAGCGGCGGTTCGTCAACAAAGCGCCGCGACGTGCCGACCGCTTCCGTCATATCGTCGTACGCCTTGCGGATCGTGCGTCGGCCGATGCCGTCGACATACGTGCGGCGCCGCTTTCGGATCGCATCGTTACCGGCTTTGTCGAGCATCAGGCGAACGTCGACCCGTGCATACCAGACGTCCAGGGTCGACATTTCGGCGAAGCTTTTCATCTTGTTCGCGTACGTTTCGACGGCGTAGCGCGCGGCTCGCCGCTGCGCGGCCGCGTCGCCGCCGGTGTCGCGGCTCGCCAGGATGAGGCTAACGACCAAGCGTTTGAGGTCCCATTCCCACGGACCGAGCAACGTTTCATCGAAATCGCGGACTTCGAAAATGACGTTGCGTTCCGGAGTGGCAAACGCGCCGAAGTTCGCGCAGTGCGCGTCGCCGCTGAGCTGCACCATGATTCCGCTAACGGGAGTCGCCGCGAGATCGCGTGCCATGAGATTGGCCGTTCCGCGATAGAAGGAAAATTGCGAACTTGCCATCCGATGGTAGCGAATGGGAACGAGCGACGGGATGCGATCGACGACCGAACGTTGGAGCGCCGCGATAACGTCGAAGTCGTGCGGTCTTGCCGGAAATTCGGCGTGAGCCGAGCGCTTCACCGTAGCGCGTACCGCTTTGCCCTCCGAAGCACGCGCTAAACGCACGGCCCCGCTCGAGGCTCTATCCGAGATGACTTCCGCTTCCAAAGAGCGCGCTAACCCGATTCGTTCATGGTTACGCCGCCGTCGATCACGATCGTTTGCCCGGTGATGAACGCCCCTGCTCGCGACGCGAGCATGACGGCAACGCCCGCGACGTCTTCCACGACGCCGAGGCGGCCGATCGGGTACTGGGCGATGGCTCGTCTCTCCGTCTCCGGATTTTCATACAGTGCTTTTGCAAAATCGGTTTTAATGATGCCGGGCGCAAGGGCGTTGGCCGTTATCTTGCGCGAACCCCATTCGAGTGCGAGGTTACGTGCCAACTGCGAATCGGCCGCTTTAGAAAGCGCGTACGCGCCGAGCATCCGGCTGCCTTTGAGCCCCGCAATGCTCGACACGACGATCAGCGCACCACCGCCGTTCTTCGCCATTACCGGCAGCGCCATGTTGCAAAGCCAAAGGTTGGAGCGGACGTTCGAATTCATCGTTTTATCGTAGGCTTCGTCCGAAATCTCGGCGAGCGGGCCGAAATACGGGTTCACCGCGGCGTTGCAGACCAGGACGTCGATCCTGCCCCACTGCTCGACGGTCGTATCGACGAGCGCTCGCAGCTGGGCTTTTTCGCCGATATTGCAAGGCACCGCGATCGCTTCGCCGCCGGCCTGCTCGATGGAACTCCGCACCGCTTCGCAGGCATCCGCCTTACGACTCGATACGACGACGCGCGCGCCGTGCCGTGCAAACTGCTCCGCGATCGCCCGGCCGATACCGCGCGTCGAACCGGTGATCAGGGCAACTTTGCCGCCGAGGTCGAACAGGTCGGCCACTCTTACCGTCCTGCGAAGGCGGGCTTGCGCTTTTCCATGAACGATTTCACGCCTTCGAGCAGATCGGGTCCGGCGGCCGCCTCCTCTTGAAGCGCGGCCTCCTCGTCGAGCCAACGCGCGAAATCTGGAAGTATCGCCCGGTTAAAGGCGCGTTTCGTAAGAGCGGCGGAGACGGGCGAGATGTCCGCAAAGCGCTGCGCGTAGGCACGCGTTTCGTCGGCCAGATCGGCTGCCGGGACGACGCGGTTGACCAAGCCGAGCCGATGTGCTTCGCGCGCGTCGATGCGGTCGCTCGACCA
>JALYUE010000049.1 GCA_030853925.1 Vulcanimicrobiota bacterium | reverse complement strand
GGCGAGCATTTGCTGCTCGTGCTGACGCACCATATCGTTTCCGATGCGTGGTCGTACGCAATTATCTTCGCCGAACTCGCGAGCTTATACGATGCCGCGCTGCGTGGGGCGGCGACCGATCTGCCGCCGGTGCGCCTGCAGTTCGGCGATTACGCTCTCTGGCAACGCGCGCACATGCGCGGCGAGGCGCTCGAGCGGCGGCTCACATACTGGCGCGAGCGTTTAGCCGCGCTGCCCGTCCTCGAGTTACCGGTCGACCGCATCGCCGGAACGCATTCGACGTTCGCCGGCGGGCGCCGCGCGCGGCGCGTTTCCGGGGCGCTGCTGCGCGATGTACAACGGCTCGCGCGCGACCGCGGGACGACCTCGTACGTCGTTTTACTCGCGGCGCTGCAAAGCGTGCTGCATCGCTACACGGGTCAAACCGATATCGTCGTCGGTTCCGCCGTCGCGGGGCGCACGCCGAGCGAGACCGAGGCCATCGTCGGCTACTTCTCCCAGGCCTTGCCGATGCGCGCGCAGTTCGACGGCGACGACGCATTCGCCGAGGTGCTCGGGCGCGTCGCCGATGCGGTTCTTGGAGCGGTCGAGCATCAAGACGTTCCGTTCGAGCCGCTCGCGCTCGAATTGCAGCGCGCCGGCCGTCCGAACGACGCTCCGTTGTTTCGCGTCGTGCTGACGATGCAGAACGCCCGGACGGTCGACGTGCGCTTCGGTGCGGCAACGCTCGAGCCGATCGAGGTCGACGCCGGCGCCACGAAATTCGACCTCACGCTTCTCGCGACCGAACTGCGCGACGGGCTCGAACTGTCGCTGTGGTATCGCTGCGACGCGTACGAGGCGGCGACGGCAGAGCGACTGCTCGGGCATCTCGAGACCGTGCTCGGCGCGGTCGCGGCCGACCCGACGCGGGCGATCGGTGCGCTGCCGCTGCTGACTGCGACTGAGACGGCGCAGCTCGACGGCTGGAATGAGACGCAGCTGTCGCTGGCCTTCGTTCCGCTGCACGAGCAGTTTGTCGCCGCTGCCCGGCGGACGCCGACGGCGATGGCCGTCGCCTGCGGGCCGCAACGGTTAACGTACGCCGAACTCGAAGCGCGTTCGCGCGTCCTCGCGGGGCGGCTCCAGGCTCTCGGCTTGGCTCGCGGCGTACCGGTCGGCCTCGTGTTCGAGCGTTCGTGCGGCTTCGTCGTCGCGCTGATGGGTACGCTGCGGGCGGGCGGCCACTACGTGCCGTTGGCTGCAGATTTGCCCGTGGCGCGTTTAGCGACGCAACTCGCGGAGTGCGGCGCTCGCATCGTCGTTACAGAAGGCCGATTTGCAAAGAGCGTTCCGGCGAGCGCAGGCCGCGTCGTCGATCTCGACGAGGTCTTTGCGGACGACGCTGCTTCGGTAGAGGCTGCGCTGCCGCCGGCCCTGGTCGAAGCGGACGACCTCGCATACGTATTATTCACCTCCGGCTCCACCGGGACGCCGAAAGGTGTCGCGGTCACGCACGGTAACGTCGCACATTACGCAGCCGCGATCGTCGGCAGGCTCGCACTCGAAGGTCCGCCTTTGCAGTACGCGGCGGTTTCGTCGCCCGCGGCGGATCTCGGCAACACGTCGATCTTTGCCGCCCTCCGTACCGGTGGCGGCTTGCACGTGATTCCTGCGGACGTTGCGGGCGATCCGGCGCGCTTTGGGGAGTATATGACTCGCGAGCGGATCGACGTCCTCAAGGTGACGCCGAGCCACCTGCGCGCGCTGCTCGACGGTCCCTCGGAAGCGGCGGTGCTGCCGCGGCTACGGCTCGTGCTCGGCGGCGAAGCGTGTGGTTGGGATCTCGTGCGGCGAGTTCGGCGCGCCGGCTCGTGCCGCGTATTCAATCACTACGGTCCGACGGAAACGACGGTCGGCGCCTGCACGTTCGAAGCCGCGGACGATGCGCTCTCGGGCAGCACGACGACCGTTCCGATCGGAAAGCCGCTCGCAAACGTGCGCTGCTACGTACTCGACGCGCGGCGGCAGGTCGTGCCCGTGGCAATCGCGGGCGAATTGTACGTCGCAGGCGCCGGCGTAGCCGCCGGCTATACGGGCGCGCCCGACCTGACTGCGGAGCGATTTCTACCCGACCCGTGGTCCCGCGGTAGCGCGATGATGTACCGTACCGGCGACCGCGTGCGGCGGCTCGCTAGCGGCGATCTCGAGTTTCTCGGACGCACTGACGGCCAGGTCAAAGTGCGCGGCTTTCGCGTGGAACTGGGAGAAATCGAAAGCGTCCTCACCGGGCACCCGCACGTGTCTGCAGCGGCGGTTGCGTTGCGCAACGACGGCGGCGATACGGCCCGGATTGCGGCGTATCTCGTTCCTGCAGGCCCGCCCGCAGGCGTGCCGCTGGATGAAGCCGCCGTACGAAGTTGGCTCGCGGAGCGCCTGCCCGACTATATGCTGCCGGCCACGTACGAGATTTTGGAGTTCTTCCCGCTGACTGCCAACGGAAAGCTCGACCGGGCGGCGCTCGCCGCGCGGCAGCCGGCAACGTCGAATCCAACCGTCGCGCCTGAACTCGTTTCCCCGCGAACACCCACCGAAGAGGCGATCGCCGCCGTTTGGGCGGACGTTTTGCGAGTCGAGCGGGTCAGCGTCACGGCCGACTTTTTGGCGCTCGGCTTCCACTCGATCCTCGCGATTCGCGCGCTCGGAAAGCTCAGCCGGGTTCTCGGCGTTCGTCTCCCGCTGCGCGCGCTTTTCGACGCTCCGACGATCGAACGGCTTGCCGTGGTTGTCGACCGAATTAGAACGGACCGTGTGTCGTAATGAACGTGCGGTGCTCGCGACGAGTCGGGACCTCGCCATTGAGGTCTTTCGAACCTGGCGGAAGCACGGCCCGGCAGAGTAGCATGCTTAGGATCAAAGGTTCAAAAGGCCGGAACACATGCGTGCTCCGGACTTCTGCAATCGCGTCTGGAGCGAAGATATCGCGAATTGCTCTGTTCGTTTCGACGACGAGCCCGCGAGAAAAGGTCCGCGTTTGCTTCCAATTTCAGCGGAATCGAAAATGACGTCGGATTTGCAGGCCGTGGTGCCGCTTTTCGACTTTGAGATCTCCCGCCGAAACGGCGCGGAGCCGGCCCCGCTTTCGTTCGCGCAAGAGTTGCTCTGGCTCATGGATCGGGCGTCGCCCGGAACGAGCGTGTGGAACGTTCCGCGCGCTTTCCGCGTGCGAGGGCCGCTCGACGCCGCAGCGTTGGAGCGCGCGCTGAGCGTTGTGTGCGAGCGCCACGAAGTTTTGCGCACGGTCTTTGAAGATTCGCCGAAGGGTCCGCGCCAGATCGTTCGGCCTCACGACTTCACGCTCGCTCGGATCGATCTGAGCGCAGAGGCGTCGAGCGCGCAGCAAGCCGAGCTGTGCGAGCGATTGCTCCGCAACGAGGCACAGCGTCCGTTCGATTTGACGCGAGACGTATTGTTGCGAGCCGTGCTCGTGACGCTCGCTCCAGACGACCGGGTGTTCGCCCTGACGTCGCATCACATCGTCTCGGACGGCTGGTCGAAGAGCGTTCTTTTCGGCGAGTTGTCGGCGCTTTACGATGGCTTCGCAGCGGGACGGGCTTGCGATCTGCCCGCGCTTCCGATCCAGTTCGGCGACTACGCCGTTTGGGAGCGGGCCCCCGAGCGTCAGGCGACCGTCGCGTCCGACCTCGAGTATTGGTCCGCGCAGTTGCGCTTGCTGCCCGTCCTCGATCTGCCGACGGATTTCCCGCGGACCGCCGTCCGCTCTTACGAGGGTGCTCGCAGCGTCTTGACCTTGCCGCAGGCGCTGGTCGACGGTATCGCCGGACTCTCGCGCGCGCGCGGCGTGACGCCGTATATGACGCTGCTCGCGGCGTACGCCGCGCTGCTGCACCGGTACGGCGGTCAGGACGACGTCGCGATCGGCTCGCCGATCGCCGCTCGCATGCACGAAGAGACCGAAGGGCTGATCGGCTACCTCGCCAACACGCTCGTGCTTCGCTGCAGGCTCGACGGCGATCCGAGTTTCACCGCCATGCTGGCTCGAGTTCGCGAGACGTGCCTCCAAGCGTACGAGCATCATGAAATCCCTTTCGAGCAGCTTGTCTTGAAGTTGCAAGTAGGTCAGCAGCTGTCGCCGGCGCCGTTCTTCCAAGCGCTACTGACGATGGAAGATACGCTGCCCGCGGAGCTCCGTTTAGGCGCGGCGACCGTCGAGCCGATAGAAGCCGATCGCGGACAGATCAAGGTCGATTTGACGTTGCTCGCGGCCCGAGTGCCGGACGGCTTGCGGCTGGCGCTGTGGTATCGCTGCGATCTCTTCGCGCCCGCTACGGCTGCCAGAATGCTCGGGCATCTTCGGACGCTTCTCGAAGCGGCAATCGCCGATCCCGCGCAGGCCATTTCGACGCTGCCGTTGCTGACGACGGCCGAAGAAATCGAGCTGCGACGCAGCAATGCGACGTCGCGCGATTTCTCCACGGCGCCCGTGACGCAGCGGTTTGCCGATGCGGCCCGGCGCGAGCCCGAAGCCACAGCCGTCGCGTTCGGCGAAGTTCGGTCGTCGTATCGCGAGGTGCAGGACCGCGCGCAAGCTCTCGCGCGGCGGCTCGCGCGTCTTGGAGTCGGCCGCGGCGCCTTCGTCGGGCTATCGTTCGAGCGGTCACCGGAGTTCGTCGCCGGGCTGCTCGGCATTCTGCAGGCGGGCGCCGCCTACGTGCCGCTCTCGCCGGATCTTCCGCCCGTGCGGCTTGCCTTGCAGGTCGCCGAGAGCGGCGTCCGCATCATCGTGACCTCGGCGGCGAACAGCCACTTGTTTGCAGCTCCGCTGACCGTGCTCTGCCTGGACGAAGACGACGAAGACGACGGAGTCGAATCGGGAATACCCGTTCACAACCTGGCCCTGGCGCCTGCGGTCGGCGTGGAAGACGCGGCATACGTGGTGTTCACCTCCGGTTCGACCGGGGTGCCGAAAGGCGTCGTGGTCACGCACGGCAATCTCGCGAACTACGTCGAGGCGCTGGCCGAGCGTCTAGAACTCGACCCGAGCGAACCGATGTCGTTCGCCTTCGTTTCTTCGCCCGCAGCCGATCTCGGCAACACTTCGCTCTTCGGAGCCCTGTGTTCCGGCGGCACGCTGCACGTTATCCCGGCAGAAGCGGCCCATAATGGAGCGAGCTTCGGCGCGCTGATGATGGCGTCGCCCGTGGACGTACTCAAAATTACGCCTAGCCATCTACGCGCTTTACTCGTCGGATCGCCGGGGCCCGTGCCATTGCCGCGACGCTGGCTGATCCTCGGCGGCGAAGCCTGTCCCTGGGAGTTCGCGCGCCTCGTACGGACGCTTGGAACCTGCCGCATCCTCAATCATTACGGGCCGACCGAAGCGACGATTGGAGCTACAACGTATTTCGTCGACGACGCGGGCGACGCGGGCGACGCGGGCGACGCGGACGTCGCGCAGCATCGCGCGGGAACCGTGCCGATCGGCAAGCCTTTCGCCAACGTGACGTGCTACGTGCTCGACGAACGGCGCAACCACGTGCCCGTCGGCATCCCCGGCGAACTGTATATCGGTGGCCGCGGCGTCGCGGCCGGCTACCTGAACCGGCCGGACCTGACGGCCGAACGTTTTCTGCCCGATTCGTTTGCGAGCCGGGACGGAGGGCGCTTGTATCGCACGGGCGACCGCGTACGCCGCTTACCGAGCGGAGAACTCGAGTTTCTCGGCCGCTTCGACGGTCAGGTTAAAGTGCGCGGGTACCGGGTCGAACTCGGCGAGGTCGAAAGCGTGCTGGCGGAGCACCCGGCCGTTGCGCAAAGCGTCGCGATGCTGCGCGAACGCGTGTCCGGCGAGCCGCAACTCGTCGCATATGTCGTCGCGCCCGCAGACGTTGAAACCGAATTGCGGACGTGGCTCCAAGATCGCTTGCCCGACTACATGCTGCCGTCGGCAATCGTTCGGCTCGAGCGTTTTCCGTTGTCGCCGAACGGTAAGGTCGATCGCGCGCTGTTGCCCGACCCGCACGTTTCTTCGAGCGCGGTAAACATCGTGGCGCCTCGAACGCCCACTGAAGAAGCGATCGAAAAGATTTGGGCCGAAGTGCTGCACCACGAACGGCTCGGCGTGACCGAAGATTTCCTCGCGCTCGGTTTGCATTCGATTCTCGCTATTCGGGCCCTCGGAAAATTGAGCCGCACGTTCGACGTGCGGTTACCTCTGCGCGCGCTTTTCGAGGCGCCGACGATCGCCGCACTGGCGACCCTCGTCGATGCTCGCATCCGTGAGAAGCAGGAGCTCGAGCTGCAACGCGCGCTCGATGCGCTCGACGTTGCCGACGACGCTTCGCTCGAGACGCCGCCTGCCGATGCCACTCTCGGCGCTGGTCGGCGATGAACGTCGATTCTAAATCGGCGGCATTGGCCGAGCGGCTCGCCGCGTTGTCGCCGGCACAGCGGGCGTTCGTCGAAAATCGGCTCGCTCGCGCGTCGAGCGTTACGGATCCCGAACTCATCGTGCGCCGGTCGGATAGTGGTACGGCGCCGCTTTCGTTCGCGCAAGCGCTGCTATGGACGATCGAGCAGACCGCCGACGGCGGCTCGACGTATAGCGTCCCGCGGGCTTTGCGTATCGAGGGCGCCCTCGACGAAGAGCGGCTGCGCGCCGCTCTCGACCAGCTCGTCATCCGTCACGAAACGTTACGCACGACATATACGGTACGCGACGGCGAGCCCGTTCAAATCGTAGGTTCCGCGCGTCCGGTCGAGCTAGGCCGCGTCGATCTCTCGGCGTTGCCTGAGGTCGAGCGCGAGCGCGCGCTCGCGGACGCGCTGCGCACGGCGGCGAGCGAACCGTTCGATCTGACGCGCGGTCTCTTACTGCGGGCGATGCTCGTTCGTCTGGATCGCGACGAGCACGCACTTCTACTCGTATCGCACCACGTCGCCTCGGATGAGGGCTCCGCGGGCATTCTGTTTCGCGACCTGGCGCATGCGTACGATTCGCAGTGCGGCGAGCCGCAGCGCGATCTCGCGGTACGTTACGTCGATTTTGCGGCTTGGCAGCGCAACTTCTGGAAGGGCGAACGGCTCGACGCGCTCGTCGCGCATTGGCGCGCTGCCTTGCAGGGCGCGCCCGACGTGTTGGATCTCCCGCTCGATCGGCCGCGTCCGGCGTTGCCCGATTTTTCGGGTGCGCGCCGCAGCCATATGGTGTCGAGCACGCTGGCCGACGGCATCGCGCAGTTCGCGCGGAGCCGAGGCACGACGGTGTTCGTCACCCTGCTGGCCGCGTTTCAGACGCTGCTGCACCGGTATGCGAGACAGGACGACTTCGTCGTCGGCTCGGTTTTCAGCGGGCGCGCGCGACCGGAACTCGACGGGGTGTTGGGCGTTTTCTCGAACGTTCTGCCGCTGCGCGCGCAGTTTGCGGGCGACCCGACCTTCGCGCAGTTTCTCGCAAGCGCACACGAGCGGTATCTCGACGCGGCGGAACACTGCGGCGTGCCTTTCGACCGGATCGTACTCGAACTGTCCGAACGCGGGGTGACGGACGTCCCGCGTGCGTTTCAAACGATGTTCAGCCTGGCAGCCGGCGGCCCGGCGGTACCGCAGCTCGGCACGTTGTCGATCGAGCCGATCGAGATCGATCGCGGAATCGCTCGCGTCGATCTCGGCGTCGCGGCCGCGCAAACGGCGAGCGGATTGCAATTACGTGCGGAATATCGCACGCAGCTCTTCGATGCCGGCACGATCGAGCGCATGCTCGCGAACTTTGCGACGCTGCTCGCAAGCATCGTTACCGATCCCGATTGCCCGGTGTCGCAACTCCCGCTGCTGAGCGCGCCCGAACGCGCGCTCGTGCAAAGCGAGCAGCGGAGCGTGCCGATGCCCTATCAGCGCGACGCGACGTTGCAGTCGCTACTCACGGCGCAAGCACGGCGTTCGCCCGGCGCCGTCGCGCTGGAAGCGGAAGGTGCGGGCGGCGCGCTCGTACGCTTGAGCTATGCGCAGCTCGATGCCCGCGCCGAGTCGCTCGCGGCACGGTTGCGTGCTTTGGGCGTCGGCCGCGGCATCGGTGTCGGCGTGTGCGCGGATCGTTCGTGCGAAGCGATCGTCGCGTTCCTCGGCGTGTTGAAGTCGGGCGGATATTACGTTCCGCTTGACCCGGACTACCCGGCCGAGCGCATCGAATTCATGCTGCGCGATTCGGGCGTACCGGTTCTGCTTACGCTCGCGCGCTTGCGCGCGGCAGGCGTCGAATTCGCAACGCCGTCCGGCGTGCGGGTCGTGCATCTCGATAGCGACGAGCACGTAAGCGCGCACCCCGATGCGTCGTTGCCGGCGCTCGCGCAGCAGGCTGCTACGGCGGACGATCCGGCGTACGTGATTTACACGTCGGGCTCGACCGGCGTACCGAAAGGCGTGATGATTCGGCATCGCGCGCTCGTCAACTTCTTGACGTCGATGGCGCGCGAACCGGGTCTAGGTGCGGACGACGCCGTGCTTGCGGTCACCACGTTTTCGTTCGACATCGCAGGCTTGGAGATTTGGCTGCCGCTGCTTACCGGCGCGCGTCTGATTTTAGCCACGCGTGCGACCGCGGTCGATGGTCGCATGCTCGCCGAACGCTTGGCGACGTCCGGCGCGACGTTGCTGCAGGCGACGCCCTCGACGTGGCGACTGCTGCTCGCGGCCGGCTGGAACGGCGATGCGAAGCTTACGATGTTATGCGGTGGCGAAGCTCTGCCGCCCGACTTGGCCGCAGACCTCGGGCCGCGCGGACGCGCGCTCTGGAACATGTACGGACCCACGGAAACGACGATCTGGTCGGCGCTTTGGCGCGTGCGCGCGCACGAAACCATATCGCTCGGCGCCGCGGTCGCCAACACGCATCTGTACGTGTTGGAAAGCGGCGGGGAGCCCGCGCCGTTCGGTGTCGCGGGCGAATTGTGCATCGGCGGTGACGGCGTCGCGCTCGGTTATCTCGGTCGCGCGGAACTGACGGACGAACGCTTCGTGCCCGATCCGTTCGATCCGAGCGGCGCGGGCCGCATGTATCGCACGGGCGATCTCGTGCGCCGGACCGCGGACGGCCGGCTCGAATATCTCGGCCGGCTCGACACGCAAGTGAAACTGCGCGGCTTTCGCATCGAACTCGGTGAGATTGCGGCGGCGCTGACGGCGTTGCCGGGCGTACGTCAAGCTGTGGCCGCGCTGCGCGAGGACGTCCTCGGCGATCCCCGTTTGATCGCATATCTCGCAAGCGAATCGCCGCTCGACGAGGACGCGCTGCGCGCGCGTCTGCGCGCCGCGCTCCCGGCCTACATGGTGCCGAGCGCTTTCGTGCGGCTCGACGCTCTGCCGCTGACCGCTAACGGGAAGATCGACCGCAAGGCGTTGCCCGCGCCGGATACGGCGAACGCTCCGCCGCGCGCCGTAACGCCGCCGCGAACGCCGAGCGAGCGTGCGGTCTTGCGACCGTTTCTCGATGTGCTGCGCTGCGACGCAGCCGGTATCGATGAAGACTTTTTCGAGCTCGGCGGTCACTCGCTGCTCGCTATGCGCTTACTCGATCGCATCGCCGCGACGCTGCACGTGCGTTTGAGCCTGCGCTCGTTCTTCGATGCGCCGACGGTTGCGGCGCTGGCCGCGCGCGTCGACGCCGCGTCCTCGGACGCTGCGGCGATTGTGGCATCGAGTGAGTTGCTCGCGCCGGCCGTCGGCCCCGTGCCGCTCACGGCAGCGCAAGAAACGCTATGGACGCTGCAATGCGCGATGCCTGAAAACGCCGCCTACAACATGCGCGTCGGACGGCGGCTCAGCGGTCGCCTCGACGTAGCGGCATTACGGAAATCGCTCGACGCTCTGGTCGTTCGCCATCCCGCGCTGCGCACCACCGTCGACGCGAGTGAAGGTGCGCCCCGCCAGCTCGTAGTCGATCCCTCGCCCGTGCAATGTGATACCGTCGATCTGTCGGCGTTGCCGCACATCGAGCGCGAGCGCGAAGCGGAGCGGTTGGTGGCAGAGTTCGGTCGGCGCTCGTTCGATCTGTCGCGCGACGTGCTGTTGCGCGCGCTGCTCGTGAACGTCGCTTCGGACGAGCATATTTTCTTGCTCGTCTCGCATCACATGGTGACCGACGGAGCGTCCGTCGGTATTCTGCTGCGCGATCTCTCGACGTTGTACGCGGCGGAAATTGCGCGGGTGCCCGCCGCACTGAACGCGCTCGAGCTTACGTTCGCCGATTTTGCGGCTTTGGCGCGCGAGCGAACGAGCGCCGAACGCCACGATGAAAATTCCGCGTTTTGGCGCGACGCATTGCATGGAACGACTTCCACGCTCGCGCTGCCCTTCGACCGGTTTCCCGGGCGAACGACGAGCTTCGCCGGCGCGCGCGACGTTTCGATCTTTCCGCTCGAGTTGCTCGAGGGCGTTCGACTTCTGGCCAAACGCGAGAAGACGACGCCGTTCGTCGTGCTGCTCGCGAGTTATGCGACCGTGCTGCATCGTTTGACCGCTCAAGACGATGTCGTCGTCGGATCGCCCGTCGATGGACGTAACGCGCCCGGTTTCGCAGACGTCGTCGGGTATTTCGTGCATACGGTGCCCATCGTCGCGCGCTTTGCGGGCGATCCGTCGTTTCGCGCACTCGTCGCGCAGCTTAAGGACGCGACGTTCGCCGCATACGAGCACTTGCCCGTACCGAGCGAACTTACCGACGGCGCTGCAACGGCAGGCGAGCGTGCCGCGCCCGCGTTTTCCACGGCGTTCACGTACGCGGTCGAAGACGACGTGACGCGCCTGGGAACGCTCGTGTCGAGCCCTCTCGAGTTCGCGACGGGAACTGCGAAGATGGATCTCGCGCTCGGCATCGGCGCCCGACCCGAGGGCCTGCGCGTCGCGTTCGAGTATCGCACGGACGCGTTCGACCCTTCGACCGTGCATCGCTTTGCCGAACTCTTGCGCCACGTTCTCGAAGAGGCCGTGCGCGACGCTGACCGCCCGGTCTCGGCACTGCGTTTGCTCGCACCGGACGAACGGCAGAGAATCCTCGTCGACTTCAATCCCCGTGCGGCCGTTTCTTACCCGCGCGATGCAACGGTGCCGGAACTGTTCGGCGAGCAAGTTGCGGCGTCGCCGGACGCCGTGGCCGTCACCCAAAATTCCGAGTCCCTGACGTATCGCGAGTTGGACGAACGTGCTAACCGGCTCGCGCACTATCTGCAACGCGCGGGCGTCACGGGCGGCATGCCCGTCGGCGTTTATGTGCGCCGTTCGTTCGACATGGTCGTAGCCGTGCTCGCGGTCCTCAAAGCGGGCGCTCACTACGTTCCGCTCGACCCGTCGTATCCGCCCGAGCGCCTCAATTTCATAGCGCGCGACACGGGCATGACGCTCGTGCTGACGCAAGCCGAGTTCGCGCAAACGGTCCCTGCGGTCCCGACGGTCGTCGCGCTCGATCGTCTGCGCGCCGAGGTAGCGTCGGAGCCCGCGTCTGCGCCGCCGGCGTCGATCGGTGCCGAGAGTTGCGCGTATATCATGTACACGTCGGGTTCGACGGGCCAACCCAAAGGCGTCGAGATACCGCACCGCGGGATCGTGCGCTTGGTTCGCAACACGAATTACGCGAACTTCGGAGTGGACGAGGCCGTGCTGTGCTTTGCATCGCTCGCGTTCGACGCGTCGACTTTCGAGTTGTGGGCGCCATTATTGAACGGCGGCCGGCTCGTTCTCGCCGGCCCGGATTCGCTCGCGTTGGACGACCTCGGAGCCGTGCTGCGCGCGCAGCGCGTTACGACGCTGCTCCTTACCGCGGCGTTGTTTCACGAGATGATCGAGCGCGACGTCGAGGCGTTCCGCGGCGTGCGGCGATTACTCGCGGGCGGTGAGGCGCTCTCGGTTCCCCACGTCACGCGGG
>JALYUE010000132.1 GCA_030853925.1 Vulcanimicrobiota bacterium | reverse complement strand
CGCTTGCGCGGTAAAATCTCTCGGCTACAGCCAAGCACAACCCTTAGAAGGTACCACACCGCCCGGCCAGCGTCAATTTGTCCGGCGCGGGCCGAGCTGCGTCGCCTCGATACGAACGCGCGATCGTCGCTATTCTTCGCCGCGCCGGCTTACGGTTCGGGCGGCGTCGCCGGAGTACACGCTTTTATCGATGAGATTTCGAACGCCGACGCGGAGCCGACTGCGGCCCCTCTCTCGAGACCACGCGCACGCATAAAGATGATCTCTGGCTGTGGCCTACGGTGCTCGGCACGGCGATCATCACGTATTATACTGCATGCTATAAAGCCAAGCTCTCTTAAGGCACGCAAGTGCGAAAATTCGTCAACGTTCGCAGAACCATGACATCTTGACGCAACGACGCGATCGCCGTAACGCCGCTCTACGCGAGATTCGCCGCGATTCGTAGCACGGTGTTCCAGTTGCGCGCCGTCCCGTGCGTGCCGAGGTGCTTTTCCAACACGGCATTCGTAAGGCGCGAGTTGCCGATGTCGACCGGATACACGATGTAAGCGGTACGGTCGTGCGTCGCGATCAGCTCGGGACCATCGTAGGCGGCTTTAAGCGCTTCGCGATACATCGCTGCGGGCGGGTCTTTGAGCATCATCGCGACGACGTGCGCGGGCTCGCGCTCCGCCTCGCGAACGAACGGATTGTGCGTCACGACGGCTTCCCACTGCATGCTGCTGCGCACGAAACAATCGACACGCTGCCCGAAGCGCCGTTCGATCTGCGCCTCCAACAGAAGCTCGAGGTCATCGCTCGAGTGCGTCGCGTCGCCGAATATGAGATTGCCCGATTGCAGCACGGTGTGCGGCGCGGTGCATCCGAGTTCGGCGACCATCGCGCGCAACTCCGGCATACCTATGCGCACGTGGCGCCCGACGTTGATGCCGCGCAGCAGTCCTACGAACCTGGACATCGTACGAGCGACCCGCCCTCTTAGCCCGGCGGCCAGCCCAGCGGACGGCCGGCGAGCACGTGAAGATGCAAATGAAACACCGTTTGCCCCGCTTCCAGCCCTTCGTTCGTGACGATGCGGTAGCCGGTGGACGAAGCGGCGCGCCCGGCCTGCGAAGCGATAGCGAACAAGTCGCCGACTTCGCGCGGTTCGGCAGCCGCGACGAAATCGCCGAGATCGCGTGCGTGGCGCTTCGGTATCACGAGCAGATGCGTCGGCGCCTGCGGATTGACGTCTTCGAAAACCAACACGTCGTCCGTCCGCTTCACTTCGCGGCTTGGAATCGCGCGCGCGAAGATCTTGCAGAAAAGGCAGTCGTCGTTAGCTGCGTTCACGGGCCTGCTTTCGGTTTCATCGTGATGAAGTTGAACGAATTGTCCGGGCTCGTCGTAACGCCGCCGACCGACGTCTTGGCGGCGAACGACACGACGGAATGCGCGAGCGGAATCGCCGGGGCCTGGTCGTGGATCATGGCGTTCGCTTGCCGGTAGATGACGCGCCGTTTGCCTTCGTCGCTCGTCTGTTGACCCGCGAGCATCAGTTTGTGAAACGCGGGATCGCGCCAGAACGAATAATTCTGCGCCTGCCCTTTGACGGCGCTGTCTTGGTCGAGCAGCGGATACATGAAATTATCGGGGTCGCCGTTGTCGCCGGACCACCCGATCAGGCACATCGGATGATCGCCGTTCTGGACGTGATGCAGAAAGATCGCAAACTCGAAAGGTTCCAGCGTAACGTCGATTCCGAGCGCGCGCAAGTCGGCTTGAATGCTCTCGGCGATGCGCTGTGGTTCGGGCATATACGGCCTCGGCGCGGTCGGATAATATAGCTGCGTCGAAAACCGCGCGACGCCGGCGCGAGCGAGCAGCGCTTTGGCTGCGGTCAGGTCGTGCGGATACGCCTTGACCGCCGGGTTTTCGCCGAGCATGCCCGGGGGCGTCCAATTGTCGGCGACGACCGTCCCTTGCGCGTAAAAGCTGCGTACGAGCCCCTGCTTGTCGATCGCGTACGCGATCGCGCGCCGCACGAGCACGTTATCGAACGGTTTCTTATCCAGATTGAGCGCGAGGTAGGACACGTTATTACTTGGCGGATGGTACAAGCGCACGTCGCGCTGCCGGGCGAGCGCCTTTGCGTCGTCCGGCCGCGGGTCGATCAGCATATCGACGTCGCCTTTCTGCATCTCGAGGACGCTCGTCGACTGATCCGGGATGTCGAGCAGGTAGACGTTCGGATAACGCGGTTTCGGGCCGCTCCAGCGCGGGTTCGCCGTCAACAAAATATGGTCGTCGCGGTCCCACTCGGCCAAGCGATACGGACCGCTCGCAACCGGCATCCGTCCAAAGGCTTCACCGCCCCGGCGGATCGCGCTCGGCGAGCCCAGCGCGAACGACGGCATGGCAACGTCGCGTAACAGCGGACCGAACGGCACCTTAAGGCGTATGACGACGGTCGAGGGATCTGGCGCCTCGACGGACGTGATGACGCTGTTGTCGTCAAATCCGCCGAACATGCTCGCATAGTAACCGTACGGGAAGTTGCCGCGGTTGGGATCGCGCGTGTTGCGCCAGCGGTCGAAATTGAATTTCACCGCGCGCGCGTCGAGCGGCGTTCCGTCCGAAAACCGCAAGCCGCGGGCGAGCCGGAACGTCCAAGATTTTCCGTCGCGCGCCGTCTTCCAGGCGACGGCGGCGCCCGGCTCGATATCGAACGTACCGGGCTTGAACCTAACGAGGTTCTGATAGATTTCTTGGGTGACCGTGAGCGATAGACCGTCCGTTTCGTGTGCCGGGTCGAGGCTCGTCGCGTCTTTGACGCGCGCGACCACGAGCACCGGTCCAGCGATGCGCGCGCTACTTCCGCCGCCGCACCCGGCGCAGGTCAGTGCCGCGAGCAGCGTCGCGGCGAACGCGCGCAACAACGTCGCGGTCAGCGCGTCTTAACGGTGAAATTCCACGAACGCGTCGCCGTGTTGCCGGCCGCGTCGCTCACGCGCACGACGACCTCCACAGGGCCTTCCGCGAGATCGACGCCGGGCGGATACACGATGAAGCCGCCCGTGCGCGTCGCGGACGACGTCACGTCGTGCCCGTTGACTTCGAGCCGCACGCTCGAAGCATTGATCGCGATGTTCGTCGGCGCGGAGAACGTCGCGAAGATGCTCGGACGCGGATTGTTAACCGTCTGACGCGGTATCGGAGCGACTTCCTCGATGCGCGGCGGAGTCGTCGCGACCGACAGCGTACGCGCGGATTCGGCACGCGGTGCCGAAACGCCGCCGACCGACAAGTTCCCATACACGGGAACTTGCGTGACGTTGAAGCGCTCGGGAACGGCGAAGTGCGCGTCGTACGTGCCGGGCGCGCTTTCGCGCATCTCGAGATTCGTTAGATAGTCGCCGATGTCGAAGGTCGCGCGGCCGCCGGGCGTTCCGTGCAAAACGACGTCGAAGCTTTGACCCGCTCGCAGCGGGCGATCCGTCGAAAGCTCGACCGTTGAAATCGTTACCGGAGGGGCGGAGCCTGGCGCCGGCGCCGCCGTTTGAGGCGAAACCGGAAGCGAGCGCGATGCCACGATGGCGCGCAGTTCGCCGCTTTCGGGATTGCTGCGCACGGTGACGTAATCGCCGGTTTTCAGCTCGGCGAGTTTGGCCGCAGCCCCGTTGAGCGAAATTTCCGTCGAGCCGCCCGGCGTTACGACGCGCCCGCTGTGCATGACGAACGCGCTCGGCGAAGTCGCGACGATCGTGCCGCTCGTCGACTTGAAGAAATCGAACACGGACACGACCCGGCCGTCGCGCGCGAGAATGGCGTGGACCGCGTCGCCGACGTGAACGTCGGAGAACGTGCCGCGTAATTGCGCGTGAATGGTGACGTCTTCCGTCCAAATTCTCGCGCCCGAGTTCAGCGAAATCGTACGCGACGTGCCGCCGTGAACGACCGTGATCGAAGAAGGCGACGAATCGCGGTCGACCGCCGACACGACCCCTTGAACGTCGCTTCCGCCGCCCACCCGCTCTTGCTGTGCATCGCCGCTACGGCCGACGTAGGCTGACACGATTTCAACCTTTGCACCGCGCTGATCGTAGGTTGCTTGCGCACTGAAGGCGGCGACCAACAACTGCAGCGGCGCGTACGCCGTGCCGTTGAGATTGACCACGGGCGTATCGAGTTCGACGTTACGCTCGTTGACCATCACGCTCTTCGAACCGACGTTCATGCGCACGATGCCCGTCGGGAGTTGAGCCGTGATCGTGTTGCCCGAGCGCGTAACGCCAATCCCGAGCGCATCGAAAAGCTCGCGTAGCGGCAGCAGGACGCGCCCATTTTGGACCTGCGGCGCGGCGCCGATGTGCAGCAGATCGCCGTTGACGACGATCGTGATCGGCCGTACCGGTTCGGCCGTGCGGGTGGCGCGCGGCTTCCCGGCGAGCGCCGGGAGCGCCGGAGCGATCGCGAGCATCGGCACGAGAGCGAGCGCTAAGCATCGCCGCAATCTGACTTCTCCGAACGAGCGTATCAACGATCTTCTTTCAGCACGATTCTATATATCTCGGCAGTTTTTTCCGCACAACGATCCCACGTGAGGCCGCGAGCGTATGCC
>JALYUE010000109.1 GCA_030853925.1 Vulcanimicrobiota bacterium | reverse complement strand
CGACCCGGCCGCCGACGGCCGCGACGACGCGCTCGAGATCCGCGACACCGCGTTCGAGCGTCATCGGGCCCGGCGCCGTTGCGGCGTCGCCGTGCCCGCGCTGATCGTAAGCGAAGACGCGGCAGTGCGGCGCAAGCCGCTCGCCGAGCCTCGTCCACGAGCGGCGCGAACTTGTGATGCCGTGGACGCACACCATCGCCGGACCGCTCGTGCCCCACGTCTCGAGCACCGTCGCGCCTTCGCCGAGATCGATGGGCCGTTCGAGCGACACGCCGGCCGGCGCCTCTAGTGCGACTTCAACGAATCGACGACCATCTTCGACTTGTGCGCCGAAGCCAGCGACAGCGCGCTGCTGCCCGCCGGATAGCCGTTCGATTTGAGAATAAAGGCCATG
Organism: Vulcanimicrobiota bacterium; assembly: GCA_030853925.1. Lineage (GTDB taxonomy): Bacteria > Vulcanimicrobiota > Vulcanimicrobiia > Vulcanimicrobiales > Vulcanimicrobiaceae > JALYUE01. Next base: position 6,558 of record JALYUE010000109.1, on the reverse strand, counting down.
ATCGCGAGATACTTGTCCTTCGGTAGGCTCGCGGGCGCGTTCAACGGCATCTGCTGAGAGATGAAATCGTACAGTTCGCTGACGGTGATGTGCGTGTGACTGGCAATCGTTTTCCAACCGGGGCCCGCAAGCGCGGGGCCGGCATCGCCTTCCAAATTCGCACCATGGCATTGAGCGCAGCTGGCCGCATACGTTTTAGCGCCGGCGGACGCTTGCGCGGCCGTGTACAGTGCAGCGGGCTTGGCGCCGGCGGCGCCCGCCGCCGACTGTCCGCGCTCGATGGATACCGCGAGAGAAAGGAAGGCGGCGAGCGCCGCGATTGCCGTCGCTCGCCGCCGGACGTCAAGTCCCATGAACACTCCTAGTGCGTCGCCTCGATCTGGGCGTGAAATTCGGTCAGATCTTCGACCGTATTAAGAGTAACGGCGTCCTTGGTGTTTGCGTTCTTGTTTTCCGAAGCCGAACGCATTTGCGCGCCGGCATCGTCGGCATGATTGTATCCCGTGATGGCCGCATTGTGCTTGGCGATTTTATCGGGCGAAAGCGAACCGCCGTTCTGCTCGAGGACGTACTCCTCGAACTGTGTGTACGACGGATGCTTGTCGTTGACGAACGCGATCGTTTTTTCACGATCGAGGCCGAGCGCGCTCAAGGTCATCTGGTCGAAACCCTGACCGCACAGATCGTAGCTGTCGGCCAGCATATCGTGCGCGCCGAGCGTCAACTTGAGCCATAAGCGCGGCAGATGGATCGCGCCGAGCGGTCCGGCCGTTCCCGAACTAATGAGAGGGACCATCTTTTGCGTGGTTGCGTTCATTGCGCTGCCTTTCGTCGATTAGGAAGTAAGAGCGGTTACGTCGCTCGCGCGGCGCGAGCGGAAAGTCAACTCCGCGATGCCGGACTTGTCGAGCTCCCCGAGTCCCAGTTCTTTCATGCGATCGTATTGCGCGGCCGTGGTTTCCGCGAGCGGAAGATGCAAGCCGGCGGCGCGCGCCAGGGCGACAGCGATGTGCGAATCTTTCGCCGCGTGCGCGGCCGAAAAATACACGTCGTGTTCGCGGTTCTGCATGTCGAGGCCGTCGGTTTCGAGCACCCGAGAGTTGGCGCCGGTCTGCGAGAACACTTCGCGCACGACCCCGAGATCGAGCCCGAGTGCGTCTGCGAGCCCGAGGCCTTCGGCGAGCCCGGCGGTGTTGACGTTCATTACCATGTTGACGAGCGCTTTCACTTGCGCCGCGGAGCCGGCCGGCCCGACGAAACGCAGCGACGCGCTCAACTTCTCGAGCATCGGGCGAACCCGCTCGAAGACCGCCCGGTCGCCCGCCACGATGAGGTACAGTTCGCCGTTGCGCGCTTGCGGAATGGAGCTCGCCATGCACGCTTCGATCGCAGCGGCACCGTGCGCTTGCGCACGGCGTTCCATCTCGGCGTGCACGTTCGGCGTCACGGTCGCCGTATTGATGAAAATCTTTCCCTTCGCGCCCGTCAGCAGCGAATCGCCGGATTCCGCGAAAATGCTTTCCATTGCCGCATCGTCGGTCACGACCGTCACGATCACGTCGGCGAGTCCGCAGACCTCGGCAAGGGTTCGCACTGCCGTAGCTCCGGTTTCTTGGGCGATCTTCTCGGCGGCTTCCGCATAGACGTCGTAGACGGCCGTCACGGCATAACCGACGTCGCGCAAACGCAGCGCGATGCCGGCGCCCATGCGCCCAACTCCCACGACCGCGACTCTGCTCTTAAGATCGCTTGCTTTCGTATCGTTCATTGGGCCGACGCTTCCGTAGGCTTATAGAGTTTAACGCCGTTGCGCGCGAGGATGCGGGTGAGATCGCCCGCGTGCTCCGCGATAACGCGGTTCAATTTTTCACGAGTGGCATTGTCGCCGCTGCGCACGGCCATCGCCATCGGAAACGCGTATTGCTCGGGCGAGCCTTGACTGCGGCTATTGGGCACGGCCACGACTTGAAGCTCGGGACGCTCGCGTAAGAACATCCCGACGGCTGGTTCCCAAGTCACGCCGAGCGAAATTTTGCCGTCTTCGATTGCATCCAACATCGCGGCCGGAGATTTGTCGGCGCTGCTACCGGTGTCGAATGGGACGCCGTGCAAGATGAGCGTCCGCAGCTTGAGACCGTTTTCGGCCGGCGTGTCGGCTTCGAAACCGATGCGCAGTCCGCGTAGCGCCGGCGAATCCATCGAACGAATGTCGAGATGCTTGCGTTTTGGAAAGACGAAGACGTACGAAGATACGTAATACGGCTTGCTCGTCAAGACGTTTTCGCTCGCATACGGAACGTCCACGACCACGTCGCATCTTTTCGCATCGAGCGTGTCGTGCACGAACTGTTCGTAGCCTTGCGGGCCGCGCGTCGCGCCCCACGTATAGACGAGCCGTTCGCCGAGAGCGCGCGCGACGTAGGCGGCGATTTGATTTTCGAAGCCTCGACCCGCTCGGTTTGAGAACGGCAGGTAGTTCGGGTCGGCGCACACGCGCAGATCGGCCGCGCGCGCCGCGGCGGGCGCAAGTGCGAGCGCCAGAAGCGCGACGATTGCCGCGAAGCGCGAGCGTGCGGTCAGTGTACAGACGATGCGACGGATCCTCACTTGGGAAAAGAGAGCCGCCCCGTTCGCACCTGCGGACCGAGGCGGCGCTTGGGAAGGCGAGTTGGTCGCCTTCTTAGGTGTTTTGCGGCAGCGCGAATACCATGAGGTCGCCGCCGAGTTGAGTGTAGCTGCCGAGGTCGAGCGCTGCGTTGACGGCGCCGAGGCCGGCGGTCGGATTCGTCAAACCGGCCGCAAGTCCGAGTGCGGCCCAGCCGCCGACGCCGGAAAGAATCGCGACGTACTGATGGCCCTTATGCGTGTACGTAATCGGATTTCCGATGATACCCGACGACGTGTGGAATTTCCACAACAAGTTGCCACTCTTCGTGTCGATCGCTTTGAACCAGCCATCCATCGTACCGTAGAACGCTACGCCGCCCGCAGTGGTCAGCACGCCGCTCCACGCCGGGAACCGCTCGGTGTCGGTCCAGACGATCTTACCGTCGTTAGGATCCCAAGCGATCACGGCGCCGCGATTGCCCCCGGGCCCGGGGAACATCTTGACGATAGCGCCCACGTACGGGAATCCGGATTTGTATTTGACCGCGAAGGCTTTGTAGTCCATGCAATTGTGATTGGTCGGCACGATAAAGTAGCCGGTTTGCGGATCGAACGAGGCCGGCTGTTGATCTTTGCTGCCCATCGCGGCGGGGCAGATGCCTTGCACGTTCTGGCCGGCTTTGGGGGTCTTCGCGGCCACGACGTTCGGACGGCCCGTCGTCACGTTGATGTCGGTCGCCCAGTTCACGTCCGGGTCGAATTTTTTGGCGAGCAACAGTTTGCCCGTGCGCCGGTCGAGCTCGTAACCGAATCCGTTACGATCGAAATGCACGAGCGCCGGAACTTCTTCGTTATTGACTTTGATGTCGGCGAGAATCATCTCGTTGACGCCGTCGTAGTCCCAAGCATCGTGCGGCGTCATCTGGAAGCCCCATTTCGCCATCCCGGTATCCGGGTTGCGCGCGAAGATGGTCATCGACCATTTGTTGTCGCCGGGACGTTGCGACGGATTCCACGTGCCGGGGTTGCCGGTTCCGTAATAGACGAGATTGAGCTTCGGATCGTATGAGTACCAGCCCCACGTCGTTCCGCCGCCTACTTTCCACTGGTCGCCACGCCACGTCGAGCGACCCGCATTTTTCGGTCCCGTGAAGTCGGAACCGATCAAGAGATCGCTGTCCGGTCCCTCACTGTACGCGCGCCAGCTTTTCTTACCGGTCGCTAAGCTGTAAGCAGTCAGATATCCGCGCACGCCGTATTCGCCGCCGGACACGCCGACAATGACTTTATCTTTGACGACGAGCGGCGCGGACGTCAGCGTTTGACCCATTTCGGCGTCGGAGTTCTTCGAGTTCCAAACGACCTTGCCGGTCTGCGCGTTCAGCGCGATGACTTGGCCGTCGAGTGCGTCGGCAATGATTTTGCCGTCGCCGTATGCGACACCGCGGTTCACGAGATCGCAGCACGCTACCGAAACTGCAAAAGGATCCTGTTTGGGCGTGTACTCCCACTTCGTATGGTAGTCGTCCAAATCGACCGCGAACACGTGGTTCGGATACGCCGATTCGTAATACATCGTGTCGCCGACGACCAGCGGCTGGCCTTCGTGGCCGCGCGTGGCGCCCGTCGACATCGTCCACGCAACGCTGAGGTTTTTCGCGTTGTCGGTGGTGATCTCTTTAAGGGAGCTATTGCGTGTCGAGGAGTAATCCAGACTCGGCATGACCCACTGATTCGGATCCTTTGCCATCTCCGCCAAAGACACGCGCTCCTGGGCGGTGCCGGCTTTCCAGACCCCGCCAACGCCGAGTAACAGCGCGACCAAAGCAGCGCTTGCCGTGAGTAAACGTTTCATAATTACGACCCATCCGTTCGCATGAGAAAAAAGAACGAGACCGCCGGGACGAGGAACTTGTGATAAAGCGTACCAGCTATCGCCTAAGTACGGCAGTCGTCCGTTAGGAGTAGGTGGAAACTTCCTCTACGCGGCTTGCGTCCCAACGAAACGAATTATCACCCAGCTTCACTGCCGGGGGCTTCAGGGTTCACTGCAAACACATTTCCGAGTCCACGAGCCTATCTCGACGGCCGTCGTTGCCGACCGTGAGACGACGCGTTCCGCCTTGCTTTCGCTGCTTTCGGACGACGACGAACTGCACGTAGCGGGCTCCGCGATGTCGGCCGCAGATGGCGCGCGCTTGCTCGACCTTCCCGATCTCCGCGTCGTTCTGGTCAATTTGCCGCTCTCGGAGCAGGCGGAGGAACCCTCCGGAATCGCATTCATCCGCGCCGCGAAGGCTCGACGTCCCGACGTCGGCATTCTTTCGCTCAAGCGCGATGTCGACGAACACTATCTGCGCGCGGCGTTGGACGCCGGAGCCGACGCCTGCTGCATGGCGACGACGTCGCAAACGCGCTTGCATCAGGCGATCAAGGCGGTTGCCGCCGGGGCGACGTGGCTCGACCCGGAGCTTTCACGCATCCTCTTTCATCCGGCGCCGGCCCAAGCGGCCGTTGCGGGCACGTCGCTTCCCCCGCTGTCGCCGCGCGAACGCGAAATTCTCGGGCTACTGACGCACGGATACAGCAACGAAGAGATCGCGGAGCGTCTTTCCTGCGCGGCGGCGACCGTGAAGACGCACATGCTGCATCTCTTTCGAAAGCTCGACGTTCACGACCGCGTCAGCGCCGCCGTTGCGGCCCTGCGGGGCGGCCTGCTCTAGGCCGCGATATCGAGCCCTACGTCGAGCGCCCGCACGCTGTGGGTGAGAGCACCGATGGACATGACGTCCACGCCCGTCGCTGCGATTTCCCGCGCGCTCGCAAGCGTGACGCCGCCGGAGGCTTCTAAAGTAACGCACCCGCCCGCGCGCCGCACGGCTTCGCGCAGGTCCTCGGGCGCAAAATTATCGAGCAAGATCGCATCGGCCCCGCCGTGCGCCAACGCTTCATCGAACTGGGCGAGCGAATCGACCTCGATCTCGATTTTCACCAGATGTCCGATTGCGGCGCGGGCGGCGTCCAGAGCAGCGGTGATGCCGCCGGCGAGCGCGACATGATTATCTTTAATAAGAACGGCGTCGTCGAGCCGAAAGCGATGATTGGCGCCGCCGCCGACACGCACGGCGTATTTCTGCAGCGCCCGTAACCCAGGCAGCGTCTTGCGCGTCTCGCTGACCGCGCAGCGGGTGCCCGCGCAGGCGCGCACGTAATCGGCCGTCGCCGAAGCGATGCCGCACAAATGCCCGAGCAGGTTGAGCGCCGTGCGTTCCGCTGCGAGCAGAGCCCGCGCGTCGCACTCGATCGTCGCGATCGACGTGCCGGCCTGCAGCTCCGCCCCGTCGCGCAGCAGCGATTCGCAGCGCGCTCCCGGGTCGAGGAGACGGAAAGCGCAGACCGCGAACTCGAGCCCGGCGAGTCGGCCCGCTTCGCGCGCGACGAAGGCCGCGCGCGCGCGCATGCCCGCCGGAATCGTGGCCGCCGACGTCAGGTCGCCGCCGATACCGAGATCTTCCACGAGCGCGGCTCGCACGAGCGGCTCGTATACGAGCGACGCGAGCGGCGCGACGGCCAGCGCGATCATCGCTTACGCGCTGCGCGCGCCGGCCGGCGCCTTCACGGTGCTCGAAAAAGAGCGGTAATTCTGCGCCGGCGCGGTCACCGGAAAGTCGGTTCGCTGATGGCTGCCGCGGCTCTCGCGACGGCCGAGCGCGGCCCGGGCGACGAGCGTGCCCACGGTCGCGGCATCGCGCAACTCGGCGCTCGCGGTCGTCCGCGCGAGAGCTTGCAGGCGCTCGACGGCTACGGTGAGCCCGGCGGCATCGCGCTCGACGCCGACGTTCGCATACATGATCTCGCGTAAGCGCGCCCACTCGTGTGGACGCGCCTGGCCGCCGGCAAGCGCTCGTGCACCCGGCGACCGGTCGAACGTCACGGGCGCGAGCGGCGCCG
>JALYUE010000094.1 GCA_030853925.1 Vulcanimicrobiota bacterium | reverse complement strand
GGCGACGCCCGTTCCGACGCTCGGGCCGTACCAGATCGTCACGATCGCCGATCGGCTCGAGGGCTCGAGCGATCAGCGCCAACCCTCCGACCTCATCGGCAACGTACACATCTTTTATACGGAAGGGCAGATCGTCGGCGACCGCGCGCACTTCGATGGCGACCATACGATCGTCGTGCGCGGTCACACCTACTTACTCAACCGCAATCAAGATTCGATTCTCTATGCCGACGACATTTCGTTCGATACGCAAACGCGCCGCGCGACGCTCGTGAACGGTTCCGGCGAATCGGTCGAGGGCGTTCAACGCGGCAAACTGCACTACACCGCGCAGCAGCTGACCGCGCGCTCGAGCGGCGTTACGCACGGCGATCGGGCGTCGTTCACGACGTGCGAGCATCCGCACGCCGGATACCATGTGGAGGCGCGCTCGATCGACGTGACGCCGGGCGACAAACTGGTCGCTCGCAAAGCGGTCGTGTTCCTCGGTCCGACTGCGATTTTCTACCTGCCCCTGCTCGTCATTCCGCTCGTCGAGCAGGCGTTCGATCAGCGCCGTCAGCCGAGTTTCTTGCCGATCGTCGGCTACTCGCAAGTCGAAGGCTTTTATGTCAAGGCACGCCTCGGCTTCGCTCCGTCGAACACCTACTACGGCTACTATCGCGTCGAATTTTTTTCGAAGCGCGGCCTCGGGCTCGGATACGTCGCGTATATCGGTGCGAAAGACTCGCATCGCTATACTACGGTCGACTCGTATACGATCAACGACCGCATCCAAGGCGCCCGGCAAACCAACGTCAACATCCAAGATACCGAGAATTTCTCGCGGACGCTGCGCGGACAGTTCGGCATTAACTACGAGGGGGATTACGGCGCGACGCTCTCGTTACCGGCGACCGTCAACTTGACGGGGTCGCTCGTGCATCAAGGCCGGATCAGTACCGAAAACCTGACGTTCGCGCGCTTCGCGCAGGGTTCGCTCTCGAACAACCTCGACTTCGGCTTCGTCGATTCCATCAACCTCAGCCAGGCGCTCTCACAGCAGATCAATCTGACGTACTCGAAATTCAATACGCCGCTCGCGACCAACGACACGTTTCACATCAACACGAACACGCACGCGTTCACGCGCTTAGCCGATTTCAATCTTACCTACGACAAGACGGACTATTCGGCGAATCCGTTCGGCTACGACCGCGTACCTGAGCTCGAGATCTTACCTCACCTTTCGTACGGTTCGTTCAAGTTCGGACCGCAGCTGCAGTTCGCGGCTGGCAATTACACGGAACCCCAGAACCATTTCACGACGTCGCGCTTTCAGGGACAGCTCAACGAGTCGATCTTCGCGAAGGTCTTGGGCGGCAGCGATTTTTCGGCGAACTACAACCTGACGCAGGACTACTACGGCACGGGCGACCTCAAGGCGTTCGACCAGCAAAACGCCTCGCTGAACTCTCCGATCGGGAATCATCTAATCAGCTCGTTAACCTACAACGAGCAGCATCCGATCGGTCCCGCGAACGTTCCGTTCCAGCTGTTCGATCGCTTAGGGTCGGGAGCGCATTCCGCCGCCGAAACGTTGCGCTTCTACAACAAGGACGTCTATTCGCTGTCGCTTTCCGACGGCACGAGTTTCAACCGCATGGCGCAGCCGCTAAGCTACCAGTTATCGGTCCGGCCGTCGCCCCGCTCGTACCTCATCTTCGGCGGTTTCTTCCAACCGGGTCCGGGTTATGGATTCAATCAGACGAACGTTCAGGCGATCACGCCGTTCGGCCGCGATACGACGCTCGAATTTACGACGAACGTCGACTGGAAAAACCATATGCGCTTGGAGAGCAAGAACATCTATCTCAGCCGAGTGGTCGACAACTGCTACAACCTTCAGCTGAGCTACAACCAAGACCTCAAGCAATTTAACTTCAACGTCGTCATCTTGGCCTTCCCCGGTCAAAGCGTCGGCTTCGGTCTCAGCGGTAACGGCGCGGGCAGTATCGTGCCGGGCTCGCTAGCATTCTAAACGACTGCGGCTACAGGTAGTTGTCCACTTCGGCGGAGAGCAGTTGAGCGGCGGCGGGTACGCTCGGGTAGCCGGGCTGCCTGAAGAAGGTTTGTGTATTGGTCGTCGTCGTGTCGACCTTGATACCCGGAAACGACGAGTCCGTCGCGCCGCCGAGTCCGAGCGAATCAATCGGCTGACGATTCTTGTCGAACGTGATCACGTTGAAAACCCAGGTCGTCTGCGGCGGCGCCGTCGGCTGGCCGCTCGGCGGCGCCGTCGTATTGGGGCATGGCTGCGGTATGTTAAGCGGGTTGTTGAGATCGGCTCGCAAGAACGTGAATTGGAATTGCGTGCTTTGATTGTTGAAGTTCGGCACGAACGCCGTGGTGGACGGGTTGAGATTGTTGACTTGCAGCGTCGTGATATTGCCCGAGTTGAAGTAATATTCGAACAACTCGGGCGCCGCCGTTCCGGCGAAACCGCCGATGAAAAAGACGTACGAGTAGTTGAGGTAGCCGGTGAAGGCCGCTTGCGGATAAGGGACGCCCGGACCGCAGGTATCGAGCGCGATCGCGTATGTGTACGTGTTAAAGTCCAGCGGACCGGCGGTCGCCACGCGCACGACGGTCTCGCCCGAGAGGTTGTTCGTCTTGCCTGAAGGATCCGGGGTGATCTGGCGTCCGCACGCTGCAACGAGCGTGGCGAGAGCGAACGTGACGACGGCGGCGCGACGGAGCATGGCATCCTCACTGGTCCCGTTCGTCGTGGCCACGCTCGGTGCGCTGCTGCTGGCGCTCGCGTTTCCAAAAACGAATGCGGCGGTGTTGGCGCCCGTCGGTACGGCCGCACTTTTTTGGGCCTGGTTTGGTGTTTCGCCGAAACGCGCCTTCTGGGTCGGCTGGCTCTCCGGGACCGTCTTTTTCACCATCACGTTTTGGTGGTTCGGCGAAACGGCCGGAGCGCTGATCGCACCCTTCGGCTTTTTGCTCGCGCTCGGGCCCGGCGTCGCCGACGCGTTCTTCGGCTTCGCGCTCGTCGGCGCGCTCGTAGCCTTCGCAAACTGCAGCGCCTCGGCCGCGAGCGGGAGGCGGCGCGCGCTCGTACCGCTCGCGGCGGCGGCGATCTTCGCCGCGGGCGAATGGCTGCGCAGCGAAGGACTCGGCGAATTGGCGGTGCCATTCGGCGGACTCGGGTATACGCAGGTCGGCACGCCGCTCGCACCCGTGGCGGCGTTCGTCGGCGAGTACGGCGTGACGTTTCTGCTGTGCATCCTCGGCGCGTATGCGGCGTACGCGCTGCGCCACCCGGACCGCGGTAGTTCGAGGGCTGCCGCCGCCGCGCTGATCGCGGTGGCCGCGTGCGCGGGCGCAGCATTCGCTTGGTGGCCGGCGAGAACGGTTGGGACGGGGACGTACCGCGTTGCGGCGATTCAGGGCGGCATCGCGCAAACGTTGAAGTTCACGCCCGCAGGCGAACGCGAAGCGGTGCGGCGCTATGCGGAGTTGACGCTGCGCGCCGCCGCCAAGCATCCGTCGATCGTCGTATGGCCGGAGACCGTCATCCCGACCGCCCTCAACGCGCATGCCGAGCTGCAAACCTTCTTCGGGTCGCTCGCCAAGCGCGCGCATTCCGAAGTCGCCGTCGGCACGTTGACCTCCGGCGCCGACGGCGACTACAACGTCCTGTATTTTTATGCGCCCGACGGCAAGCTCGACGGCGTGTATCGCAAACGGCAGCTCGTCCCGTTCGCCGAACACTTGCCGTTCGCGTGGCTGCTCGGGCGGCTGCCGTGGGCGCAGAACATCTCGCACTTCCGTTCAGGAACGAGTGACGGCGTGATCGCGGTAAACGGCGTCCGCTTCGGTCCGATCATCTGTTGGGAATCGGCGTTCGGCGATATTGCGGTCGACCAGGTACGCGCCGGGGCGGGCGCCCTATTGATCGCGACCGACGACGCCTGGTTCGGAACGAGCGCGGGTCCGTATCAGCACGCGCAAATCGCGCAGATGCGAGCGCTCGAAACCGGGCGCTGGATCGTGCGGGCCGCGTCGACCGGCATCAGCGGAATCATCGCGCCGAACGGGCGCTACGTCGCTGCTAGCGCCCTTGGCCCGGCTGCCGTCGTGTCGGGATCGATCGGAGCGCCGCAAGGTACCGCGTACGACGCGCTCGGCGGTAACACGCTCGGCGCCGCGTTCGCCGCGCTGTACGCGGTGCTCGTCGCGGCGCTACGGTTGCGACCCGGGTGATGCGCTACGTATGGCTCGCGGTCTGCGCGTTACTCGTCGTCGGCGCGGTCGGCGTCTACCGAGCGGGGCTCGATGAAGTCCGGCCGCCGCCCGCGATTCCGGGCATCGTTTTTCACGGAGGCCTAGCGCACGGACAGCGTTTGAAAACGCGCTCGTGGAGCGTCGAATACGACCGCGCCGTAAGCAATGCGGATCAGACGGTATTCGACTTAGAACGTGTCCGTAACGGCACGATCTTCAGAAACGGAAAACCGTACCTGCGCGTACGAGCGGCGCACATGTCGGTCAACACGCTTTCACACGATTTCAACGTCGTGGGCCCGCTTCACATCGAAACGATCGGCGCTCCGACGCATCGTTCTTTCGACACGACGTCGGCCGTATGGAACGAAGCGGTGCAGCGCCTAACCCTCGCGCGCCCGATCGTCGTTCACACCGCGGGGGAGCAGCCCTTGTCGGTCGGTAGCTTGGTTTTCAACGTCAAGACGGGCGACGTCGAAGTGCGCCACGTCTCCGGCCCGATTCCGTCTACGTAGGTTCGAGTTTCGGAGCTTTCCCGTTCGTGGCGGCGACGCCGTTGCCGGCCACCGCGCCGTTTGCTTCCGCAAGCGTTTTCTTCGCCTCGGCGATCAGCCGCTTTACTTTTTGCCCGCCTTTGTGACCGATCTCTTCGTAGAAGTCCGAGCCGTACTTGTCTTTGACGACCCGTCCGCCTTTTTGCCCGATCGTTTCGTAGAACTGCGCGCCGTGGCGCTCGCGCGTGGCTTGTCCGCCTTTGCGGCCGATCGTCTCATAGAACCCCGAGCCGTATCGTTCCCGAACGGTATCTCCACCCTTTTTGCCGGCTTCACGGACGGACATTTCGCCGCCCACTTTGTCCTTCGGGGAAATCTTCGAGGACTGATCGGCCATGTGAGCAACTCCTATCGGCTAAGGCGCGAACTGTGGAGAGCACCAGCAGTGTGGCATGCTCGTACCCACGACGAGTAGCCTCAAACTGTATGATCGACGCAATCATCGAAGGCGCTCTCATCTACGACGGCGTCGCAGCGATGCCCGTGCGCACCGACGTCGGCATCGTCGGCGAACGTATCGCTTTACTGCAAAACCTTCGCGATCGCGACGCGCACGAGCGCATCGACGGTCGAGATCGCATCCTCACACCGGGCTTCATCGACGTACACTCGCATTCCGACGAACTCTGGCTCGTCGACGGCCGCTGCGAAGGTAAAATCCGCCAAGGCGTCACGACGGAAATCGGGGGCAACTGCGGCACGTCCGCCGCACCGCTGCGCGGCCTCGCCGAACGGCGCAAAGCAGAAAGTGCGCGCGCCGTCGGACTCGAACTTGCGTGGCGCGATCTCGACGATTTCTTTACGCTCGTCGAACGCAGCGGAGTTGCGCTCAACGTGGCGACGCTCGTCGGTTTGGGCACGACGCGCCGCTGCATTCGCGGCGACGCTGATGGACGGCTGGAAGCGGACGAACTCGACGCCGAGGTCGCGCTCGTGCGCGAAGCGATCGATCAAGGAGCACTCGGCGTTTCGAGCGGCCTTGCCTACGTGCCGTCGCGTTTCGCGGACGAGAGCGAACTTATCGCCTGCGCGAGCGCCGCGCGCGCCGCCGGCATGCCGCGTTACGTTTCGCACCTACGCAGTGAAAGCGACGACTTGCTCGCGGCGGTCGACGAAGCGCTGCTGATCGGGCGCGCCGCCGACGTCGGCGTGCAG
>JALYUE010000089.1 GCA_030853925.1 Vulcanimicrobiota bacterium | reverse complement strand
GATGCAAGCACTCCAGCCAGATCTTCGCCCGGGATGCCGAGGCGGCGGTCGAGCGCCGCGCCGGTTGCGATCACGACCGCGTCGTACAGCTCGCGCAGCTCGTCGAGCGATACGTCGCGCTCGAGTTCGACACCGCCGAAATACGATACTTCGGGTTTTGCAAGCACCCGGTCGAGCAGGCGCGTTATCGCTTTCGTCGTTTGATGATCGGGCGCGACCCCGAAACGGACGAGTCCGAACGGGGTCGGTAACCGATCGATAATGTCGACGCGACAGTCCTTCGCGGCGCGTAGCAACGCCTCGGCGAGATAACATCCGGACGGGCCGCTGCCGACGATGACGACGTGTCGCACCGCGCGCGACTACGCCAGCCGCACGTACTCGTAGGGCACGGGCAGACTATTGATCCCACGGTCCGGTGGCGCGATCCAGCCGGCCATTTTACCCGGCTCCGTCACCGGCTGCATCAGACTATGCACGAAGAGACGGTCGGTATCGGTCGGCAGCCACTCGCTGCGGTGCGAGTCGAACTCTTGTAGCGAGATCGGCCGGCCGTCGGGCGTCGTCGGGACGTTCGCCCAGCTGCCGATCGAACGCCGGAAACGCGTGCTCGGAAGCTTGAGCTGCGCCGAAAAGCCGGCTTTCGCGATCACGCGATTCCAGCGCGTAAGCCCGATTTCACAATCTTTAACGTACGCTTGCCGCGTCACTTCGTTCATTGCGTTACGCATCGGGATCCGTTCGCTCGCCGTACCGCCTTTGCCGTCGGGCACTTCGAGTTCGTAGCTCTGCGAGCTCGCGCTATGGTCTTCGTACTGCGACTCGTCGGGGCGCCCTTTGATGCCGTTGGCGAAGTAGGCGGCCGCGTTGGACGACGTATCCGCGCCAAAGAGATCGAGCGACGAGCAAAACCAGAAATTTAAGTATTTCTGCATCGTCGGCAGATCGATCGCGCCCGCTTTGCGCACGGCCTCCGGATCGTCGGAACCGAGCTCTTTCATCACTTCCAACGTGCGCTTTACGACGCGTCCGATGCCCGTTTCACCGACGAACATGTGATGCGCTTCTTCGGTCAACATGAATTGACACGTGCGCGCGAGCGGATCGAAACTCGATTCGGCCAGCGACTTGAGCTGAAACTTGCCGTCGCGATCGGTGAAATAGGTAAACATAAAGAAACTCAGCCAGTCGGAGATCGGCTCGTTGAACGTACCGAGAATGCGCGGGTTATCGACGCTTCCAGAATGGCGCTGCAGAAGCTGCTCCGCTTCTTCACGGCCGTCGCGGCCGAAGTAGCCGTGCAATAAATACACCATCGCCCACAGATGGCGGCCTTCTTCGACGTTGACTTGAAAGAGATTGCGCAGATCGTAGAGCGACGGGGCGGTGTGGCCGAGCAGCCGCTGTTGTTCGACGGAAGCCGGTTCGGTATCGCCCTGCGTGACGATCAGCCGCCGTAGAACGGAGCGGTGTTCGCCCGGCACTTGCTGCCAGACGTCTTTGCCGAACTCGTCGCCGAAGCCGATGCGGCGGTCGGGGGTCGGGTCAGCGAGAAAGATGCCCCACCGATAGTCCGGCATCTGCACGTGGCCGTACGTCGCCCAGCCCTTCGCGTCGACTGACGTCGCGGTGCGCAGATAGACGTCGGAGTTTTGGAAGTCGGTTGGCCCCATGCCCTTCCACCACTCTAAGAACGCAGGCTGCCACTGTTCGAGCGCGCGCTGCAGCGTGCGATTCGAGCCGAGATCGACATTATTGGGAATCCGCTCCTGATAATTGATAGCCACCGTTAAACTCTCTCCCAATCGAAGTGTGGTTTCGAACCGCTGCCGAACAGTTTCAGCGCACCGCGCTCGCCTGTGGAGTTCGGGCGAACGAACACCCAGTTTTGCCACGCCGTCAGGCGGCCGAACACTTTGGTTTCGAGCGTCTCGTCGCCCGGAAAGCGCAAACTCGCTTCCATGCCCGTAAGCGCATCGGGCGAGAGCATCGCGCGTTCTTCGAATGCAAGCCGGATCTCGTCGTCCCAGTCCAGTTCGTCCGGCGCAAACGTTACGAGTCCAAGTTCGAGCGCGCGCTCCGCGTCGAGCGGCTGGTCGACAGATTCCCGCAGCGAGCCGAGCGAGTCCGGGCTTCCGTAAAAGCGCGATTCCAAGCGCGTCTTTCCGTTTACCATTGGAAAGAGTTCGAAGTTGCCCGCATCGAGCGCGATGTGCGGCGCGTCCGCTTCGCCCGGAATCGCCAGCATGTAGCTGCGATCGGCCGCGAGCGCGATCTCGAGCAGCGGTCCCGCGAAGCACGACCCGCGATCGATCACCGCATACATGCTGCGCGATGAAACGTCGAGCCGCGAGAACGTGCGGCGCAGCAGACCGGTCGTTTCGCGCACGAGCCAATGCTCGCGCAGACTCGTCAACTGGTTGCCGGCGGCGACCACGGCTTCAACGGAGCCTTCCGAGCGCAGAATCAACAAGCCGAGCGCGAGTTCGTTCGTGCGCAACATGAGGATTGCATCGTCGAGTTCGCGCGCGAAGGCCAGCGGCCACCACGCGTCGCCGGCTGCGACGATCTCGTCGATTGTTTGCGGCTCGGCGCTTTGTGGCGCACGTACCGTCAAGGTTGCCGAGCGAGCCGCGCGGTCGAACGTAACGTCAACGTAGCGATAATGAAAACCGCTCGCGTCGATGGTGCGCTCGAGCGGCCGCAGTTCGACGCCCGTCGCGCCGGATGGCCGGGTCGTTCCGGCAGCGAGCGCGGCGCTTCGCTCTTTGACGAGATCCGCGAACTTCGCGGGCGGCGCGATCGCGTCGACCAGGCCCCACTGTTTCGCGCGACCCGCGCGTACGCCGTCGGAGTTCGTGCAGAAGACGTCGGCGAGATCGCGACGCACTTTGCGCTTGTCGACCACGCGCGTCAATCCACCCGTCCCCGGCAGCACGCCGAGCAGCGGAACTTCCGGCAGGCTGACGTTCGAGGAACGGTCGTCGACCATCAGTATTTCGTCGCAGGCGAGCGCGATTTCATAGCCGCCGCCCGCCGTGACGCCGTTGAGCGCGGCGATGAACTTCAAGCCATCAAAGCGGCTCGAATCTTCCATGCCGTTGCGCGTTTCGTTCGTGAACTTGCAGAAGTTCACTTTCCAGGCGTGCGAAGAAGAGCCGAGCATGTAGATGTTCGCGCCCGCGCAGAACATACGGTCCTTGCCGCTCGTGAGGACGACGGTCGCGACCGACGGATGTTCGAAACGGATGCGCTGCAGAGCGTCGTTGAGCTCGATGTCGACGCCGAGGTCGTACGAATTAAGTTTGAGTTTATAGCCCGGCCGTATGCCGGCATCTTCGTCGATATCGAGCGTGAGCGTCGCGACGGTGCCGTCGACCGATAATTTCCAGTGACGATAGCGCTCGGGCGAGGTGTCGAACGTGACGATCTGATCCGGCGAGGACGCGGCCGGGCTATCGATAGCGAGCAAGAGCGACCTCCAAGCGAACCGGGTTCGATGCATGATACTGCATTTATATTATCCGTGCAAGCATTATGGTGCAGATAGCTCGTGGTGATCGCCGACCTTCACCGTAAGCTCGGCGAGCGCCGAATCGACCGAATGGCGGCTGGTATCGAGGCTGGCATCCGCGCGGCGGTACATCGCTTCGCGACCGGCCAAGATTTTTTCGAGATCGGCCATCGCTTCGCGATTGCCGGCCATCGGGCGCGTGTCGCCTTGCGCGACGACGCGCTGCATGTGGTCGCCGGGCGCTGCGCGCAGCCACACGGTATAACAGGCGCTGAGCAGACGTTCGAACGTCTCGTGCTCCGAGACGATACTGCCTCCGGTTGCGAGCACGAAGCGATCGTGACGCCCAAGGATGCCTTCGAGCGCCTCGCGCTCGAGGCGCCGAAAGCCGACCTGTCCGTACAGCTCGAAGACGACTTCGAGCGTCAGGCCACCCAAGCTCTCGATCTCTCCGTCGAGCTCGATGAACGGAACGTCCAAGTGCTTTGCAAGCAGCGAGCCGAGGGTCGTCTTGCCGGCGCCGCGCAGGCCGACGAGCGCGATGCGCGCACGGCGTACGGCTCTCTCCTGATCGGCGAAGCGTGCCGACAACAATTCGTGTGCTTCACTTAACTGCTCCGGCTGCAGCCGCCGTAAGAGCGCCTCCGCGTGCTGAAGCGCGACCGGGGGATCCGGTTCCTCGCGGATCAGCGCGGCGGCCGAGACGCCGAGAGCGGTCGCCACCTGCCGCAGCAACACGACGGAAAAATTTCCGCGCCCGGATTCGAGTTCGGCCAAATGGCGTTCCGAAACGCGCGAATCGCGAGCGAGCAATTTGCGCGTCATGCCTCGCTGCGCGCGAGCGGTTTTGACGCGTTCTCCGATGCGCCTGAGAAATTCGGCCTCCGGGCCGCCGGGTTGGAACATAGCCGCCCGACTATAGCATGTCCGGCAGGAAAGCTGCAGTATACCGCTTGTAAACGGTTGCGGGTGCGGTATACTGCCCGCACCGCGTTCGAGCCCGTCGGACGATGAAGCGTGGGAGGTTCAGCGCTTGCGAAAAATCGCGATCCTCGTCGGCACGATGACCGGCACGGCCGAACTCGTCGCCGAAGAGATGCAGACGACGCTCGAAGCGCTCGGGCACGAGGTGTCGACGCAGTTGATGGACGGCTTGGACGGCTCGGTCTTCGAGCAGGACGCGATCTTCCTGATCTGCACCTCGACGTACGGCAGCGGCGACGCGCCCGACAACGCATTCGCGCTGCTCGACGACCTCGAGACCAGACGCCCCGATCTCTCAAACCTCACGTATGGCTTGGTGTCGCTCGGCGACCGCACGTACAAAGCGACGTTTTGCTTCGGCGGCTTGAAATTCGATCGGTTACTTCAGGAGCTTGGCGCAAAGCGTCTCGGCGATCCGCTGCTCCACGATGCAGCGGCCGGCACGCTGCCCGAAGATATCGCGGCGGCTTGGTCGCGCGAGTGGATTCAAACGGACGCCGCTCATCTCTCGAGCGTGGCATAAGATGGCGTTATTAATGGTACCGGAATTCCCCGATGCGCCGACCGGCGCCTATAACGCCGCCGTGGACTTGATCGAACGCAATCTCAGTAGCGGTCGCGCGGACAAGATCGCGTTCATCGACGATGCCGGAACGTACACGTACGGCGAACTCGCCGAACGCGTCGACCGCTGCGCGGGAGCGCTGCTCGCACTCGGCCTCGTGCCGGGCGACCGGGTGATCCTCGGACTGCTGGACAGCATCGACTTTCCGACGTGCTTTCTCGGAGCGATCAAAGCGGGCATCGTTCCCGTGCCGATCAATACGATGTTCCTCGCCGCCGACTATGCGTACGTTCTTGCGAACAGCGGCGCTGCGGCGGCGATCGTTTCGCAGCCGTTGTTTGCGGCGTACAAATCCGCCGCGCAAGAAGCCGGCTGGACGGGCACCTTCGTCGTCACGAACGGCACTGAAACAAGTATCACGGAGCTTTCCGCACTGCGTGCGGCTGCTGCGCCTGTGCGGCGCGCCGCGCCGACGCATGCGGAAGACGTGTGTTTCTGGTTGTACTCTTCGGGCTCGACCGGGAAGCCGAAGGGCACGCTGCATCGGCATGCGAGCATGATCGTGACGGCCGAGCTGTTTGCGCGCCAAGTGCTCGATCTGCGCGAAAGCGACGTCGTGTATTCGGCGGCGAAGCTGTTTTTCGCATACGGGCTCGGCAACGGATTGTCGTTTCCCATGGCGGTCGGTGCGACTGCGGTGCTGATGGCGGAACGTGCGAAACCCGACGCCGTGATTGCAACGCTCCTCAAGCATAACGTCACCGTGTTTTGCGGCGTGCCGACGCTGTTCAGCGCGTTGCTCGCGGCGAACGTGCTGCCGGAACGCGGCACGCTCGCGCTGCGCCTCTGCACGTCCGCGGGTGAGGCGTTGCCGCTGCACGTCGGACAAACGTGGCGCGAGCGCACGGGCGTCGACATTATCGATGGAATCGGCTCGACGGAGATGCTGCATATCTTCGTCTCGACTCGGCCCGGTGCCGTAACGTACGGGGTGACCGGCAAGCCCGTACCGGGGTACCGCGTGCGTCTCGTCGACGAGAGCGGCGCGGAAGTCGAGCGCGGCGAGCTCGGAGAGCTGCTCGTGCTCGGGCCCTCGGCGTTCACGCAATATTGGAACGCGCACGAACGAACGATGGGCGCGTTCGACGGCGAATGGGTGCGCACGGGCGATAAGTTTTACGAAACCGACGGCGGCGATCTCGTGCACTGCGGCCGCACCGACGACATGATCAAGTCCGGCGGCATCTGGGTCTCTCCGATGGAAGTCGAATCGGTCATCATCGGTCACGAAGCCGTGCTGGACGTTGCGGTTATCGGCGTCGCCGACGATAACGAACTCGTGAAGCCGAAGGCGTTCGTCGTGCTGCGAGACGGTGTTACGGGCGATGCGGCGCTCGTCGAAACGTTGCAAGCATACGTGAAGGAGCGGCTCGCACCGTACAAGTTTCCGCGCTGGATCGATTTCGTCGACGAGTTGCCGAAGACCGCGACCGGCAAGACGCAGCGCCACATTCTGCGCCGGCGTGAAGCCGATGCGAAGGTAGCGACCTCTCCGCAGCATGTTTGATCTCGCAGCCGCACCGAACGCGACGCACGTCGATATTGAAGGCCGACGTCTCGAAGTGGTAACGTACGAACCGAAAGGTGAAGCGCAGACGACGATCGTTATGCTGCATGAAGGTCTCGGTTCGGTCGCGCTCTGGAAAGACGTTCCCGCGCAACTCGCGCGCCGTACCGGTGCCCGCGTGATCGCATATTCGCGGTACGGCTACGGCGCTTCCGACGTGTTACGCGAGGCGCGCGACGTGCGCTATATGCATCACGAAGGGGAAGTCGTCTTGCCGGCGCTGCTCGCGCGACTTGGCGTCGTGCGCCCCGTGTTGTTCGGCCACAGCGACGGCGCTTCGATCGCGCTCATTTACGCCGGCGCGCATCCCGACGGCGTTGCGGGGCTCGTGCTCGAAGCGCCGCACGTGTTCGTAGAGGACCATTCGATTCGCGGCATATCGGCGGCTGCGCAGACGTACCGCAGCTCGGACCTGCCCGCCAAGCTTGGGCGCTACCATGCCGACGTCGAGCGCACGTTTTGGGGCTGGAACGAGATCTGGCTCGATCCGCGCTTTCGTGCGTGGAATATCGACGAGTATGTCGAGCGCGTGACGTGCCCGGTGCTGCTCGTGCAAGGGTACGACGACGAGTACGGCACGCAAGCGCAACTGCACGCGATCGCGGCGCGCGTGCGCGATACGACGACGGTAATGCTCGAGGAGTGTGGTCATTCGCCGCACCGCGATCGTCCGCAGGCGACGCTCGACGCCACGGCCGCATTCGTCGCCCGTGTTGAAGGGAGTGTCACGTGACTCACACGTTCGAATCGAACGGCTACGCGTTCGTCTATAACGACGGTCTAGCGGGTGAGGTGCGCCTGGTGCGCTTGCCCGGAACGCCGAGCGAGACGCACGTCAACGCCGGAGAATTTGCGATCGCGGGCAATGCGCTTGCGGCGTTTGCGCTGCACGCCGCGCAACTGATGACCCGCGCGGCCGCATCGGACGCCGAAGCCCCGCCCGTGCCGGAGCCGATCTACGATTTCAGCGGCGACTTCGTGCTGGAAGGCGAGGGTAAAGCGCCCAGCTAGTCGCCGAGTTCGAGTCTTCCGCGTCCGATCAACGTATCGGCCATGCCGTAATAGATGTCGAAGGTCCGCGGTCCGATGTCCGGACGCGGGTCGATCGCCGTCGGAAAGACCACGTTATCGACGACGCCGTGAATTTCTTCAGGCAGCGTCGGAATTAGGAAGGGAGACGGCGCACGATATAACACGCGGTCCGGACGCTCCGCGTCGAGGATCGCGATGCCGGCGCAATATTCCAACGTATTCTTTTCGACATCCGGCGCATGCGGTAACACGTCGATGCCGTGATAGACGAGCAGCCAGCCTTCGCGTATGCGAACCGGCGGCGGTCCCGCGCCGAGTTTGATCGCGCCCCAGGTGCCCTCGGGATGCATCAACTGGATGTTTTCCTCGACTTCCAATAAAGTGCGCAAGTTTGCGCGGACGCGCTCGAGCGAAACGTATGAGATCCAAATGCTTTCCCGATCGGCCGGCTCCATCGCTAGAATCGAGGGGATCAAGCCGCGGCCCGCCGCGACCGAGAGGTGCATCGTCGGCCGATGCAAGAGCGCGATCGACGGCACGCCGCTCGGCGACAACACGACGTCGGGGAAGAAGACCGCGTCTTTGTCGCCATAACAGATTTCGAACGCGGGGAACCAGACGGTTCCGAGCCGCTCCCAGGCTACGCCGTCCTTCGAGTGGGCGACGGCGACGGCCGTGCCTTGCGGCCCATACGAGCAATACGTCATGAGGTAGAGGCCGAGCGGCGCGACGAAAGTGACGCGCGGATCTTCGCACCCGTAACCGCCGGGCGTTACCCGAAATTCATAATCGGCTTTGGGTTCGAGGGCGAAACCATCGCGTTCGAAGGTCACGGTATCGCCTTGCCAACGCGCACGTGCGAAGCCGACGCGCGAAACGTTTCCCGCGGCGACGACGCGCGGATACAACGCGAGTGTCCCATCCGGCAACCGCGCGGAGGCCGGATTGACGGTGCCCTCCTGCTCTTCGGGACTGCCGTCCGGCGAGAAGACGGTTCCAAGCCGCGTAAACGTTGTTTTCGGTTCGATTGATGTCGGCAACGTATATCCTTATAAGGCTTCACGGCCCGCATAGGGCTTGACGGCCCGCGCCCGTGCAAGTCTAGAGTTGACCAGATTATCTGCGTCTTACCTCTTACCGATTTCGGGGACAGCCGAAATGTCGCGATGCGGCGAGGCTTTGATCGAACCCCCGGTTGACGGGTGTAACGCAATACGTTACAGTATACAGCGTGAGCTTCGCGTCACGAGGTACCGAAGATATTTATAATGGACTCACGACGAAGGCTGCCCGCGCAACACTACCTGTCGAACTTCACCGGAAGGGCCGCGCCAAGCTCGATCAGTTGCTTCATGCGTCGAATTTGTCGTTCCTTAAATATAATCCATCGAACCATCTTGAAGAGCTCAAGGGCGACCGAGCCGGCCAATACTCGCTTAGAGTCAATCTGAACTATCGTGTATGCTTTCGTTGGACGGACGATGGCGCTACCGACGTTGAAATCGTCGATTATCATTGAGGTTCTCACGTGACCAAAGTGTCGTTGCCCACTCATCGTCGACCGACTCATCCTGGAGAGATTCTTGAGGAAGACTTCAGAAAGGAGCTAGGTTTGACGCAACAGCAAATGGCGGATGCACTCGGCGTTTCGCGTGTTCGCTACGCTGAGATTGCGAACGGCAAGCGCGGCGTGACGGCGGACACCGCGCTGCGCTTACAGCGCGTTTTTGGGACGGACGCACAGTCTTGGATCAATTTGCAAACCGCAGTCGACCTTTGGGACGCGATGCACGATCGCCGCTACGAAGACATCAAAAAACTAAAACCGCTGAAGATTTCGGCATGAATGCTGAGTTACAAGTACGCAGTGCACATGAAAGCATGTCCGCCCTTTCCGGTGGCGATCGAATGTATTAAAGCGAGCGATTCCTGCGCGCTGCCGTGATTCGCGGGCAGCTGTCTCTGACAGCTATCTTTTAGCAATCACAACTTCGCGTTCGATTCGAGCCCCGATCTCGTCTTTTGCAGTCTCTAAATCGTAGCTAGACTGCAGATTCAACCAGAGTTCCGCCGAGGTCCCGAAGTAGCGTGCGAGACGAAGTGCACTGTCCGCGCTTGATCGAGCGCCGACCACGAATTACTTCGCTCAGTCGATTGGCTGGGACGCGCAGGTCCAGCGCCAGCTGATTCGCGGTCAGCCCGCGCGGTGCCATGAAGTCTTCGGCGAGCACCTCGCCTGGGTGAATCGGTAGGAGCTTCGTTCCCATGCTCATCCTTCAGTGATAGTCGGTGATTTCGACATCATGCACTTCACCATCTTTCCAGACGAAGCACAGACGGCATTTCGCGTTGATGCGGATCGCGTGCCGACCGGTACGCTCACGCTTAAGCGCCTCGAGAGAAAGTCCCGTGCCCCTTAGCTCGTCGAGCGTGGTAGCAGAGTGCAGCAAAACTAGTTTGCCGGGTGAAATTAGTGTTCGTCCGGGACGAACAGCAAGCCCGTAGGACTCGTGAAGCCGAGCAGCACCGGCGTGATGATCCCGGTCGTTAGGTCGACGGTGCCGAGAAAGCTTGCGACGCCGGAATCGGAGGGCGCGATCGTGTAGGTCGTACCCGGGACAAACGCGTCCGCGCGCACGACGTAGGTGGCATTCTGCTTAGAGTCCACGACAAAAAGATATCCGGCCTTTTTACTCGCCCAGATCGTATCCTCAAGCTGCGTTCCCACGATCAGGCGGCGTACGGTTTGAGCCGCAGTGCCGGGATGGCCGATGAACACGAGCTCGCTGCCGGCCTGATTGACGAGCTCCACTTCGCCTTGCGGATCGACGGACATAGAATCCGGGTCGACTTCATTGAGCGTTACGGGTGCTCCGGTTATGGCGTCGATCGCCGTCGCATTGCCGGCGAGGACCGGGGTAATGATCGCCGTGGTGCCGCTAAGAGTTACGCTGTCGACCGCCGGCACCGTGCTTGCGCCCGCGCCGTTGAGCGTCGGATTTGACGCCGAGATGAACGCCTTACCGTCTACGAACGCGAGGTCGTCGAAGCCGCCGCCATGAGGCGCTGCGGAGAACGCATACCGCTTGACGCCTTTAAGATTCGTTTCGAAAGTATACAGTGCCGGGTTTGCGTCGTTGTTGACGGGTGCCCAAAGAACGCCGGAATACGGGTTGAGGCGAAGCCCGTCGCAGTGTCCCTTGAGCTCGATCGAACCCACGCGCGTGCCGTCGCGCCGATACTGCACGATCGTGCTGTTGCCTCCATCGGAGCCGTCCGGAAGAGTCAGGTTCTGATATGCGATGTAGACGCCGCTCTTCGTGACGACGATCGCGTCCGGTTTCGATTCGCGAGCGTTCCCGCTTGCAAAGAGCCGAACGGCATACGACTGCTGCATGAGTGCGGAGGCGTGATAATTCTGTTGGAACGTGGTTTTGCGTTGCGCTGCGGGGCTCGGCAGAGCGGACGCTGCGACCGCAACGGCTGCGATGGCTGCAACCTTTGATAAGAGAGCCGGATGCACGGGAACGACCTTTCGGTAGAGAGGTACGGATGAAAGTGCGAGTGGGCACTCTCCCGATTGTTGCCGACACGCCTTAAGCCCACGTTAACGGGACTGTTGCGAGCGCGCTTTTCGGAGGACGGCCTTCCGTGCGGCGGCGGCGAACTGCGACCGGGCATGTATCCGAGCACGTTTTCCATCGTCGCCGCCGACCGGGCGAGCGGCGAAATCGGCGTCGCGGTCCAGTCGAAATTTTTGAGCGTCGGAGCCGTCGTGCCGTGGGTGCGCGCGGGTGCCGGCGCTATCGCGACGCAAGCCTTCGCGAACACGGCGTACGGGCCGCGAGCGCTCGAGCTGCTCGCCGGCGGCGCCGCGCCGGTCGACGTCTCGCTGCAATTAACGCTAACCGATGAAGGGCGCGACGATCGGCAATTCGGCATTGTCGCGATGAACGGACGAGCTGTGACGTATACGGGCTCGCGCTGCATCGAATACGCCGGCGGTATTGCGGGCGACGGCTTCGCAGCCCAAGGTAATTGCCTTGCGGGTCCTGCCGTCGTTGAAGCACTTGCAGAAACGTTTCTTGCGACGTCCGGTTCGCTCTCGGACCGGCTCGTCGCCGCACTTGCGGCCGCGCAGAAGCGAGGCGGTGACAAACGCGGGCAGCAGAGTGCAGCGCTCATCGTCGAAAAACCGGGCGGCGGGTATGCGGGCTTCAACGACCGCTATGTCGATTTGCGGGTCGACGATCATACGCGGCCGATCGACGAACTCGCGCGCGTCCTCGAACTCCATAAGCTCTATTTCTTTGCGCCCGCTACCGAGGACGTGCTCGACGTCGATCGGGCGCTCGGGGCGGAACTCGCGCGCGAACTGCATCGCGTCGGCGCACTCGAGCTTCACGCCGACGCGTTCGACGAGCGCGCACGCACGGCGCTAGTCGCCTTCATGCACATCGAAAATCTGGAGAACCGCGTGCGCGACGACGGCCGCATCGATCGCCAGACGCTCGCATATTTGCGCGCCGCTCCGTCGCGCTGATTCACAAGCTCCACTGATACGCGTTCCAATCCTCGACGAGACCGTTCGGCCGGAAACCGTGCAGGTCGTCGTTGATCGCTTCGATCTGCCGCGGCCACCAGAGATAGACGTACGGATTGTCGCGTGCGAGCAGCTGCTGGATTTGTGCGTACGCGCGCTGACGCGAGGGACGGTCGTACTGCGTCAACGCCAAGCGCTGCGCCTCGTCCATCGCAGGCGTGCAATAACGCGACCAATTGTAGCCGGTCGGCGGACGCTGGTCGCACAGCAGTTGGCTCGAATCGTCCGGATCGATGCCGGCATACCACGTCAGCAAGCCCGCCTCATAGCGGCCGCTCGCGAGGATGCCGTTTTCGCTGAAGGGACCGTAGAAGAGGGCCGTCGTGTACGACTTCAGTTCGACGTCGATACCGGCCGGGCGCAGCATCGAAGCGATCACCACGCCGGCATTGCGGTCCGTAACGCTATCCGAGCGGTAAGCGAGGCCGAGCGTTAGTCGCTTGCCGCCGCGCATGCGGATGCCGTCCGCACCCGTTCGCCAGCCTGTCGCATCCAAAATATTTTCGGCGGCAGCGACGTCGGGTTTGGTGGTTCCGGCGTGCGGGTCCGAGGCCCACATAAATGACGGCAGGTCTTCCGTTGCGGCGACCGTCGTGCCGTAGGTAATCTTTTGAACGAGTTGCGGCTTATCGAGCGCGAGCCCGACGGCGCGCCGTAAGCGAAGGTCGCTCCACGGTGCGCGGGCCGCATTGAATTGAATACCATAGTAACCGTTGAACGGCACGAGCGCCACCGAGACATTCGGGATGCCGCGCAACTGCGGGTAGACGCGCGGCGTCGCTTGCACGAACCAGTCGATTTCGTGAGAACGCATTTGCTGAACGATCGTATTCTCGTCGGGCACGAGGTGCAGGACGATCCGGGCGATTTTGGGCTTGCCGAGGAAATATCGATCGTTGCGCACGTATTCGATGCGATCGCCGCGCAGCCACCGCACGATCTGGTAGGGCCCGGTGCCGATCGGCCGCGAGTTGTACGGCAAGTTGTCGAGGCTCTGGTAGCGCTCGAGGAGATGAGCCGGCAAGATGTCCATGACCGCGTCGCTGTGAGCGAAGAACGTGTGCACGGCCGGCGCGAAACGCCGCTTGAGATGGAACACCGCGGTCGCGGCGTCGGGGGTGTCGACGCGCGAAACGTCGTCGTATCCGTGGCGGGTCGCAATCGCAGATTTCGGATTCATGAGCGCGCGCCAAGTGAAGGCGACGTCGTGACTGGAGAATGGCGCGCCGTCCTGCCAGACGACGCCGCGACGGAGGTGATACGTGATCGACAATCCGTCCTTGGAGATACCGCCGTTTTCGAGCGTCGGAACCCGGTCGGCGAGGATCGGAATGTCGCGACCGTCGGGGTCCGTCGCGACGAGTGGATCGAGCGCGAGCGCCTCGGCCTGCGTTTCGAACTGCTGCGTGGAGAGTAGCGGGTTGAGCGTGTTAGGCGAGCCGGTCATCGCGATGCGCAGCTCGCCCGGGTGCGTCCAGGGGTGACGGCCTTGATGCGAGCCGGAGGCCGCGTGGCTGACCGGCGAACATGCGGCGATTAGCAACGATAGGGCGTAAGAAAGAAGTCGCCTCGATAGCATGCGCTCTGTTCTTGCCTTCACGGCGCAACTATCATTCCGCCGGCGATTGCATCGGCCGGGTGGCCGGCCGGCGCGCCAAGAGCGGGTTATGAAGTGCTGGATAGCAAGCGTTCTTTCAGCGGATCACGTACAACGGCGCTGACGGAGGGACGTTATCGATGGATTCGGGATGGGTCGCGGCAATCGCGTCGCTGGTTTCAGCGGCGATCGTCGCGGTCAAGGCGATCGCCGCGTTTCAGCAGCTTCGGCATTACCGCAATGCTAACGACATCGTGGTGTATCTCCGGCTGATCGACGAGTTGGATTCGTCGACGATGATGCAGGCGCGTGGAGAACTGGCCGTCGCAGCCCGAAAGGTCTAACTCGATCGCGAGTATCGTCAGCGACTCACCGACCCAACGTTCCTCCCCGAAGAATTTGAGTCGATCGTCCTGCTGTTACGCTTTCTCGAACACATATCGGTGTTGATTACAAAGGGCGGCATCGCGGAGGCGCTGATCCTGGCCGAATATGCCGACGTCTTCGTCGCGATCTGGGATTGAATGTGACCGGCCATCGTACAGTGTCGGGTGGCGTTCGGCCCACACACGGGCCGCGCATTCGAGCATTTAGCGATGCGGGCGCGCCGGTATATCGAAAGTGGTGAAATGCAGCGTGAATATGCATCGCTCGAAAGCGATCCACGACCCCTCTCAGGGACGTAAGGGGTGAATAACGCGGCGTTATGGGCGCGCGCCTCCGCGACTTTGCTGTGCTCCTCATCGCCGCGTCGACCGTCGTTTTACGCTCGTCTCGGTGGTTTACGTCCCGGCCGGGCGAATGCGATACGCGGCGCCGTTTTGATCGTCTGCAACGAACGAGGTGCCCTGCGGACCGACCGTCGGCCGCGTCGAACTCCGCGAGTTGCCGTCACGTCGCTCGGCAGCGCTGCTCCGCGAAGGCGACGATCGCGCGCTCGACGCAGTGAAACGCAACGCGTTCTTGTTCTAATCGCGCGCCGCTGACGAACCGAGCTTCGCGAAGGTCATCGAAAAGCGATTGCTCCGCAGGCGTTAGACGAGCGAGCGGTTCGCGATACGGCGCCGCTTCGTGCGTCCAGAGATCGCGGTGGCTCATGAACGTGTCGCGATCCATGAGCAGCGAGGTAACGTGCGGAAAGAGGCCGCGCAGCCGATCGAGCATGACGAAGCCGTGCGTGTCGATGTCACCCCAATAGCGCAGGGCCTTGGAACGCAACCACGTACTTCGGGAAAGACTCTCGACGCCATAGCCCAGACCGAAGATCACGATGCTGCGCTCGAGCGGTGGAAATGCAAGACCGTTCGCGTCGTTTTCGGTGATGTAGACAGCGTCGACATCTAGCTCGACACGTGCGAATTCGTCGACCGGAACCGCAAGATCCGAGTAGCCCCCGGGAAGCAGCCGATCGTCGAGCGTGCGGAATCGGATGAGCGCAGGCTTCGGCAACAGACCGTAGCGGCGGTCGAAGGCACGCGAGCCGATCGCCGATGCGTCGATAGCCGCCGCCGGAAGGACCAGATCGAGCAATTCGGCGAGTAGCCCTTTTCGCGATTCGATGAATTTCGTATCGACGCCGGGGATATCGAGTTGCCGTAAGTAGATAGCCGGTCGCGTGTTGTTGCGAAACCAACTCAGCACGCCTAGAACTCGTTCCCAATCGGCCTCATGCTCCACTAGCACGAGTGGTTTGCGCGATATCCAATTCTGCAGTTCGGGAAAAGCTGCGAGCGTCGCGACGGCGGCTTGCGAAAAGCGTTGTGCCTGTCGGCGAGTGCCGATGAGCCGTAACGCATCGTCATTGGTTGCTATGCGAACCCGCGCCGGCACGCGGTTCGAGCCGAGAACGCGATTATTCACCTCGCTCCATACGATGTCGTAGCCGAACCCCCGCCGGCTCTTGCTGCCTTCCTCCAAAGAACGAATCCACGCTCGTACGTCTGTGAAGCGCTCGGAGAGCTCGGCCGTGCCGGGCTTGGTCAGCGGCAACTCGAGGGGACCGGACGACGCTGCGCCGAGTTCTGCGCGCAGCAAGTCGCCGCGCGTCCAGAACCGGCGCAGGCGCGCGACGATCTGCGCAGGCGTCGTCCACGTCTGATCGGTCAAGCCGTTCGCTCGGCGAGTCGTGCGCGGTATTCCTCGATCGTGAGATTGCGGATCTGCGACTCGCGGCCATCGTTGTGCACGAACGCCACGTTCGCGACGAACGGCTCGATAACATGAATCTTCTGTAACGGCGTGACGACCAAAAGCTGTAGATCCAGCGTCTTGAACAACTCTAAGCCATAACGGGCCGATTCATCGGAACCGCGACCGAACGCTTCGTCGATCGTTACGAACCGGAAGGTGCGTCTCTCGTGCCGGGCCAGACCGAACTGGTACGCAAGACTCGCTGCGAGGACCGTATATGCGAGTTTTTCCTTTTGACCGCCCGATTTGCCGCCGGAATCGGTATAGTGCTCGTGTTCGCGATCGTCCTCTCGCCAGCGCTCGGATGCCGAAAAGACCTGCCAGTTCCGCACGTCGGTAACCTTGCGCGTCCAGCGCCGATCGAGGTCCGCCGTGCCCTCGCGACCGCGAAAGCGTTCGATGATGCGGCGGACTTGGACGAACTTTCCCTCCGCGTAACCATCATCGTCGGATCCCGTGAGCGTGCCTTCGGTACATGACCGCAGATCGGTCTGGAAATCGCGAATCTCGAGGTCGCTGCAACGTTCGGCCTCCAGAAGGATATAGCGTCCCGGATTGTAGTCGATGTCGTGTAACGACTGGTTGATACTCTCGATGCGCTCGGCGGTCGTACGAAGTTCGCGATTGAGCTGCGACTGAAAGTTCGCGATTTCGCGAATCGCATTTTCGTTGAGCAGTTCTTTGAAGCGTGCCTCGAAGCGCGGCAAATCGTCGGAGCTCAAGCGCTCGAGAAGCTGGCGGAACCCCGGCGCCGTTTCGACCGACGCATCGAGTTCTCGCGCGTCGGCGGGATATCGGCCGCGATACTCTTGCATCGCCCGGACGATCGCATCGCGTAAGCGTTCGCTGCGCTTCTGTCCCGCGTCCATCTTCGCTTGAAGCCAGTCACGCATATCGCGTTCGCGGTTGTCGCACGACTCGATGGTCAGCGAGTGCGCGCCCAAAGCCTCATCTCGCATCGCTTCGAGCTCCGGAAAGTAACGCGCCTTGGCTTCGTCCGGCGTCGCGCCGAGCACCATCTCGCACTCGGAAAGCACGGTCTGGATCTGAGCGCGTTTGTCTTGGGCGACCGACTCTTCGCGCTGACGTTGCGTCAGCTCGGTATCGAGACGCTCCGCCGTAGCATGCGCCTGCTCCAGCTGATGCTCGAGCGCACGCATGACGTCCGAGCCCTCAGCGAGCTCGCGCCGCTCGCTCTCCGCAGCGTCGATCTCGATTGCGATCGGTCGCCAGTCGAGATCGTGAAAGCTCTCAAACGCTGCAAGCTGCGCCACGTTGCCGAGACGCGTTTGGGTTGCCTTCCGCTGCGTTTGAGAGCGTGCGATGCTACGCCGCGTGTCGAGCAGGCGTACGCGCATATCGGCAAGCTGTTTTTCTAATGCGGCGATCTTCGCTTCGTTCGTCCATCCTAGGACGTATTGCGAGCGGTCGCCGATATGACGG
>JALYUE010000088.1 GCA_030853925.1 Vulcanimicrobiota bacterium | reverse complement strand
TTCGTCGACGACGCGATCGTCGCGCACGAGCAACGTCGGCGGCACGACGCAGCCTTCCGCGAAGAGATCGCGCGCGTCGGGCGGCATCGAGCCCGGGACTGCGCCGCCGACGTCGGTATGATGCGCTTTGTTCGCAGCGTAGCCGACCAAGGTACCGCCGGCGTAAATCGCGCGAACGACCGTGACGTCGTTGAGGTGCGTTCCCGAAAGATACGGATCGCTGACGACGAGCATCTCGCCCGGTTCGAGGCGGCGACCGCGTTCGGCGAGCCACGCGAGCGTGCGTCGCAGGCCCCATGGGAGCGAGCCGAGATGCACCGGGATGTGTTCCGCTTGGGCCACGAGTCGCGCGCGCGCATCGAAGAGCGCGCACGAATGGTCGAGCCGCTCCTTGATATTCGGCGAATATGCGGCGTCGCGCACGGCGATGCCCATCTCTTCGCTCGCGTACACGAGCGCCGAGGCGATGAGTTCGGTCGTGATCGGATCGAGAGTCAGTGCACGCGCTCCAAGACGAGATTGCCAAAATCGTCGACGCGAGCTCGCCATCCGCGCGCCACGTACGTCGTCGCGTCGTACTGGTCGACGATGGCCGGACCCTCGAACGCGTCGCCGCCGCGCAGCTCCGTACGCGCGTAGACGGGCGTCGCGACGAACGCAATGCCGTCGAACGCCTGGCGTTCTTCCAGCAAGGCGGCGGCGCTCGGCGGACCCTCGCGCGCGGAGCTTACCGCGTCGAGCGGGGGCTTCGGCGTCGTACCGATCGCAACGACGCGTACCGTCACGATTTCGACGTCTTCGTCCTCCACCGCAAATCCATAACGCTGCCGGTGTCGCGCGTGGAACGCCGCGATCGCGTCGTCGAGCGTTCGTATGTCGGTTACTGAAAGCTCCGTCGATTGCCCGACATATCGCAGATCGATCTCGCGCGTGAAAGAACGATCGCGCGCGGGCACGCTCTGCGCTTCCAACAGAGCGTCCGCTTCACGCGTCAGCGTTGCGAACAGCGCGTTCGCGCGCTGCCATCCCTCGAGCGTCGCAGGCGCGACGATCGAGCGCACCGTTACGGCGCGCACGTCGGCGGCGAGCAATCCATAGGCGGAGAAAACGCCCGGATGCGACGGAACGACGACGCGCGTCACGCCGATGTCAGTGGCGACGGCGCAGGCATGCAGCGGTCCGCCGCCGCCGAAGGCGAGCAGCGTGAAATCGCGCGGGTCGTGGCCGCGCTCGACCGAGACGATGCGCAGAACCTTCGCCATCTCGGCGTCGACGAGCGTAACGATCCCGGCCGCTGCGCGCGCGACGTCGCCGCCGAGTGCGGGAGCGAGCGTCGCGACGGCGGCGTGCGCGCGCCGCGCGTCGATCGGAAAGGCGCCGCCGAGCAGCGCGCGCGGACTCAGACGCCGTAACACGACGTTCGCGTCGGTGACCGTCGGCCGCTCGCCGCGGCCGTAGCACGCGGGGCCGGGATCGGCCCCGGCCGAGAGCGGGCCGACGCGAACGGTGCCCGCGCCGTCGAGCCACGCGATGGTCCCACCGCCCGCGCTGACTTCGGCGAGATCGACGAAGGGAAAGCGCACGGGATACCCGCTGCCCTTGATCGAGCGGCCGCTATGCGTGCCGCCCGCGGCTTCGAAGGACGCGCTCACTTCAGGCAGTCCGCGAAAGATCGTACCGGCTTTCGCAGTCGTGCCGCCCATGTCGAACGACAGCACGTTGTCGAGGCCGAGGCTTCGTCCGAGAAAGGCGGCGGCGATGACGCCGCTCGCGGGTCCGCTTTCGATCAGCGCCGCGGGCCTGCTGGCCGCGACCTCCAGTGCGCTCATTCCGCCGTCGCTGCGCATCATGAAGATCGGCGCCTGCACCCCCCGCCCGCGCGTGCCCGCGGCAACGCGTCCTAAATAAGCGCGCACGATCGGCAAGAGTGCGGCGTTGACGACCGTCGTCGAGAAACGTTCGTATTCGCGATATTGGGGATCGATTTCGGATGAGAGCGAGATGTCGGTTTCCGGTAACGCCGCGGCGAGCGCGTCGCCGATGGCGCGTTCGTGCGAACCGTCGACGTCGGCGTGTAATAGTCCGACTGCGACCGTCGTAATGCCGCGCTCGCGCAGCGTCTCGACGATCGCCGCAACATCGCTGAAGTCGACCGGTGTGACGACCTCGCCCGTATGCGCGCGGCGTTCGCGAACGACGAGCCGGTCCTCGCGTCGAACGAGCGTATTCGGACGCACGACGTTGAGATCGTAAATCGCGCTGCGATTCTGCCGCCCGATCTCGAGGACGTCGCGAAAGCCCGCGGTCGTAACGAACGCGACCCGTGGTAATTCGAGGTGCACTTGCCCGAGTAAGGCGTTCGTCGCGATGGTGCTCGCGTGAGCGAGCAGTGTCAGTTCGCGCGCCGGAACGTCGACCAGTAAGGCATCGAGCGCGGCGAGGAGCGCCTCTTCGGGCGCCCGTGGCGTCGAAGCGAGCTTGGTCCGAGTTAGTCGACCATCCTCGTCGAGCGCGACGAGGTCCGTGAACGTTCCGCCGATGTCGATGCCGACTCGGACGCTCATGGGCCGACGCCGAGTAAGCGCCGAGGCGACGTGCTGCCCAGCGTTTCGAGGTCGTCGCGCGAAACGCCGAGCGCTTCGAGCTCCGCGACGAAGCGCCGCAGACCGTCGGCGGGCACGGGGTTTCCACTCTGGCCGAGATCGCTCGAAATCAGAAAAGCCCCCGGCCCGTATGTCGCAACGTAGCGCGCGCACGCCGGCGCGTCGACTAAACCCCAGGCGCGCATCCATGGAAGGTGCGCACTCGGACCCATGAGCGTTCCGACCGCGCACAGTTCCAGCGTCGCGCCGAGTTCGACCGCCTTCGCAACGTGCGATTCTCCAAAACCGACGATTGGAAAGAGTGCGTGCGTGATGCAGCAGCGTACGCTGCGGGCGTTGCAGAGTTCCGCTACGACGAGCGCATCGTCGGCGCCCGTGTGACCCGTGCATAAGGCGATGTCGCGTGCGGCGCAGGCCGCGACGACGCGCTCGAGTTCTGCCGTGGCCTTCCCGCCGATAACGACGTCGATGGCGTCGTCTTCCGGCAGACCGAGAAAGCGGCGATGCCTGACGGCGTCGATCGTCGGCAGCCACGCGATGCGGCCGCGGCCGCCCGTGATGCGCCCGACCGCGTCGACGGCGCCCGGGTTGAGACCGCCGACTGAGCGGTTGAGGACCACGCCGCCCCACGCCTCGATGCCATGGCGCCTGGCAAGCAATTCCGCGCGACTCGCAGTTTCGCTCGCATGGTTCTTTAGGACGATGCCGCTCATGCGCGCGCGCGCCGCGCCGAGCGCCGCTTCGTCGTCGTCGAGTGCGCGGCCGTACACGTCGGGCGCGGTGTGCACGTGCAGGTCGACGTAGCGCGCGATGAGATCGGCCCGCAGCGGGGGATCGACGAAGGTGGTAGCGGGCGCGGCAACTCCCAAGCATTCGCGCGCGCATTCGGCGTGAGTCACTCGGCGGCCAGTTCCTCGCCGCGGGTTTCGGGCAAGAACAAGACCGCGACGACGGCGAGCAGATAGGCAGCGACGGCAACGCACGTCATCGCGCTGCCGATCGCAAACTTTGTCGAAAGGAAACCGATCGCGAACGGGCCGATGCCGGCCACGCCGCGGCCGACGTTATAGCAGAAGCCCTGACCTGCGCCGCGCACGGTACTCGGGTAGAGCTCGCTCAAGTAGGGGCCGAAGCCGCTAAAAATTCCCGAAGCGAAATAACCGAGCAGCGGGCCTGCGACGAGCAGTTGCCAATCCGCGATGACGAAGAAGAGATAGAGCGGCACGATCGCAGCCGAACAGAGCGAAAAAATAATGAAGGTCTTGCGGCGGCCGAGGGCGTCGTTGATGTAACCGGCCGTGACGTAACCGGCAAACGCTCCGCCGATCAAGAGATACAGATAGGAGCCGCTCGTGACGGCCGAGATGTGGCGCTGCGTCGTCAGGTACGTCGGCATCCACGTGAAG
This sequence comes from Vulcanimicrobiota bacterium, assembly GCA_030853925.1. Classification (GTDB taxonomy): domain Bacteria; phylum Vulcanimicrobiota; class Vulcanimicrobiia; order Vulcanimicrobiales; family Vulcanimicrobiaceae; genus JALYUE01. Next base: position 8,479 of record JALYUE010000088.1, on the reverse strand, counting down.
AGCGCGTAGTAACCGCTCTGCACGCCGATCGCGAGCAGCGATGCGAACAGCGTCGTGCGGCCGATGGCGCCGCCGAAAATTCCCGGTAACGAAAAACGGCCGGTCGAGGCGGCGCGTGCCGCTTCAAAAATCGGCGGATCCGAGACGTTGCGACGGATGTAGAGCACGAAGAGCGCCGGCACGATGCCGAGGAAGAACAAGTATCGCCAGCCTGGATTCGGTCCGACGGTTGAAAACACGATTTGAAACGCGAAGTTGGCCGCTAACCAGCCGAGCGCCCACGAGCCTTGCACGAAGCCGAGATTGCGTCCGCGCTTGTCCGCGTCGCTCCACTCCGACATCAGCACGGAGCCAACCGCCCACTCACCGCCGAAGCCGATACCTTCGCAGACGCGGAAGAACGCGAGCTGGTTGTAATTCTGCGCTAGCCCGCTTAGAAACGTGAAGACGGCATACCATGCGATCGAGAGCATGAGCGTGTTCTTGCGCCCGATGCGGTCGGCAAGCGAGCCCATTACGATTCCGCCGAGCGCGCTCGCGGCAAGCGTATAGGTGGCGAGCAACCCGCCGGCCGCTTTCGTCAAGCCGAACGTCGTCACGATGGCCGGTAGGCCATACACGTACAGGTAAAAATCGAACGAGTCGAGGCCCCAGCCAAAGCCCGACGCGATCATCGCGCGTCGCTGCAGGGTGCCTGGTGCCGGCACTTGCATCGTCTGCATGGACTGCGTCATGGCTTTCTCCAGAGACCGGCGATCGGCGCCGAACGTCGCTCACGAACTCTAGACCGATTGTGCGCGCGACGACTGCGACCTTCGGGCGTTCGGGCATCGAGAAGTTTACCTACGGCGCTTAACTCGTTTTTCATAGAGTTAGAGTAAAGGACGAGGGTGCTTGCCATAACTAAAAGGAGCAGCTTATCCAGCTCCCCGGGCGTGTGGTTCGGTTAGCCGTCGCGTACGCGGACGGCGGTTCCAACGGCCCTGCTCTCAGCACACTGTTAGTTTCTCGATCTACAGAGGAGACTTTACTTTGAAGAAGCTCGGGCTATTAGCGTGCAGCGCGTTCGCTGCCGTCGTCCTCGCGCAGGGGGCGCACGCATCCGTCATGCTTGACCGCAGCAAACTCAAGCCGGTATACGTCACGTTGCCGGCGCGTGGAGTTACGTCGAGTATGCTCGCAACTCAGGCGGCTGCAGTGCTACCGGAAAGCATACCATTTTTTACTTCTAAAGTAACCTCGCCACTCGATGGGGCCACATACGAGTTTCACATCGTCGGCACGAACCCGACGAACAACAAGGTCGCCACAACGATTAACTATGTCCCTATCATGCTGCGTATCCATTTCCCAGATGGTTCCGTCCTGGACCCGACCAAACCAGGGTGCAACGACACCGTTTCCGTCGAACAGCGTTTCTTCGGATCGCCGCTGTTTCACGCCGTGCCGCTGCAGTCTAACGGGGTATCGGTGGGTAACACTCAAGTCGTTGACGCGTTCCAACGCGCGCAGTTCTGGGACTACGTGAAAGGCAGCAACTATCACGTTTTGCTGAACGCGGCAGCAGCACCTCGTCTCGTGGATGTTAACGCCCCGAGCGCCGCGCAAACCGCGGACGTCGGTTGTGGGCCCGCGCATCGTCTCGGCGTCATCAATATAAACGACTACGACAACCTGCTCGTGTCGCTGGTGAACAAGTATGCAAACGCCAAACAGATCCCGGTGATCTTGTCCTACAACGTCGTGCTAGGACCCGACTTCGTGAATTGCTGTATCATAGGGTACCACAGCGCTTATGCGCGTGGCCAGGGCATCCAAACTTACGCGAACGGAGCGTACACCGATCCCGGTATCTTTTCAGCACCCGGCCTTCAAGACATCCACGTTTGGGTGCACGAACTGGGCGAATTGTTCGACGATCCTTTCGTCAACAACGTCACTCCCGCGTGGGGACACATCGGGCAAGTCGCTGGGTGCCAAAACAACCTAGAAAACGGCGATCCTTTGACCGGCACGGCGTTTCCCGTGCAGTACCACGGCTTTACATATCATCCGCAAGAACTGGTGTTCTTCGATTGGTTCTACCGGACGCCGTCGCACGGAACCGCCGGAAAATATTCTTTCGAAGGAACCTTCCAATCGCCTCAGCCGGCCTGTACGATGTAAAACGGTCGCCCTCCGTTCGTATATGAACAAGAGCCCCGGCGGAAAACGCCGGGGCTCTTTTGCGCCGGTACGGCGTGCAAACCATGCCGGTTAGGTGGTTTGGAGCCGGCGCCGCTTCGCGCCACCGACGTACCCGATGATCGTCAGTCCCGGCGCGAGAAGAACCGGATACGCGTACCCGCCCGCGAAGGCGGCGATCCCGCACTCGCCTCGAGCGCAGAAGAACGCCGCCGACCCGAGCGAAGCTGCTGCGACGACGATCTGAAAAGCACTCCTGAATATTTGCATCTTCGTGTCGAAGAGTTCGAGCGCATTGAGCGCGAGCGCTCGCCGCTTGCGATACGCGTGCACGTACAGCAGAATGAAAATCATAAAAATGGCGGCATACCCTGAATCGTAGATCGAATACAGCGGGAGGACGTCGGCGTCGGACCACCCTTGCGGCGCACCGCCGGAAAGCGCGAGGCGGAACAAAAATTTCAGTGGGTAGATGAAGAAGACGACCACAAAGAGGAGCATCACGTTGAGGGCCACGGTCGGTCCGTCTTCGATGCCGTAGCGACGGAAAAAGCGATACTGCAGATACCAGATTTGAGCGATCAATGCGAAGCTCGCGGCGAACGCGGGAAAAGCGCCTATGGTCGTGAGCAGATCGGCGAATGACTTGGGAACCTCGAGCGACACGACTAACAGCGTTAGTGAGAAGCCGAAGACCGCGTCGCTGAAGCTTTCGATCCGGAAGACGTGATGGTGGCCGCGGTAGTGGAAGCCGCGAACGGTTTCGCGCATCCGGCCGTCGAGCGATTCGCGCAGCATCGGGCTCATTTCGTGTGGCGCGACCGCTTACCCGCGCGATGTTTGGCGGCGTTGATTTCGCGCAACGACATGGCCATGGCTACCGAACGGCTCAATGGGACCGTCGCCCTCATCACTGGGGCGAGCTCGGGAATCGGCGAAGCGACGGCGCTCGCGCTTGCGGGCGCCGGCGCATCGGTCGGGCTGGTCGCGCGCCGAGGTGCCAGGCTGGAAGACCTAGCCGCGCGCATCACCGCGACGGGTGCGAAGGCCCTCGCGATCGAGGCCGACATTACGGACGATGCCGCCGCGCGCGAAGCGGTCGCACGCGTCGTCGACGAGTTTGGCCGGCTCGACACGCTCGTCAACAATGCCGGGGTTATGTTGCTCGGGGCGATCGTGGATGCCGACGCGAGCGAGTGGGCGCGCATGATCGATCTTAACGTCACGGCGCTGCTGCAGATGACCCATGCCGGTCTTCCGCACTTGCTCGCGGCCGCCGAAACCCAGCCGCGCCGCGTCGCCGACGTGGTGAACGTCAGCTCCGTTGCCGGCCGCGTCGCTCGTTCGGGCAGCGGCGTCTACAACGCTTCAAAGTGGGCGGTCAACGCGTTTAGCGAATCACTCCGTCAAGAGGTGACGAAGCGCCACGTGCGCATCTCACTCATCGAACCCGGTGCGGTGGCAACCGAATTGTTCTCGCACAACACGCAGGCAGTGCGCGAGATGATACACCAACGCTTCGGCAACATCGAGCGGCTGGATGCGGGCGACATTGCCGACGCGGTCGCTTATGTCGTGACGCGCCCGCGTCACGTCGCAATCAACGAAATGCTCGTGCGCCCAACCGAACAGGAAGGCTAGCGGCCGGTAGCGCCGTCGAGAGCGTCCGTTGCCGCGGCTTTCTCTTCCAGGCGCCGCTGCGTGCGAGGGAGGTCGTGCAGCAAGATGCGTTCGAGCAGGCGCAGCGGCAACGTGTTCCAGGGGTCGTGGCGTACGAGCGGATCGACCAGGATGACGCGCAGCCCGAACCATTTCGCCCCGAGGACGTCGGTAAATAATTGATCGCCGATGACGAGCACTTCCGCTCGGTGCAGATCGAGCGCACGCAGTGCGCGCCGAAAACCGCGCGGCAGCGGTTTGCGCGCGTTGGGAATGATCGGAAGGTTCAGGCGTTGCGCGACGCTCGCCGCCCACGGTGTCGAGTTATTCGTTACCATGATGATGCGTATGCCGTGCGCCGGCGCGCGTGCTACCCACGCCGCGTCCGCGGGGTCCGGTTCGAGGGCTCGAAAGCCGACGAGCGTATTGTCGAGGTCGACGATGATCCCCCGCACGCCGTCGGCTTTGAGTAGGGAAAGGTCGATCTGCGAAATGCGCGGGACGTACGACGTCGGACGAAACCAACTGCTCACGCGGCGTCGTTCTCCTGCGGACGATAGATTTCCAGCGCGCGTTTGACGATCGTAAATTCGGCGGGCGTGCGTGTGGCCGGCTCGCCGTCGGCGAAGACGCGGTGCGCGCGCCTCGCGGTTACGCGGAAACGCTCGCCGCGCAGGTCCGTCACGCAGTGGGCTTTAGGAAAGCGCTTGAGCGCCACGGCGACGATGATCGCGAAAGCGTCCCACCAGTGGCGCACGTCGATGCTGTAAAGATCGAGCAAACCGTCGTCGATACTCGCTTCGGGGTTCTCCACAATGCCGCCGAAGCGGTAGCTATTAGCGACCGTGAGCTGCACCGTGCGAAAGACGCGCTTCCCGGTCTGCGTCTCGACTTCGAGCCGATACGGCCGCATCGAGCCGAGCGAGCGCAGCGTGGCGATCGGTATGGCAAGCATCCCCCACCGGCTCTTCACCTCTTCGGTTTGTTCCTGTGCGACGTGCGTCGATAGCCCGATGCTCGCCTCGTTGAAGAACCAATGCTCGTTCACTTTTCCGACATCGATGGCATGCCGTTCACCGCCGTCGAGAAGTGCGCACGCCTCTTCAATGTCCTGCGGGATTTTTAACGTGCGCGCCAACTCGTTGATCGTTCCGAGCGGTAAGATCAAGAGCGGCACTCCGACGGCGCGAATGCCGCCGATCGCCGAAATGAGCGTTCCGTCGCCACCGCCGATCGCCACGACGTCGATCTGCCCGCGATGGCGGGCGATGGCGGCTTCGAAGGCCTTCGGGTCCTTCTCGGGCGCGATGACGGTCACAGTATGACCGGCAGCGCGCAACGCTCGTTCGGCCTTCCCGGAGGCATCCGAACCTCGCCGAGCGTGCGGATTCACTGCCAAAAGAACGCGTTTTGCCACGTACACCCGTTACCCAGAACCGGCGGCAATCGTTCGGCTCGAGATCGCAGAATCGTCTGGGCCTCGTCAACTCACGGCGATGCCGTAAAGTTTGCCGTGCCTCCGTGCTGCAATACGGCGGCGATGGGCGACGCCGCAAGGTGCAATTTCAAAACGTTTTTCGCGCCGGAAGTAACCGTAACATCGGTAACCGGTCCTGGACCGTGGATCGGCAAGTCATACGCACCGGCTCCCCGATGCGTCACCGGTCGCGTGCGTCGAGTGCATCGCACCGTCTGCCGTACGAACGCTCACTACGAGCGCACCGCAGGCGGTACCCGGCGCGATCCGTGCGAGTTGGTGCGCGTTGATCGTCGCTTCGCTGCTGCCGAGAACGAGAATTTTTGGCGGCAAGGGCTGTGGGTTAAGGGTGACGTTGTCACCGGGGTGCTCGCGCGCGTTCACCGCAACGACGGTGCTGGGCAACGAAATCGTACCGTGCAGACCCGACACTTCTTCGGCGTGCAATTCGGCCCGGGCGGAAGCATTGGTCGCCAGAGTGACGGCTACCGCGGTAGCCAAAATGGTGCAAATTCTCATCGTGTCCTCTTTCTGGCCCACCCAACGATCGGGTGAAGGCCTGTCCCGCTGGTAGGACAACCCCATCGGCAGCGCGTCGAGCGATCTCACGGGCGGATAAGTTCGCGGTTGAACGAGATATTTTCGTAAGTCGTGCGGCCCTCGGCGTCGGGTAAACGCGCGACGCGTTCGCGGAAGAGCCGGCGCGCTAAGTCGATCGCCTCGCCGGCGCGCTTTTTCTTTCGAAGAGCCCGATACGCTAGCGCTGCTGCGAGCGGGACCGTTTGCGGCGCCCACGTCGTTGCGTACTCGGCAGGGTCGAGTGCCATCAATTCGTCGGCGAGCCGTTGCGCCTCCGACGTATGGCCGAGTCTTAAGTGCGTCAGCACGAGTTCTGCCACGTCCAGCGAGACGTCGGCGATCGCGCCGGATTTTTTCCGCAAAGCAATCGATGCATCTAAGTGCTCCAGAGACGCCTCAAGTTCGCCGAGCTCGCGTTCCACCGCTCCGAGGTTACTCAGCGCTGCCGCTTCCAGCGGTGCGCTGCCCATTTGGCGCGCCAGCTCGAGTGCTCGGACTGCCAGGTCCTTTGCGGCGGTTTGGTCCCCGCGATAGTAATTCGCCATCGCAAGATTGATCGCGCTGACGGTCATGCCGCGCACGTCACCAAGCTCCGAGAAGATACGCTCCGCTTCCACGCACGCTTCGCTCGAACGGTCGACGCGCCCGATCGCGAACTCGAGCAATGCGCCGTTGAGTTTGACGGCGCCGATGCCTTGCTTTTTCCCGACCGCAGCGTAAGAGGCTGCGGCTTTTGCGTACCACGTTCGCGCGGCACCGACGTCGAACGTGCGCGCAGCGATAACGCCCAAGCGCGCGGCGGCGTCGGCTTCGCCCTCGCGGTCTCCGATCTCACGATAGCGCTCGAAGGCCCGCTCGGCAAAAGTGCCGCAAAGCGCATACTCTTCGACGGCGAGCGCTATCGTCGATGCGGTGTAATAGGTCTGCGCGATCAGTTCCTGGTTTCCGTCCGCGTCGGCGAGTGCTTGTGCGCGTTCCATGGCCTGCTCGCCCTCGACCGTCTTGAGCGAAATCGCGTCGGCGTACGCGATCGTGCATAAACACTCAGCCTCGCGACGGGTGTCGCCGAGCGTTCGGTACGCCGCTAGCGCCGCGTCGATGCAAACCCGCGCGTCGGGCAGCGCCCCGAGGCTTACGAGATATCGCCCGCGCTCCTGAGCCGCGCGGGCGATCCAGCGCATGTCGCCGGAAGCGCCGGCTAGCGTAGCCAAGGCCTCGATCGACGCTCGTTCCTCGTGTCGATCGCCAAGTGCGCGATGTAAGCGAATACGACGCTCGATAGCATCGCAGGTCGAGGTATCGTTATTCGCCTCGACACCCGCACGCTCGAGCTCGTCGAGGGCAAGTTTCTGTTCGGTTCGCCGGCCTTGGCGCCCGTGAATCGATTCGCAGAGGCCCAGCAGTTCGAGGCGCTCCTGCCGGTCGCTCGTAATTTCGAGGCCGCGTCCCGCAAACTCGAGCGCCTCGTCGTTCGCATAGAGTGCGAGTGCGTTGCGGGCGGCGCGCAGATAGTATGTGGCGGCGCGGTCGACTTCTTCACCCAAGTCGAAATGGCGGGCCAGCATCGCCGCCGTCTCGTCGATGCGAGATCTGTGAATAAGCTCGATTGCGCTAGCTGCGCGACGATGCCAGCGCCTACGCTCCGCGGCCGAAATTTCGTCGTAGATCGCCCGTTGCACGAGGTGATGCGAAAAGACGAATTGGAACGCCGACCGGCTCGCCGATTCGCGCACGACCTGAAAGCGCAACAATTCGTCGAGCGCTTCGACGACCTCATGTTCGTTCCAACCGCTCACATTTCGAACCGTTTCTACATCGAAGGCGGCACCCACGACCGACGCCACTCGCGCGAGAAATCGGGCGGCGTCCGAAAATCTCGCGACACGCGCTACGATCGTATCCTTGAGCCCGCGCGGGAGCGTATGCATTTCTTCCGGCGGTGCTTCGATAAAGTTGCGGAGGATGGCGGCAAGAAATAGCGGGTTTCCACGACTCTGGATCGCAGCGCGTTCGGCCGCATCGCGATCGAAGGTCTCGAGTTCGGGCAAGCGGTGCACCAAATCTCGGACGGCAGTTTCTGCAAGCGCGGGGAGACCCATATGGGTGAGCGTCGACTCGCGCTGTAATTCGCGCCGTAAGTCGTCGAGCGGGTGGCCGGCGCCGATTTCGTCTTCGCGATACGTGCCGACGAGCAAGACGCTCGAGCGGCCGATGTTGCGCGCCAAATAGTTCAGTGCCGCGATCGTTGCCGAGCTTGCCCAATGCAAGTCTTCGACGATCAACACGACCGGACGCGATCTTGCAAAACCGTTTAAACAGCACGACATCGCTTCGAAGAGCCGCGAGCGCTCGCGCACCGGATCCAGCGGAGATAAGGCCGGCAAATCGATGCGAACGTCGCGCACCTGCGGTACGATCTGTGCCACGGCGCTCAACCATGCGGGCTCGACGTCCAGCGTCGAGAAGGGCGGCGCTGCGACGCGGAACGCTTGCGCGATCGCCTCATACGGCATGCTCTCGGGAGATGACGTGGTTCCGGCGACGACTCGGCCGCCTTGGGCGCCCGCGCGCAAAGCTAGT
>JALYUE010000035.1 GCA_030853925.1 Vulcanimicrobiota bacterium | reverse complement strand
GTTCGAATGCGTCGACGGGAACTTCGATGCGCGCGACGTCGCCGTGATGGCGCACGCGGTATTCGCGCAATCCGTTATCGGCGAGAACCGCTTCGGCACGCTCGACGCGCTCGAGCAGTTCGCGCGTGATCGCAGTGCCGGTCGGAAACCGCGAAGAGAGGCACGCGGCGGCCGGTTTGTCCCATACCGCGAGGCCTAGTCGGCGCGCGAGCGCCCGCACGTCGTCTTTGGTCATGCCGGCCTCCGCAAGCGGGCTACGCACGCCGTGTTCCGATGCGGCACGCCGGCCGTGTCGGATCTCGCTTAGGTCGTCGGCATTGAGGCCGTCGACGACCGTCGCGTAACCGCGGCGCGCCGCTTCGCCGGCGAGTCGGCCATACAGGTCGGACTTACAATAATAACAACGGTTCGCGGGGTTTGCCGAGTAATTCGGATCGTCGAGTTCGTGCGTGTCGAGCAGTTCGTGAAGCGCTCCGATGGAGCGTGCGAATGCCGCCGCTCGTGCACGTTCGCTGCCGGGCAAGCTCGGCGACGCACCGGTAACTCCCAGAGCGGACTCGCCGAGCTCCGCTGCGGCGACCGCCAGCACGAGCGCGGAATCCACGCCGCCCGAAAATGCCACGATGCAACGGCCGTAGGAACGAACGATGTCGCGCAGCCGGACTTCTTTGGTGTCGAAGACGTGGTCGCTCATAAGACACGTATTCGACGGAATCGTTGCCGCGCCGCTTGGTCGACGGGTGTGACCGCGTTCCCTCGACTAACCGACGACCGGCGACCGTAAAGATTCGCCCCGGTCGGACGGCGTCGTCGCGGCGGTACCACATCAGTGCCAGAGGAGTTGCTGGATGGCCAGACTTGCCGCAACCACCGCGAGGACGATGCCTACCAATCGCACGAGCATTTTGCCGGAAAGGTGTCGCGACGCGCCCGCCCCGAGTTGTCCGCCGACGAGGCCTCCGGCGGCGAGCGGAAACGCATCGTTCCATAAGATGCTGCCGCGCAGCGCGTGCGTCGCGATGCCGAACGGGACCGAGAAAAGAATGATCGCATGCGACGTCGCCGACACGATGTGCGCCGGCATAGCGAAGACGCGCAGGAGTAACGGAACGACGAAGACGCCGCCGCCGATACCGAAAAAGCTGGAGAAAAACCCAATGACGAGGCCGGCGCCGACGGCGGTCGGCGGGCTTTCCGTATATCGATAGGTTCGTCCGGAAATGCGGTCGACGAACGTACGCTCGCGAGCCCACGGTAAGCGGGCGAAGCTGCCTGTGACGAGTTTGCCGCCGTCGTTCAGCATGGAGAAAGCAAAGCACGCCAGCATGATCGAATACGCCAGGTCGAACCACGCGGCCGAAGCGGATGCGACCACGATTGCGCCGAGTATGCTGCCGGGAATCGCGAGAAGTCCCATCGTCAGCGCGAGGCGGATGTCGATGCGGCCTTGCCGCAAAAATGCGAAGGACGCGCTGCTCACGTTGGCAAGGACCATAATGAGCGAAGCGGACGCTGCGGTTTCCGGAGAGCGGTGGAAGAACACGCGCAGCGCCGGTCCGATAATAAACCCCCCGCCTAGACCCGCGAGCGAGCCGATCGTAGCGGCAAGCGTGCCGAGCGCGAACATCGTCGCGGCATGCGTTGCAAGCGTCGTCGCTTCGACGCCCAACGGCGTTATTGAACGCGGCCGATATAACGCCGGTCGCGCGTGTCGATGCGAATGAGATCGCCAGGATGCACGAAGAGCGGAACTTGGACGCTCGCGCCCGTTTCGAGCTTTGCCGGTTTCGTCGTGCCGGTCGCCGTGTCGCCTTTGAAGCCGGGGTCGGTCTCGACGACGCGCAGCTCCACGTGCGATGGGAGACTCGCTCCGATCGGAGTACCGTCGTAAAATTGAACGTCGATTTTCATGCCGTCTTTGAGGAAGTCGGCCGGATCGCCGATGACGTCTTTCTGCAACGTATAGTTCTCGAACGATTCGTTGTCCATGAAATGGTAACCGTCGTCATCGTTGTACAGCATTTGCATTTCGCGATTGTCGACCGTCGCTCGCTCGAGCTTTTCCCCCGCGCGAAACGTTCGTTCCACGGTAGAGCCGGTCTTGACATTTTTCAGCCGGGTGCGTACGAACGCCGAGCCTTTGCCCGGCTTAACGTGCAGAAATTCGATAACCGTCCACAGTTGGCCCTCGATGACGATGGTCACGCCGTTTCGAAAATCGTTGGAAGATATCATCGCGATCTTTGCTACGGCAGCTGTGAACAAAGTTCATCTTTGCCGCGTAGTTCATCGCTTGATCAACGACGTTCGGTTTTCGCCGCCGGCGCGCAGGCGCGCGATATTTTCCCGATGTTGCCAGACGATGACGGCCGCGGCTCCGACGGCAAACATCGCGGCGCCGATGCCGTAGCGGGCGCTGCCCCCGAGCAGCATGAACGCGGCGCCTGCGAGGATCGCCGCCGACATCGATCCGAGCGAGGCATACTCGGCGCGCAGCACGACCGCGAGCCAGATCAACACGAAGATGGCGCCCGCCTCCCACGATAACGCGAAGAGCGCCCCGAGATACGTCGCCACGCCTTTGCCGCCGCGAAAGCGCAGCCACGGCGTGTAACAGTGTCCCAAAACGGCCGCAAGGCCCGCGAGCGGTATGCACGCTAGGGCTTGCGGATCGCTCGACATCGTCACGAGTCTTGAGGCGACGGCGATCGCGAGCGCGCCTTTGAGCGCATCCAAAACGAGGATGGCAGCACCCGCTTTCTTGCCCATCGTGCGTAGTGCATTCGCCGCCCCGATGTTCCCCGAACCGCTCGCGCGAATATCCGTATTAAAGAACGTGCGGCCGACGAGCACGCCGAACGGAATCGAACCCGCTAGAAAACCGAATGCGAGCGACGCCCAGAGCGACGGCCATAATGACGATCCCATGTCGCTTAACTGCGCTCGTTTTCTTCTTCGCGGCGCGCCCGGAATTCGAGGTTCAGCGGTACGCCTTCAAAGTCGAAGTTCGAACGCAGCGTGTTTTCCAAGAACCGCTTGTAACTCGTCGTCAGCAAGTCGGGGTCGTTGCAATGGAAGATGAAGAGCGGCGGCCGCGTCGCAACTTGCGCCGCGTAAAAAATGCGCAACGGCCGGCCCGAACGATTCGGCGGCGCGTGCGCGTAAACGGCGTCGCGCACGACGCTGTTGAGCTGCGCCGTGGGGATGCGGCGCTCGAGGTTCGACGCCACGCGCATCACGAGCGGCATCAAACTGCCGAGGCGGCGTTTCGTCAGCGCCGACAAGAACGTGACGGGTGCGAAAGCCGCAAACGGCAAGTTCTCGTGAATGACTTCGATGAGCGTCCCTTGTGAAAATTCACCGTCCTGCTGCAAGGCGAGGTCCCACTTGTTGGCGACGATGATCAGGCCCTTGCGTTCTTCGAGCACCATGCCCGCGAGGCGGCGATCTTGGTCGAGGATACCTTGCATCGAATCCATCACGAGCAGCGCGATGTCGCAGCGCGCGATCGCGCCGAGCGAGCGCAGCGACGCGTAGTATTCGATGGACCCATGGTGCTTGGTCTTGCGCCAGACGCCCGCCGTGTCGATCAACCGGATGCGATGTTCGTGAAATTGAAAAAGCGTGTCGATAGCGTCGCGCGTCGTACCGGGCACGCTCGAGACGATCGAGCGATCTTCGCCGAGCAGCGCGTTGAGTAGCGAAGATTTACCCACGTTCGGCCGGCCGACGATTGCGAGCGCGAGTTCCGCCGGTTCGGGTTCGCCCGCGCTCTCGGGCGGAAGTTTCGCCACGATCGCGTCGAGCAGATCGCCCGTCCCTTCGCCGTGCAGCGCCGAAACGGCGATCGGCTCGCCGAACCCTAGACGCGCGAATTCGCCCGGAATCTGCGTTTTAACGCGCGCCGATTCGGCTTTGTTCGCGACGAGGAGAACGGGGCGGTGCGTCTTACGCATGATCATAACGACATCGTCGTCGAGCGGCGACAAGCCGGTAGTCGCATCTACCACGAAGACGATGACGTCGGCGGCGCCCGCCGCAATCTCGGCCTGCGCGCGCGTTTGGCGAGCCATGTCGTCGCCGCTCAGGGCGTTCGGGTCGATGCCGGCCGTGTCGATGACGCTGAACGTGCGGCCATTCCAGTCGGCGAGAGCGTACAGGCGATCGCGCGTCACGCCGGGTTCGTCGTCGACGATCGCAAGCCGCTTGCCTACGAGACGGTTGAACAGTGCGCTTTTCCCGACGTTCGGGCGGCCGACGATTGCGACTGTCGCGGGCCGCACGTTGCCCGAAACTTCGAGTTCCATCGCGCTACGCTTCGCCGTGCGGGGCCTGCGAACCGTGCGAGCGAACCGAGAGGGCCGATGGTTCGCCTTTTCCAGCGGCTCGCTGCCTGTTTCTTGTGCGTGTGGACGAGCGCGGCCGCCGCCGATGCACCGACCGGCGGCATGTACGTGACGACGTTGCCGAGCGGCGCCGAGATTTGGGTCGACGGCACCTATC
>JALYUE010000079.1 GCA_030853925.1 Vulcanimicrobiota bacterium | reverse complement strand
ATCGGGGAGCGGGGCGAAGTGCTCGACCGCGCGTCGCCCGCGCTCGCACGCGCGCGCCGTAACGCCGCGCACGCGCAGGACGAGGCGCGTGACCGCTGTGCCGCGATCCTGCGCTCGCCGCGTTATGCAAAGGCGATCCAAGATGCGATCGTGACGGTTCGCGAAGGTCGATTCGTCATACCGGTGAAGGCGGAGTTTGCGGGCGCCGTACCGGGCGTCGTACACGACACGTCGTCGACGGGGCACACGCTGTTCGTCGAACCGCTCGATGCTTTAGACGTCAACAATCGTTTGCGCACGCTGCGCATCGAGGAAGCGCGCGAAGTCGCGCGTATCTTGGGCGAGCTCTCGTCGCTCGTCGGCAGCCGCTCGGCACAAGCCGAAACGAACCTCGACGTGCTCGCCGACATCGACCTCGTACTGGCGCGCGTCCGCGTCGCGCAAACGATGGACGCCATCGCACCGACGATCGTAGATGAGGCGCGGGTCGACATTCGCGCCGGACGGCATCCGCTGCTGCTCGAACGCGCCGTTCCGCAATCGCTCGTTCTCGACGACCAACTGTGTTTTATCATCATCAGCGGTCCCAACATGGGCGGCAAGACGGTCACGCTCAAATTGCTCGGGTTGTTCGTCGCGATGACGTACTGCGGCATGCAGTTACCCGCAGCGGAAGGCACGACCATCGGCAGCTTTCACTACTTGGGTTGCGACATCGGCGACGAGCAGTCGATCGCGGAAAATACGTCGACGTTTTCGGCGCATCTGCGCCGTCTGCGGACGATCGTCGCGTCCTCCGGAGCCCGTTCGCTCGTGCTCGTCGACGAGGTCGCGAGCGGCACCGAGCCCGCGTCGGGCGCGGCACTCGCCATCGCGCTCGTCGAACATCTGCTCGAGCGCGGAGCGCGCGGGATTGTTACGACGCACAGTACCGAACTCAAGCTGTTCGCGCACGCTACGCCGCTCGTGCAGAACGCGAGCGTGCGCTTCGAGCCGCAAACCTACGCGCCGACATACGAGTTGGATCTCGGGTCGCCCGGGCAATCGCTCGCCTTCCCGCTCGCGCGAACGGTCGGCTTGGATGTCGCAATCGTCGAGCGTGCCGAGGCGCTGCTCTCGACGAGCGAGCGCGATTACGATCGGGCTCTCGCGGAACTCGTGGTCGTGCGCACGCAGGCCGCTTCGGAACGCGACGAGCTGCGACGCGAACGCGCGCGCATCGTGTCACTCGAGGCGACGGCTCGCGAACACAGCGACGCTTTGGAGCGCGAACGCAAGCAGCTGGCCCGTCAAGCGGACGAACGTTTGGGACGGGCACTGCGCGAGTTCTCAGCCGAACTCGAGCGGCGCTCGGGCGGCGGAGGCCGGCGTGCCAAGGTGACGGCCGGACAAGCGACGTTGCTTGGGCGAGTGCTCGAAGACGTGCATCGCGATCTCGGCATTGCGCCGGCGAAAATTGCTCCGGGTGCTTCCGCAAAAACGGGCGCCGGCGCCGGAGTCGGCGTCGGGGACCGGGTGTTCGTCGAAGCGCTCGGTAGCGAAGGCGAGGTCATCGAAGATTTTGGAGACGGCGTGCTCGTCGCCATCGGCGCTATGAAAACCGTCGTGCCGAAGCGCGGTCTGCAGGTTAGCCGCCGCGCTAGTCAAGACGCGCCGCGCCCGCGTATCCAGGCGCAGGCCGGTGAGGCGAGTTTGCAAGCGGCCAGCGGCGCGCGCGCCGAACTCGACGTGCGCGGCAAACGTTTCGTCGAAGCGGAGCCGCTCGTCGACAAGTGGATCGACGCGTCCGCACAGGTCGGGGTATCGCCGCTACGCCTCATTCACGGGAAAGGCAGTGGCCTGCTCGGCCGCGGCCTTCAAGAGTGGCTCAAGGAGCGGCCGGGCATAACGGCCATCCGCTACGGGAACGCGGATGAAGGCGGCGGCGGCGTCACCGTGTTCGAGCTCGCATAAATTGGAACTCACTGCGTCGGAACAGACCCGCCTGCTAACGGCGGGTTGCGATCACGTCGAAACAGCGGCGGAACTCGAAGAACGCATCGAATCGAAGAAACGGCTGACCGTAAAGTTCGGCATCGATCCGACCGGTTCGCTGCTGCACTTGGGCCACGCCATCACGCTGCACAAGATGCAGCAGTTCGTCGAATGCGGGCATCGCGTCATTTTATTGATCGGCGACTTCACCGCGCGGATCGGCGATCCGACCGGACGTAACGACACGCGGCCGCCGCTCACGGATGCGATGATCGCGGACAATATGCGCGATTACCGCGAGCAGGCGGGCAAGGTGCTCGATCTCGAGCGCATAGAGGTCATGTATAATTCCAGTTGGCTCGCGCCGCTGCAGCTGGGCGACTTAATCGGGCTGATGGGTCAGACGACGGTAGCGCAAATGCTGTCGCGTAACGATTTCTCGGAGCGGTACTCGGGCGGCGTGCCGATCGCCCTGCACGAACTGTTATATCCGGTTGCTCAAGCGTACGATAGCGTCGCGATGGAAGCCGATGTCGAACTCGGCGGCTCGGACCAGCTTTTCAACTTCCTTTTGGCGCGCGCGTATCAGCAGCACGCCGGTCAGCGCAAACAGATTTGCATGACGGTGCCGATCCTCGAAGGCACGGACGGCGTCGTGCGAATGGGTAAATCGAAAGGCAATTACATCGCATTGAGCGAGCCCGCACAAGAACAGTTCGGAAAGTTGATGAGTTTACCCGATGAAATGCTGCCGCGCTATGCGGAGCTGGCGGCGTTTTGGCCGCCCGAAGCGGTCGTGGCTCTACGCGCCGCGCTCGCCGACCAACGCGTCCATCCGATGACCGCAAAGAAAGATCTCGCGGCCGAAATCGTCGCTCGCTATCACGGAACGGCCGAGGCTCGCGCGGCGCGCGAACGCTTTGAGGCGACCGTTCAGCGCGGCGAACGGCCGGATGATATGCGGGAAGTGAGCGCGGCTCCGGCCTGGCGCTCGCTCGCCGATGCGATCGTCGCGTGCGGGTTCGCGGCGAGCAAACGCGAGGCGGAACGCCTGGTCGCGGGTAACGGAGTGCGTCTCGACGGAACGGTCGTCACCGATCCGCGAGCGGTCTGGACGGCCGTGCCCCCCGTCGTGCTCTCCGTGGGCAGTCGCCGCTTCGTCCGCATCATACCGCCTAATCCGTAGTCCGAACGCTCGAAAGGAAAGTATGAGTCAGCATCCGGTCACAAAGTCGCCTCCGGCGCAAACGTATACGGCTAAAGGTCCGTTGCGCGGGCACACGTTAACGTGCGCGCGTTGCAAACGCGTCTATGCTTTTCCGAACGTCGACGGACTAGCGATCCACTGTGAGTGCGGTTGGCGTTACGAGAATCGCGGCGGCATCATCGAAGAAGCGTTCAAACCACGCATCGGCGTATGAGCGCTCGCAGCGGCGCCTGCGAACGTTAGCTGCGAGCTTCGAGCCGTTCGATCAGGCCGCGGACTTCATCGCTCGTTAAAACGTAGGCGGTCTTGCAGAATTCGCAGATCGCCTCGGTCGTCGGCTGTTCGCGAACGATCTTCTGCAGTTCGTCGCGACCCAGACCCAGCAGCGCGCGTTCGACGCGATCGAGCGAGCACGTGCAAGTGAAGGCGAGATCGTACGCGCGAGTGTGACGCATGACGAGATCGCCCGCGAGCGCTTGCGCGAGATCGGCGGGCGTCGCGCCTGCGTCGATCTGAGCCGTCACCGGCAGCATCGCGTGCGCGCGCCGTTCGAGCGCTTCGATCGTGGATTCTGCGGCGCCCGGCAGTACTTGCGCGATAATACCGCCCGCCGCTTTGATGCCGTCTTTGTTCGCCAGCACGCCGAGTGCGACGACGCTCGGGATCTGTTCCGACGTCATCAAATACGACGCGATGTCGTCGCCGATTTCGCCGCTCGTGAGTTCCACGATACCGACGTACGGCTGGCCGATTTCGAACGAACGCGTAACTTGCAAGTAGCCTTTGCCGACCGCGCCGCCGACGTCGAATTTCCCCCGTTCGTTGAGCGGAACGTCGACTTGCGGCCGGCGCGCGTACCCGCGCCCGCCGATCTCGCGCGGCGAATTTTGTTGTACGTCGGCGACTAAACCGCGCAGCGGACCGTCGCTTGCAACTTGCAGCGTCAGCTTTTCGCGGCCTTTCAAACTCGCGCCGAGCAGCATGGCGCCCGTCAATAACCGGCCGACGGCGGCGCTCGCGGTCGGCGCGAGTTCGTGTCGTTGCTGCGTTTCGCGAATCAGTCCCGTCGTGATGCCCGCTACGATGCTGAAGCTGCCGTCGGCGGCGGTTGCGGTCACGATCCCATCGGGCATGTTCGCGCACTTTCCGAGGGCGGGCTCTTTTCCTCCACGAACGTCGGAGGTGTGAACGTGCTCGTGATCCACGGACCGAATTTGAATTTGCTCGGCACGCGCGAGCCGGGCACGTACGGCGAGCGAACGCTGGCCGACGTCGATGCCGTTATCGAGCGCGAGGCAGCGCGCCTCGGAGTGTCGGTCGGCTGCGTGCAGCACAATTCGGAAGGCGCGATCGTCGACGAACTCCATCGCGCCCCAGCGCGCTACGATGCGATCGTCATTAATCCGGGCGCGTATACTCATTACGCCTATGCGGTCCGCGACGCGATCGCGGCGGTCGGGCTGCCCACGATCGAAGTGCACTTAACCAATACGAGCGCTCGTGAGGCGTTTCGCGCGACGAGCGTCGTGACTGCGGTCTGCCGCGGGATCATCGCCGGTTTCGGCGCCGCTTCGTATACCCTGGCGTTGCGCGCGCTCGCCCCCGAGCCGCAGTAGGAGCAGTGCAGGAGCGATTCGAGCGGGTGCCAATTAGCCTTGCCTGCAGAAATTGCTATACAATTACTGTGCTCTGCGTGGGTAGTTTGGCCCAATTCAGCTACCGGCTCGTTTATCCGTTTGGAGAACTTCAGCTTGACGAAAGCAGAACTGGTCGACGCCGTCGCCGCAGAAATCGATCTGTCGAAACGGCAGGTCGGCGAAATCGTCGATCTCGTGCTCGATGAGATTCGCAACGCGCTGGTCCAAGGACAGAAGGTCGCGTTGATTCCGTTCGGTAGCTTCGTCGTGCGCGACCGCAAGAAGCGCGAGGGGCGCAATCCGAAGACGGGCGAGAAGTTATTAATTCCGGCACGTAAGGTGCCGGCTTTTAGCGCGGGCAAGGGTTTACGCGATGCGGTCGCGGGTGGGAAGAAGCGCAGCGGTACGAAGAAGCGCAGCTAGCGGCCGAACTTCTCCGGAAAAATCGGATTGTTCGTGTGGGCGTTCGTCTCGCCGGACATCGAAACTGTTTCTTCTGTTATTACAATTTCGGCGGCCTCCGCGTTCGCAAGCTTGGGGTTCACTTCGGTTGCAGATTTTTGGCCCGCGTCCTTATCGTCTGCCATCGCTTTTCGTCCTTTCGCCGCTGGTGAAGTACGCGGATACTTCGGCCCGTATAGGCGTCTGTCTTGGCGTCGGGCCGCGCTAAGGTGGAATTCTCAAAGCCGCATGGAAGAGCGTTTGCGGACGGGCAGTGGCGCAGCTTGGTAGCGCACCAGTCTGGGGGACTGGGGGCCGCAGGTTCAAATCCTGTCTGCCCGACCAAACCAAAGACTCGCGCCCGCAGAGCGCGAGTTTTTTGATGCGCCGGTGCGGACACGCGCCTCTTGTAGGGTCCGCGGCGGAGCAGCCCTAACCGGGCCATTCGTGCATCCCCAATCGCGCAAGGACGAACTTGCAAAGGCATTCGAACCGGCGGACGTCGAGCCGCGGCGCTACCGGGAGTGGCTCGACGCCGGAGTGTTCCACGAGGAGCCGGATCCGGCGCGGCCTCCCTTCATCATTTCTATGCCTCCGCCGAACATTACGGGGCGCGCGCATCTCGGCCATGGCTCGACGTACACGCCGATGGACATTCTGACGCGCTACCATCGCATGCTCGGCGAAAACGCGGATTGGATTCCCGGTCAAGACCACGCCGCGATCGCGACGGAGACGGTTCTCGTTCGCGCGCTCGCGAAAGAAGGGCTCACTCGCGAAGCGCTCGGACGCGAAGCGTATCTCGCGCGCGCGTGGCAGTGGCGCGAACGGTTCGGCGGCGAGTTGTCGCAAGCGTTTCGCACGCTCGGTTTCGGGCCGGATTGGGCCCGCGACCGCTTTACGATGGATCCGGGTCTGTCGGCGGCCGTCACGAAAGTTTTCGTCGATCTGTACCGCGAGGGCCTGATCTATCGGGGAACTCGCCTCATCAACTGGGATCCCGCTTCGCAGTCGACGCTGTCCGATGCGGAAGTCGAATCCGAAGAACGCGACGGCTTTCTCTGGCAGATCAGGTATGCGTCGACGGACGGCTCGTTCGCCCTCGACGTGGCGACGACGCGCCCTGAAACGATGCTCGGCGACACGGCCGTTGCCGTCCATCCGGGCGACGAGCGCTACTCGCACCTCGTCGGACGCAGTGTCGTCGTACCGCTGACCGGACGCAGCGTGCCGGTGATTGCGGATGCGGCCGTCGAACGCGATTTCGGCACGGGTGCGGTGAAGATAACGCCCGCGCACGATCCGCTCGATAACGAGATCGGCGAACGGCATGGCTTGCCGATGCCGAGCGTCATCGGCTTCGACGGGAAGATCACGAGCGAAGCGCCGAGCCGCTACGTCGGGCTCGACCGCTTCGCCGCGCGCGAGGTGGTCGTACGCGATCTCGCGGCGACGGGCGCGTTGATCGCGACGACGCCGCGCCGCCATCCCGTGCCCGTCAGTTCGCGCAGCGGCGCGATCGTAGAGCCGCTGCTCTCGCTTCAGTGGTTTTGTAAAATGCAGAGCCTGGCCGCGTCCGCTCTCGAAGCGTACCGCACCGGAGCCGTGCGCTTCGTTCCGGAGCGCTTCGGGCGCACGTTCGAGCACGCCCTGACGGGCATGCGAGATTGGAACGTTTCGCGACAAGTTTGGTGGGGTCATCAGCTTCCCGTGTGGTACACGCCCGCAGGCGACGCGGTCGTGGCGGAAAGCGAAGAAGAAGCCGCGGGCATCGCGCGCGAGCGCTTCGGTACGAGCGCACTGCGCCGGGATGCCGACACGCTCGATACGTGGTTCTCGAGCGGGCTGTGGCCGTTTTCGATCCTCGGCTGGCCCGCCAAGACACCCGAACTCGAACATTGGTATCCGAACTCGGTCTTAATCACCGGACGCGAAATCATTTTCTTGTGGGTCGCGCGGATGGTGATGCTCGGCCTCAAAGTTGCGGGCGGCATTCCATTCCGTGACGTTTTCATAGCGCCGCTCGTCTTCGACGACAAAGGGCGTAAGATGTCCAAGAGTTTGGGCAACGTGATCGACCCGATGGACTTAGTCGCCAAATACGGCGCGGACGCGACGCGACTCGGCATCGTTCGTCAGATGCGGCTCGAGTCGCAGGAGCTGCGCTTCGACGAACGCTTCGTCGAGAAAGCGCGCGAATTTAACAATAAGATGTGGAACGCGCTACGCTACATTCGCAGTCTGC
This sequence comes from Vulcanimicrobiota bacterium, assembly GCA_030853925.1. Classification (GTDB taxonomy): domain Bacteria; phylum Vulcanimicrobiota; class Vulcanimicrobiia; order Vulcanimicrobiales; family Vulcanimicrobiaceae; genus JALYUE01. Next base: position 1,655 of record JALYUE010000079.1, on the reverse strand, counting down.
CCGAAGGTTTGCCCGGGGCCGGGCGCTTGCCGCCGCTCAAGGAACAGTCGCTTGCCGATCGATGGATGCTCGTGGGCCTGCGCGCGACGATCCTGCGGGTGACGAAGGCCTTCGACGAGTACGAGTTCGGGCTCGCAGCCGACGTCTTGTTGGATTTCATTTGGTACGAATTTTGCGATTGGTACTTAGAATCGACTAAGGTATCGACGGCGGCGCGTACGCGCGGCGGGCTGCTGTCGTACGGGCTCAACGTGCTCGTGCGGCTGCTGCATCCGATCGCGCCGTTCGTCACGGAAGAAATTTGGCTCGCGCTGCCGCACGACGGTAAGACGATCGTGACGGCGATGTGGCCGGATGCGGACGAGATTACGGTCGATGCAGCTGCGGCGGCGCGTTATGAGTCGCTCAAAGTGGTCGTAGGTACGGTGCGCGATTTGCGTGTGAAACTCGCGCTGCCGCCGCGCGAGCGCGTGATCGTCGACGTACCACCGTCGCTCGACCAGGACGCGCGCGACCTACTCGCCCACCACGCGCACGCGACGCTTGTCGATGCTCCAGCGCTCGCGGGCGCGCTCGGAGACCCGCTGCTCGCTGCCACTCCGCGAGCGCCGGCGGCTATACTACGCGAGCGCTACGGCAAAGATGTGGTGCGGCTCGATGCCGAAGTCGAGCGGTTGGAGAAGAAGCTCGCCAACGCGCAATTCGCGAGCAAGGCGCCGCCGGCGGTCGTTGAGGAAGAACGCGGCAAGCTTGCCGGCTACGTTCGCGAGCGCGCGCGCGTTGTGGAACAGCTCGCACAGCTCGGCATCGTCGACGCTACGTCGGCGTGACGCTCGCGGAAGGCTCCTATAATCGGGCATGGGCCGGGCCGCCTCAGACGGAAGGAAGCGTAATGGAGTCGTTACGGTGAGGAGCGCTCTGGAAACGCTGCGCGAGCGAACGCTCATGTCCGCGCAGCAGATCGATCGGATCGTCGCGCGTATCGCGCACCAGATTCTGGAACCCGACGACGCGCAAGCGGATGTCGTCTTGATCGGCATTCGCCGCGGCGGCGAACGCTTAGCCCTGCGCATCGCCGAGAAATTCGAGGAGATCGGCGGAGCGCGGCCCGGCCTCGGTTTTCTCAATATTAATTTGTATCGTGACGACGACGTTGCGCGCATGTTGCCCGAATCGGAAATTCATGAAGATCTTTCGGGCAAGCTCGTCATCATCGTCGACGACGTGCTATTTACCGGGCGCACCGTGCGTTCGGCGCTCGACGCGGTTACCGATCTCGGGCGCCCGCGCGCTATTCGCCTTGCGGTACTGGTCGATCGCGGCTTGCGCGAGCTGCCGGTGCAGGCCGACTACGTCGGCCGAATGATTCCCACCAGTCGCCGCGAGCATATCGAAGTCCGCCTCGGAAAGACGTTTTCACCCGACGATCGAGTCAGCATCCGTAGCGAGGCCGATGCCGGAGCGTAGCCTCCTGGACTTGGACGACTTTTCGAGCGGCGACATCACGCATATCCTCGACCGCGCGCGGCGCTTTCACGCCGAGCCGCCGCCGCGCGATCTGCTGCGCGACGTGTGCGTCGTCAATCTCTTCTTCGAAGCGAGTACTCGCACGTTTACATCTTTTGCGATCGCGGAGCAGCGCGTCGGCGCCGACA
>JALYUE010000070.1 GCA_030853925.1 Vulcanimicrobiota bacterium | reverse complement strand
ACGTCATGCGCGGGATGTCGTTGATCCCGTCCGAGCGCTTCGTGTTCGACGATCTCACGGTCCGCGAGAATCTGTTGCTCGGAGCCGTTCGGCAGAAATCGGCCGCCGTGCGCGAGCAACGTGCGTCGCTCATTCGCGCCATGTTCCCGATATTAGATGAGCGCGCCGGACAACGCGCGGGAACGATGTCGGGAGGGCAGCAACGGATGCTCAGTCTCGGGATCGCAATGATGTCGAATCCGCGGCTCCTGTTACTGGACGAGCCTTCCCTCGGCCTCGCGCCTGCGGTCGTCATCGAGCTCTTTGCGGCGATTCGACGCTTGGCCGATTCGGAGAAGCTTTCCGTTCTGCTGCTGGAACAAAACATCGGGCAGGCCCTTCGCATCGCCAACCGCTTTTACGCCATGCGTTCAGGCCGAATCATCCTCGAAGAGAGCGCCGAACAAATGCGCGCGCGCCGAGACTACTGGGATTTGTTCTAACCGGAGGACGGATAGCGCCCGCTTCGCGTCGACATCTCGAGACCAGCGATAGTTGACGCGATTCAACGGCGCTAAATCGCCCTAGGTGCGAAAGACGCAGCCCCAGGAGTGCCGCAGAACACTGCCCCGTGAGGGTCGAATCTGGGACACTACGCGTATGTTGCGCCGGTTGGAAGTTTCGCCCGTCACGTCGTTCGTTCGCTCGAGGCCTTCAGGCAGCGACGTCGGCCTCTGTTCGCTGTGCACCGGCGCGCCGGGGGACTTTTATGCCTGCGCCGCTTGCCGCCGGAAAGCTGCGTTCGCGATGACGGACGGACGAGAAACGGTCGCGAGCGCCGCTTAACCCTATGGTCCCGCCGGCACCGTTGCGCCTCGACCGGCTAGCGAAAGATACGCCGCCAGCAGCACCGCCGTAACGCTCCCGACGCCGAAGCGAAAAAGTTCGCTCGTCCGTTGTGGAGTGATAAAGCCTTCGATCGCTCCCGCGATCACGAGCAGCGCGGCGACGCCCAGTAGTAAGGTACCCGCTCGCCTGGCGTTCGCTTTGAGCGCATCGATCCGGCGCAGACGCCCGGGCGCTACGATCGCCTGAGCGAGCAGCAGCCCGGCCGAACCCGCGATTTGAATCGAAGTGAGTTCGATCACGCCGTGCGGCGCGACCGTCGCCCAGAAGTCCGTACCGAAACCTTTCTGCGCGAATAACGCGCCGAGGCCGCCGACCATCAAACCGTTATTGAGGATCTCCCACAGCGTTAGAACGCCGAGCGTCATGCCGCCGGCAAAGGCGAACATCGCGACTTTGATGTTGTTGGCGATGATCATACTCGACATCGCCGGGGCGTAGCTCCGGTCGAATGCGAAGTTCGAATCGTGCAGACTCTTCGCGATAGCAGGAATCGCCTGTTCGGGAAGAATCGCGTACGCGGTCGCCGGCCGCTGCCAGACGAGCGCGTATGCAACGACCGCCGCGATGACGAACAGCGCGCTCGTGGCCGCGATGATACCGCGCGCGCGCCGTACTTCGCTCGGAAACGTGTGTGTGAAAAACGTCGCGACGTTCGACCGGTCGTGGCGCGCGGTTCCGGCGCGCACCACGACGTAGGCGCTCGCCGTGAGGCGATTGAGATAAGCGCCGAGCTCTGCAGAATATGCGCGACTTTGCGCCGCTGCGAGGTCTGAGGTAGCGGCGCGGTAGAGTAGGGCGAGCTCCCCCAGCTCGCGGCCGGTAAGCCCGCGCAGCCCTTTGCGGTTCGCGCGCGCGAGCAACGCTTCGAGACGCGCCCAACCGCTTTGCCGGCGTGCGACGAACGTTCGCTCTCGCATGCGGGTTGCCGTTCGGGCGCGCGCCGCAGGACTCCGCCGCCGCGGCCCCGCAGCGAGCAACGACTTCATGGAGCGCAGCGTCGACGTCGCGACCGGCGAGAGCGTGGTCTTCTCGTACGAACTCGCTGGGCTCGGCAGCCGCTTCCTCGCGGTTGTGCTCGATCTCGTGCTTCAGGTGGCCGTCGCCGCGGCGGCGCTGGGCGCCTACGCTTGGCTCGCGAGCGCGCATCCGGGCGCCTTGCCCGCGACTGCCGCCAAACTCGCCGCGCTCGACAAACTCACGCGCGCGACGTTGATCGCTCTGATAACGGCTGCGTTGTTCCTCATATTCTTCGGATATTTCATCGCGTTCGAATGGCGCGACGCGGGAAGAACGCCCGGGAAACGCGCGCTCGGCATTCGCGTCGTACGCGACGGCGGGTTCCCAATCGATGTAACCGCCTCGGTCGTGCGCAACGTCGTGCGGATTCTCGAGTTCGCGCTAGGCTTTTACGCAGTGTCTGCGGTGAGCACGCTTCTATCGCCGCTCAATCGGCGTCTCGGCGACATGGCCGCCGGAACGCTCGTCGTGCGCGAGCATCGCTTCGAACGCTTGACCGCCGCGTCGCTCGCGGACGCCGAGCGCGAACGGGACCGCGACGACCTCGTCGTGGCCGAACTTTCGCTCGCGCAGCGCAACCTCATACGAAGCTACTGCGACCGCCGCGCGTCCCTGCGCTCGCGCGCTCGAATGGAGGTAGCCGCGTCGATTGCGGCGAGCGTTCGGCCGAAGCTGGGCGCGTCGTTCGACCACTTAGGCGACGATGACTTACTCGTTCACCTCGCCGAGAGCGCGCTCAGAGCTTTTTATTGATGCGCGACATCATGCCGCGCGCGAACGAAAGCGCGTCGCGCTTGCGCTCTTCGTAGAGCTGCCCGGCTTGCACCGCGCTCATGTGCCGCCCGTGTTCGTAGAAGAAACCGACGCCCTCGCCGACGACGATGGTCCCGGCGTACGCGATCGCGCCTTTAATGGCGACGCCCGCGACCGGAATGAAGCCGGCCAACTCGCGCGACAAAGACCGCCAGCCAAGGCCGCCGCCGACGACCGGCAACAACTCCCAGATGTGCTGGATATCGGGATCCTTGCCGTACGTCGCGCCGATCTGCAGCATCAGGACGATTTGAATTCCGGTGATCGCGACCATGTCACCGGCCGAAGCGACGGCGCCAAGGACGATGCCGAGTAAGGGGACGTGATCGACGACGGCGCTCGCCGCCGCGATCTTTAAAGCGGACGACGCGGCGTCGCGCGTTAATTTCGCCGCGACCGTTTCGCGCATCGCCGGGAGGCGCCGGCCGACGGCGATCTCGATGCCTTTACAGCGATCGACGATATGCGGAAAGACGCGCCCGCGCAGCGCATCGCGGTCGAGCCGAGCGACGGTATACTCCGCGATTTGCCCGGCCGTGGGAGCGACGGGCGGCTGCGGCGGAGGCGGCGCCCCGGGGTCGACGGTCAGCGCGAAGATCGGTAGCTTGAGTCCCTGCAGCAGGTCGAGGCGCGCCCCCGCGACGTCGCCCGGACGTCCGAGGAAGACGACGCAGCGCGCGTCTTGTCCGACGATCGTCGCGCGGCGCGCCGGATCGATCGTTTCCAGCGTCGAGGCCGCATCGAGCGGAACGTTTTGCTCGGGCAGCGCTCGCAGCAGCAGCGCGCGAAAATCCGACACCAGTCCCGGATCGCCGCAGAGCAAGAAGCGAAACGGTTTGCGAGCCTCGGCGTGAACGGCATTGACGTCGACGCGTTTGCGAACGAGCGTGAGGACGTTCGCGGCGTTGATGCTCGCCGCTTTCATCGTCGCCGCGCCGGACCCGCTCATCTTAATGTCCGCGCGCTTCTTTATCGGGATCGTCCGCATAATCCAAGTAGACGAGTCCGAGGAAGATTTCGAGCGCCTGCGAGCTCATGCCGCGCGCGTTCGCGACGTCGACGATGCGGCGTTTCGAAGCGCTCGCTTCGGTCACGATCGCTTGCGGCGTAGTATTCGTGTCTGCGGCGACGATCGAAGCGGCGGCGACTTCGCCCGGAGTCAGGTCGTCGCGCTGCATCGCATCGAAACTGAGCCCATCGTTCTTTACCCGTTGGTTGAGCGCGTAGCGCAGCGTGGCGTAGCGATCTTGCGGATAGTTCAAGCCCGTCATCGTAATGCGCGTCTGCAGCTGGCGCGAACGCGCGAGGTTGAAGAGCTGCTCGCTGCCCGAAGCGGCGACCGCAGCTTTGCCGAGGCCGGCGCTCGCTTTTTCCATGAGCGGTAAAATGGCGTTGTAGTCGCTTTGCGAGAGATCGCCCTTGAAGTCGAGCTGCGAATGCGAGAGGCGCTGGATGAAATCGTTGAGATCGCCGAGCGACACGTCCAGCAGCGCGAGCGAAGAGCGAGCTGCGTCGAGTGCTCGGATCATGTCGCCGTCACCGAGCGCGAGATCGTCGAACATGCGCGGATACGAGGGCAGCAAAGCGAGCGACTGCGGCGGTACGGGAGTTACGTCGAGCGGCGCCGCGAGTTCGTGCAGAATGTCCGCGTTTTCTTTGACCAGGCCGCTCTCTTTGTTTTTTTCCATCGTGCCGACGCCGCCGATCACGGCCGCCGACTTGCTCGAAGCGGCGTCGATCGCGCGCGACATGGCGTTAAAATTTTTCAAGACGGCGTCTAGACGCGTGCCCGGCCGGACCGGAACTCGCCCGAGATCCGGTATGCCGTACGAGATATTCTGCACTCGATTTTGCACCGACTTGATCTGATCGCGGCCGGCGTCGCGCCGAGTCGCAAGCGCTGCGGCCGCCTGCGTTTCGCGGCTCTCGGCATCCGCGAGTTGTTGCCGTAACGGTGCGAGGTTCGGGCGCAGGAGCGGAACCTTGGCTTCGCTCGCGCGTAGCGCGGCGATGTTCGACAGTGCCGTCGTGCGCGTTGCGGGCGTCCCTTTTTCGGCGGCCTCGGCTAACGTCTGACGGCTCTTCTCCGTCTGCCCGAGCGCGAGCTGCGTCTGCCCCATGTGCAGCAGCGCTATAGTGTTGCCGGGGTCCGTTTTGAGAATCTTGGCAAATTTGCCGGCGGCCACGTTATAACGAGCGGTAGCCTGATCGTGCAGCGCGTACACGAGGTCTTGATCCGGCGTGCGTTTCTTCGGGTCGAGTTCCTCGTAGCCGACGAGGTGCGAAACGCGGTCCGGGAAGCCCGGATGATCCGCCAGATACTTATCGACCAGACCGTCGTGTTCGTTGTGCGCGGCGCCCAAATGCCGCATGAACGACACCATGGCGTCCGGATCGTAACCGCCGCGCGTCATCAGCATCAGCCCGTATTGATCGGCTTGAAGTTCGTCGGCGCGCGTTTGCTTCGCGATGATGCCCGCTTCCGCCAGTTGTCCGAAGCGATAAATAATGGGCGAAAAGAGCGATGCGATGCCGAACAGCAGGTTGAGCGCTTGCGCCTTGGCCGGCAGGGTAACGGTGTGGCGCCGTTCGTCGTGGCCGGTTTCGTGCGCGATGACTCCCGCCAGTTCGTCGTCCGACTGCACGAAGTCCAGCACGCCTTCATTGACATAAATGTAGCCGCCGCCGATGGTAAACGCGTTGACGTCCGGCGCGTCGAGGATTTTGATGTTGTACGGCAGGTCGCGCCGCGCGACTTGACTCCAATCCCGGTTGGCCACTTCGTTGACCCAAGCGTTGAGCAATGGGTCCGAAATCACGTTGTATTGGCTCAACACCTGCTTCTCTTGCTCTTTGGCAAGCTGAATTTCGGCGGCGGTCGACATCGCGTTTACCGGGGCCGGGACGGCCGCCAAGCAGAGCGAAAAAACGAGCGCGATATGCGGCAAACGGCGGATGAACAAGGCGTCACCTCAGGCGACGGATAGCGGGAGAACCGTCGGTATTCGACTTCCGGTGAAGATACCCGTGCGGCGGACGTGAGTTGCGTGTGAGTAAGCGGCAGAACTTGTGAATCGCATGTGCATCGCAGAGGGCCGCGGGCGCTCGGCGTTGCAACGGGAGGCGCTAATGAGTGTGATGGCGCGCTCCGGTCGCGGCTGGCGTTGATGCTGCGAGGTACGAGTGCCGGGCTCGAATTCGTCTTTACCGGCGAAAACTTCGATGCAGCCTGGGACGAAATTGCGGCGCGCCTGGCGGAACGGCCGGAGTTTTACCGCGGCAGCCAGGCCGCCGCAGTTTTCGAAGAAGAACTGCCGGCCGACGAGGCGTTCTCGGTGGTTCTCAAAGCGATCGGCGGATACGGCATCGTACTGCGTGGCCTCTATGGCCCGACCGGCGTCGCGGCGCTGGCAGAGCGTCATGCGCTCGCTTATCTTGGAGCGCCTCCACGACCGAGCGTCGCGAGCTTCGAACGTAAACGCGCGGCCCGCGCCGAGCGCAGTCTGGAACTGACCGAAAAGGCCCGCTCGCTGCAGGCGGACTTTGCCGGTGCCCGAGCCGATATCGCGAACCGTCGCGCGCGAGGTGAGGCGTCGGTGTCCAAGCCGGTGTTTTCGGCGGGCAAAGCGAGTTCTAAAGCGGCCTCCGGTCGAGCCGCTAGCGGGTCCGCCGCGGGCGCCCCGGCGGCTGCGGGCCCGCAAGTGCTCTATCATCGCGGCACCTTGCGCGGCGGACAGTCGCTTCAGCAACTCGGCACGGTCGTCGTCGTCGGCGACGTCAATCCCGGAGCCGAAGTCGTCGCGACGGGAGATATCGTCGTCTTCGGTGCGTTGCGGGGAACGGCGCATGCCGGCGCGCAAGGCGATGCGGCCGCGCGGGTGTTCGCACTGCAACTCGCGCCGACGCAGTTGCGCATCGCGGCCAGCATCGCGACGGACGATCGCGCGCGACGCGGCCGGGAACCGGAAGTCGCTTTCATTGAGAACGGGCGCATCGCGATCGCGCCGCACGCGCAAAGCGGTTTGTCGTGAAAGGTTGGTACGTGTGAGCGGACGCCGCATCGTCGTAACGTCGGGCAAAGGCGGCGTCGGTAAGACCACGACGACGGCGAACGTCGGCGCCGCCCTCGCGAAGCGCGGGCACAAAGTCGTGCTCGTCGATACCGACATCGGTCTGCGTAATCTCGACCTCGTGCTCGGCGTCGAGAAACGCATCGTCTTTGACCTCGTCGAGGTGGTCGAGGGCCGCTGCCAGCTGCGTCAAGCGCTGATCCGCGACAAGCGCTTCGAGTCGCTGTCGATTTTAGCCGCGGCGCAAACGCGCGAGAAAGAAGCCGTGAGCGAAGAAGCGATGACGCGCGTCATCGAAGAGCTCGCCGAGATGGCGGACTTCGTGATTATCGATTGTCCCGCCGGCATCGAGCACGGTTTCCGCAGCGCGATCGCCGGTGCGCGCGAAGCGATCGTCGTGACGACGCCCGAGGTAAGCGCGATCCGCGACGCCGACCGCGTCGTCGGAAAGTTGACCCAGGCGAAGATCCCCCTGCGCTTGATCGTCAACCGCATCCGGCCCGACATGGTGAAATCCGGCGACATGATGTCGGTCGACGACGTCTGCGAAATACTTTCGGCGGAGTTGCTCGGCGCCGTGCCCGACGACGAGGAAGTCATCGACACGACCAACCGCGGCGAGCCGATCGTGCTCGATCCGACCAAGCGCCTCGCCGTCATTTACGACAAGATCGCCCGGCGTCTCAACGGCGAACTCGTGCCGTTCACGAAGTTCGATCCGCCGAAAACCTTTGGGCGGCTGTTCAACTCGTTATGGAAAGCGGGCTAGTCATGATGGATGCCGTGACGTCGTCCGCGACGGACGCCGCGCCGGTCGCGCCGCCCGGGCCGCAGCTCGGCCGAGCGATCGTCATCACGAGCGGCAAGGGCGGCGTTGGAAAGACGACGACGACGGCGAATATCGGCGCGGCCTTGGCCGCCGGCGGCCGGCGCGTCGTGCTGGTCGACGCCGACGTGGGACTGCGCAATCTCGATATAGTGCTCGGACTCGAGAGCCGCGTCAAAGCGCACCTGCTCGACGTTTTGGAAGAGAAAGCGACGCTCGACCAAGCGTTGATCCGGGATAAGCGCAGCGAGAATCTCTATTTGCTCGCAGCCGCGCAAACGCGTGAGAAAGAGGACGTCGTCACCGCGCAGATGGTCGCGTTGATCGAAGAACTCCGCGCCCGTTTCGAATTCGTGCTGATCGATTGTCCCGCCGGCATCGAGATGGGTTTCAAGAACGCCGTCGCGGGTGCGCAGCATGCGATCGTCGTGTGCACGCCGGAAGTTTCGGCGGTGCGCGACGCGGATCGCGTGGTCGGATTGCTGCCCAACCATTGGCGGCCGCAATTGATCATCAACCGCCTGCGGCCGCAGCTCGTAAAGAAAGGCAAGATGCTTTCCGTCGATGACATTAACGGCATATTGCGGCTGCCGCTTCTGGGAGTGATCGCCGAAGAACCGGGCGTCGTCGTCGCCTCGAACAGAGGCGAACCGCTCGCGCTCGATCCTGCGTCGCCGGCGGGCGCTGCGTATCGCGCCATCGCCGCGCGACTCGCGGGCGAAGACGTCGCGGCGCCGACGGTCCCGGCGCCGAGCGGCGGGTTCTTCGCGCGGCTGTCCGCGCTGTTCGCCGCTCTGGGCGGTGGAGGGCGGGCATAATGCTGAATTTCCTCAAGTCGCTCTTCATGCCGCCGCCGCCCTCCGGGGCGCTCGCCAAGGAACGCTTGCGGCTCGTCTTGCTCTCCGATCACCTCTCGCTCGCGCCGGATGTCGTCGAGAACCTCAAGCGCGACCTGCTCGAAGTGATTTCGCGTTACGTCGAAATCGATACGGAGAATGCGGACGTGACGTTCGAGCACCGCGAACGCGAAGTCGCCATGCTGGCCAGCATTCCGATCACGGGCGTGCGCGAACGCGGGACGCCGGAAGCGAGTCGCTTGGAAGCACGGCCGAGTTCGGACGACGTGGACGCCGGGGACGACGTGCAGACGAGCGTCGTTCCGGAAACCGTGCGGGTGGTCGATGCGGCCGAGGAAAGTGACGCGGGCGATGCCGGCACGAGCGCGGAAAATCACGTTCCGAGTGTCGTCCCGGATTTCGGCGCGGCGGAGGCTGCCGAGGCGCCGCTAGCTAGCCCGTCCAGCGACGAAAAGCCGCTCCAGGAAGGACTCGGTGCCGCGGACGCGCTGCCTGCGCGGGCGCCGTCGGTTGAGGCCGCGTCGCCCAGCAGCGCTCTCGCCGTGCAACCGCGTCCGGCGCAGCGCCGGCGACGCCGAAAAAAACGAGCGCCGATCGTCGTGCAAAGCCTCGGCACGCCGGCCCAAGCCTAAAGCGGCTTGCGGCTAGAACCGCGGCGTGGAGCGAGCCTGGTACAAATCGGTCAATTGGACGATGGCGGCGACGGCGCTCGCTCTGGCGCTTTTCGGCGTGCTGGTCATTCACTCGGCCAACCTGCACGATCCGAGCGCTGCGTTCGAATGGCGCAAGCAAAGCGCCTATGTCGCGCTCGGCGTCGTCGTCATGGCGGCGTTCGCGGCGGTCGATTACCACACGTGGCAGCGCTGGTCGCTGCGGCTCTACGCGCTCAACTTATTGCTGCTCGGGCTCGTGATGGTGGGCGGACGCAGCGCGCTCGGCGCCCAACGCTGGATTACCGTCGGGCCGCTGCAATTCCAACCCTCGGAACCGGCGAAGCTGATCCTCGCGATGTGCATCGCCGCGCTGCTCGCGCGTCCGGTCGTCGCCTGGCGTGAGATCGCGCTCGCTCTGGTCGCGGTCGCCGTGCCGGCGCTCCTGATTCTCAAGCAGCCGGACCTCGGGACGACGCTCGTCATCGTTGCGATCTTATCGGCCGAACTGTTCGTCGGCGCATCTAAAACATGGCATTTCTTGACGTATGCCGCGGCCGTCACGGCGGGCGCATGGTTCGTCGTCGGCACGAAATACGTGCTCAAGCCGTTTCAGCGCAGTCGATTACTCGTATTTCTGGACCCGCATGCCGATCCGCGGGGCGCGGGCTGGAACCTGAACCAGTCGCAGATTGCCGTTGGGAGCGGCGAGCTCTTCGGTAAGGGTCTATACCACGGTACGCAGACGCAGCTGAACTTCGTACCGGAACATTCGCGCGACTTCATTTTTACCGTCGTCGGCGAAGAGCTCGGTTACGTGGGCGCGCTCGCGCTCATAGCGCTGTATGCCGTCGTATTGTTCGGCGCGCTGCGCGCGGTGCTCGCGGCGCGCGACCGCTTCGGCGTCCTGCTCGCCGTCGGTTTGCTCGCGATGCTCGCCTTTCACATAACGGTCAACATCGGCATGACCGTCGGCATCATGCCGATCACGGGGATTCCGCTACCTTTCGTCTCGTACGGCGGGACGGCCGTGTTGACGGACTTCGCCGCAGTGGGCGTGCTGTTGAACGTCTATTACCAGCGCGACAAACTGGTGTTTTGAGGCGCCAAGCCTCACAAACTCCCGCTCGGGACAGGACCGGCCGTCCGGACGGCCAATGCACCGTCCATCCGATTTACAGATTTTTGCGTGCGCGTCGTTCCGACTGCGCCCGCAGTACCGCACGATCGGGCAAAGCTTTCGATCGCGCCGCGGGTTTCCGTATAGGCGCGACCTGGGGGCAGGACGCTCGTCCGGCTCGGCGAGCGGCATAACTTGATAATGCGGCGCTCCTCTTAGGCGGCGCCCGAATCGAAAGGCAACGCAGTGCCAACAGAGATCCTCATCTCGAGCGACCCGTGGGAAAATCGGGTCGCCATCCGTGAGGACGGACAACTCGCCGAGATTTACTTCGAACGCGAAGAAAAGGTCATCGGCTCGATCTTCAAAGGCAAAGTAATGAACGTGCTCCCGGGTATGGGAGCGAGTTTCGTCGACATCGGCCTCGGCCGCAATGCCTTCTTGTACGTCGACGACATCAATAAAACGCCGCTCAATATCGGCGACGTCGAGATTACGCAAGGCCGCTCCGGCTGGACGATCACCGAGAAGATCAGTAAAGGCGACGACGCTCTCGTTCAGATCGTCAAGGAGCCGCGCGGCCTCAAAGGCGCGCGCATCTCGACGAATATCTCGCTACCCGGGCGCTATTTGATCTTGATGCCGACGGGAAAATACTCGGGCGTTTCGCGCAAGATCGAGAGCGCCGACGAGCGGAACAGGCTCAAGAACATCATGAAGATGATCCGCCCGGAAGGCATGGCGACCGTGGTTCGGACCGCCGCCTCGGGCGTCAGTCAGGCGGAGCTGATCGCCGATCTCGGCGTGCTGATCCGCATGTGGCACGGTATCTTAGAAAGTTTTAAGCGCGCTCCCGCCCCGTCCTTGATTCATAAGGACATGAACCTCGTATTTAAAGCGGCGCGCGACTTCATCACGCCCGAAGTCGAACGAGTGTTAATCGACAACGCGGAAGATTTCGAAAAGGTTCGCGATTTCATGCGGCTACTCGGTCCGCAGTACGTCGATCGCATCGAACATTACGACAGCGGCCGCGCGTTATTTAAAGACTTTAAGATCGACGAAGAAGTCCAGAAGCTGCTGCGTCCCAAGATCAATTTGCCCTCGGGCGGATCGATCGTTATCGAGACGACCGAAGCGTTGACGGTCATCGACGTCAACAGCGGCAAGTTTACCGGCGGCAAAAACTTAGAAGATACGATCGTGCGCACGAATATCGAGGCTGCCGCGGAGATCGCGCGACAAGTGCGGTTGCGCGACATCGGCGGCATTATCGTGTGCGACTTCATCGACATGTCGACCGAGACGGCGCGCAGTAAAGTGATTGCGACGCTTGAGACGGGGCTGCGCAAAGATCGTACGCGTACCACGATTCAATCGTTTTCGGCGCTCGGTTTGCTCGAATTCACGCGCAAACGCGTCGGCAAAGATCTCTCGGCCCAATTGCGCGGCGCGTGCCCGACATGCCGCGGACTCGGCAGCGTGATGTCGCCGGAGTCGGTCGCGATCGAAGCGTTTCGCGACATCCGGCGTTTTGGGCGCGCACATCAGAACGGCGTGCATCGGCCGATCGAGATCGTGTCCGCGCCGACCGTCGGCGCGCAGATCGAATACTGGTACGAAGACGAACTTGCCGGGCTCGAAAAAGAGCTCGGCACGACGATTGCGGTGCGCGTGGACGCCGCGTTGCATCCCGAAAAAACGCGCATCGAAGAACTGGCCGATGCCGCGGCCGCGATCGCCCCGCCGCCTAACGTGCGCGTCGGCGACGAACTCGAGGTCGACCTGGTTCCCGCGAGCCTTCCGGTTCCCACGTCGGCCTTGGCGATCGTCGCGGACCGGCTGGTCGAAGTCGAGCATGCCGCCAATTCCGGCGACACGATCAAGATCAAGATCATCGACATCGACGACGACGGCACGATTTTAGCCGAACCGCGCTCGACGGTCATCCAACTTCCGGCGGAAGCGAAGCGGCGGCGCCGCCGCGGAGGCCGCGGACGGAAGAAAGAGCTCAGCGCCGCCGAGCAGGAAGAGCAGTTGCTCGAACTCGCGGAAGAGGCGGCGAAGGGCGTCGGAGCACGTCCCGCGCTCGGCATTTCGACTACCGCGGAAGCTGAGGCGGAAGATGCCGAAACGCGCGAACACATCCCGAGTTCGCCGCCCCTCGCGACCGTAACCCCGCTGCATCCCGTTCCCGAGTACGCCGCCGTCGACCCGAGCGGCGAAGGCCGAGCGTATGCGAGCTACGGCGGCCCCGCGGACGGTGAAGGGCGCCGCCGCAGACGTCGTCGCCGCCGCCGGCGTGGACCCGGTTCCGAAGCTCCGGGCACCGCAGCGCTCAGCGCCGTTCCCGAGGCGGGTGTGCTGGAGGAGGCCGGTTCGCAGACCGTCGCCGCCGACGTGACGGCTTCCGATAGCGCCGGTGCGGCTTCGGCCGAACCCTTCGGCGAGGGCGACGCTAGTGGCGAGTTCGAAGGCGATGAGGACGAAACGACGCCCGCCGCAGCCGTCGCCGAGGATGGAACGGTTCGGCGCAAGCGCCGTCGCCGGCGCCGCCGCGGGCGAGGCGTCTCCGGCCCGGAAACCGTCGCGGTTCCCGACCGGCAAATCTTCCGCGTCGACGCGAACGGAACGGCCCAGCCGACGGGTGAAACGGCGCCGACGGAACCTGGCCGCGCGATCGCGCGGGTGGAACGCAAGGCGGCACCCGTAGCGCTCGAGCCGCCGCCGCCGAGCCTCAGCGTGCCGAGTGAGGAACTCAAAGTCGCGAAGCCGGTGCGCCGGCGCCGCGTTAAGGGCGCAGACGAGGTGCAGTTGGAACTCGCGCCGGCGCCTCCCGTCCCTGCCTTGATC
>JALYUE010000036.1 GCA_030853925.1 Vulcanimicrobiota bacterium | reverse complement strand
TCGGCGAGTTTCGCGTCGCGAAATGCGTGATAGATGTGGTCTCCGAGCGCGCCGCGCACCACGACGTCTTTGTCGAGTTCGACGATCGCTTGGCGTAGCGACTTCGGCAGCGTCAGAATACGGCGCTGCTCGCGTTCGCGTTCGCTTAGATCGTAGGTAGAGCCGGTAAGCGGGTCGCCCGGCAAAGCGTGCCGTCGCACGCCGTCCGATGCGCTCGCGAGCAGCACGGCCATCGCGAGATACGGATTGCAGGATGGATCTGCACTGCGCACTTCGATGCGCGGCGGACCGCCGGCAGTCGTCGGCACGCGCACGAGCGAATTCGCGCTGCGGTGCGACCACACCGTATAGATCGGCGCGTCCCACGCGGCGACCAGCCGCTTATACGAATTGACGGTGGGGTTGCAAATCGCGGTGAACGCGGGCGCGTGCTGCAAGAGCCCGCCTATCGCAAAGAGCGTCTCTTCGCCGAGCTCGTTCTCTTCGACGGGCGTATCCGGCGCGTTCGGAATCGCAAAATAGATATGCACGCCGCTGCCTGCGAGCGCTTCGGTCGGCTTCGGCATGAAGGTCGCATGCAGACCGTGTCGTGCGGCGATGTGTTTGGCGACCGTGCGAATCGTAATGAGGGCGTCGGCGGCGGCGAGCAGGCCGACTTCTTTAATGTCGATCTCATGCTGCCCGGCACCGTGTTCGTGATGGGCGCTGGCGACGCCGAGCCCCATCGCTTCGAGCGCCATGACGATTTCGCTGCGCGCGTCCTCACCGCGATCGCTTTCGTTGATATCGAAGTACGAGCCCGCGTCGTTCGAATGCGTCGTCGGCACGCCGCCCGGGTCCAACTCGAAGAGGTAGAACTCGACTTCGAGGCCGCTTTGAATGCCTGCGGCAACGTCGCCCGCGTCGTCGATCGCCCGCTCGAGTGCGGTGCGCGGGCAGCCTTCGAACGGTTCGCGGTCGGGCGTCGCGATGTTGCAGATCAGGCGCGCTTCCACGGGCCCGCTTGCCGTCCACGGATAGACGGCGAACGTCGAGAGATCGGGCAAGAGCATCATGTCGGCTTCCTCGCCGCGCATGAAACCGTCGATCGAACCGCCATCGAACGTCACCCGCCCGTCGATCGCGCGTTCGAGCTCGCCGACGGGGATTGCGACGTTCTTACTGATTCCCAGAATGTCGACGAACGATAAGCGCACGAACCGCACGCCGCGGTCTTTAGCGAGCTTGAGCACGTCGCGTTTGTTCGTGGCTTTACCGTTCGTGAGAGTTGAGTGCATCGATCGCCATCGCGGTGCGTAAAGTAAGTTGGTCGTGCGCGGAATCCAGGTCGTGGCCGCTGATCTCGGCGATCTGGCGCAGACGATAAAATACCGTGTGACGATGTACCGACAATTCCGCCGCCGCCGTCTTGACGTTTTGCCCGACGTCGAAGTACAGGCGCAGCGTCCGGATCAGTTCGGTTTGATGCTTTTCGTCGTAGGCGCGCAGCGGGGCGAGAATGCGATCGGAGAAAGCGCGTAATTCTCCCGAGGTCGCGCCGCCGCGAAAGAGCAGCGGGTAAATGCCCAAATCGTCGTACGGCATCACGCGCGAGCCGCCGAAGAGCCGGCGCGCTATGAACATCGATTCGCGCGCCTCTTCGACCGTTCGATACGCCGATATCGCGTCCGCCGTTCGGCCGACTCCGCCGACGATCTTTGCTCCAAAGTGTGCCTTGAGAGCGGCGCGCGGCACGAGCGTCGCGGCGGTGCGGGCGTTAGCCGCGTCCACTTCCATGGGTGCGGGGCACAGGAAAACGAAACCGGCGCCGCGCTCGAGGATGACGAGATCGCCTACGCCGGAGCGCAGCGTCTCGAGCGCGATGCGCCGCAAATCGCCCATCTTCGCGGTCGCGACCGCTTCTTCGAGACCTTCGGCCTCGAGCGCCACGGCGACGTAGTTCGACGCAAGCGAAATGCCGCGCGCGGCGGCGTCGTCTTTGGCCTCGATCGGGTCGTCGTACGTCCGCGAAATCAAACGATCCCAGAACGACTTGCGCCGATTCTTGCCTCCGCCGGCGTCGCGCGACAATTCGACCGCTATTGCGGCGGCAGTCAAACGGATCGCTCCGACCTTGGCCTGCGCGTTCGTCGTCGCGGGAAAGGCGGAAAGCCAACCCATCGCAGCGTCGCCGCCGCGAATGCGCACGGCGATGCCTTCGAGCGCGTGCCCGGGGGTTTGCAGCCGCACGACGCCTTCGCCGCTTTTTGCGGCGGCGCCGATCAGTTCGCGGCTAGTCGGCGGCACGGCGCGCGAGCCCGTGCCCGTGAGAGCGACGTGGCGCCACTCGGCGTCTTCGACCAGCACTGCAGCATCCAACGACGCCGCGAGATGCGCGGCGAGCGCCTTCGCTCCGCCGCCCGTGCTCGCAATGCGGGCGAGGCCTTCGGCAAAGTCGAGCAGCTCGTCGTTCGACATGACGGCGGCCTCGATCACGCGAAGAAAGCCCCGTGACATTGCTGCACGCTCATAATATCGCCGCTCTGCTGTTGTTTTTGGCAGCGCTCGCGGCGATCGTCTTTCCACCGGCGCGCCGCGTGGTCGTGTACGTCCTGGCCCTCCAGATCGTCTTAGGGATCGCTACATGGTGGTCGACCGGTTTGACACCGCCCGCGGTACATTGGATATTGGCGCTCCTCGTAGGCGGCGTTTGGCCTATGGCGGCGGTCATGGAACGGCGGGGGCGGCCGGCGTCCGCCGTCGCCGCGACGCGGGTAGCCGGCGCGCTGATCGTGGCGTACGTCATCTACCTTGGGATGCACGCACTCCACGTGCTTACTCCTTCCGCCATCAGGTAAGCGCTTCGGTCCGGCGCGACGAAGGCTGCGCCCGGAAAGGGTGAAGGCGAGATTTCACACAACGTTGTAGGGATTACGCAACTCTGCGGGTATCCAACGAGAATGACCGCCGCCGTTGCCCAGGGCCGGCACGGGCCGCCGGGTTTGGCCCCGGCCGCAACGTACCGCGAAGTAGCCGCACTCTTTGGAGCGCTAGCCGATCCTACTCGCATGGCGATCGTCCACGCGCTTTCGGTGCGCGAGGCGTGCACCAACGAACTCGCTGCGATCGTCGGCGTCACGGAATCGGGCGTATCCCAGCACCTGCGCATTCTCCGCGCGCTCCGATTGGCGAAAGCCCGGCGTGCGGGTAAATACGTGTACTACACGCTCGACGACGCCCACGTCGCGGCTCTCCTCCATATGGCCCTCACGCACCACGGCCACACCGCACAGGCGAGTGAAGCGGCGCGCGCATGAGCGCGGGTCATCGGCACGCGCCATCGACGGACGCGAAGCTGCGCACCGCGTTCTTCCTGTCGTTCGCGATCTTAGCGATCGAACTCGCAGGCGGCGTTTGGTCGCATTCGCTCGCGCTGGTCGCCGACGCCGGACACGTCCTCACGGACCTCGTCGCGCTCGGACTTGCCTGGTTCGCGACCGTGCAGGCGCAACGGCCGGCCGATGCCGGCAAAACCTACGGCTACCATCGGACGGGCATTCTCGCGGCGCTCGTCAATGCATTGACGTTGATCATCATCGTGGGGTTGATCGGGTACGAGGCGATTCGACGGCTTCACGAGCCTTCGCCGGTCGCGCCGACGCTGATGTTCTTATCCGCCGGCGCCGGCATAATCATCAATCTCTATATCGGCTTCGGCTTACGCAGCAGCAGCGAGAATAATCTCAACGTTCGAGCGGCCATGTTGCACGTCTTCGGAGACGTCGCCGCGTCGATCGGAGTTATCGTTGCCGGCGTCGTGATTCTCGCGACTCGCTGGTACGCGGCGGACGCGGTGATCTCGATCGCAATCGCCGTCTTGATCGCCAAAGGCGCTTGGGACGTCCTGCGCGAGACGATCGACATCCTCATGGAGTCGACTCCCGCGAGCGTCAACGTCGCGCAGCTGGTGCGCGACATCGTGCGCGTGCCCGGCGTGAGCGACGTCCACGATTTGCACGTGTGGTCGATCGCCGGCGGCATGAATTCACTTTCGGCGCACTTGAAAGTCGAAGGCGACCGGGTCTTGAGCGAGTGTGACAAGCTTCTCGAGCAACTCAACGGAATATTAGCCAAGCGCTACCGCATCACGCACACGACCATTCAATTCGAGTGCGCGAACTGCGGACCGCGCCATGCCGACCTGTACTGTTCGATTTCCGGCGCCGCCGGCCACGAGCACGGGCACGAATCTCTCGCCGACGACGCGCAGGAGGTGTCGTAAGGAGCGCCACATAAAGTTGTGAGGCACTCCTAACACCGCCTAGTCCAAGGATTTTTGTGTCGCTCGCGTTTCGGGCCATCGTTTTTATCATGTTGCTCGCCGGACTGCCCGCGGCCGTGCTCGCCGATGCGGACGAAGCGCCGCGCGGTTCGCAAACGGGCCCGGTCGGCATGCAGCCGTTGACGGGGGCGGTTCCGGCGGCGACGCCGGCCCCCGGCGAATCACGTCTGGCGCCGCGTGCGGATGGTACGTTTCGGGCGCTGCCCAAAGTCGAGGGCAAAACGGAGACGTTCCATATCGTCGCCCGCGAAGCGCCGTGGACTTTGAAACCCGGCCTGACCGTGATGGCTAAGACATACAACGGTGTGGTGCCCGGCCCGACCCTCGAGGTGCGGCAAGGCGACCGCGTCGTCATCGACTATCGAAACGAACTCGATATTCCCGACACGATCCATCTGCACGGCATTCACGGCGTCCCTAGCGACATGGACGGAGTTCCGGGCTCTTCGCAACCCATGGTTCCGCCGCACGGCACGTTCCGCTATACGTTCGTCGCGAATCAGCCGGGCACGTTCATCTATCACACGCACGATCGCAAGGTCGTTTTAAATTCCGGCTTGTACGGCGGCATCATCGTCGCGCCGAACGCCCCGCGCCCCGAAGAGCGCGTCGCGCGCGATTACCTCGAGATCATCTCAGCTTGGTATATCAACAGTTTGGGCGAAAGCGACTTCACGCTCAACGGCAAGGAGTACCCGGCGACGCGCAGCCTCGCCGTGCGTAAAGGCGAGCGCGTTCGCGTTCGGTGGATCAATATTTCCGCCGAGAGCTTTCACACGATGCATACGCACGGGCATTACATGCACGTGATCGCGCGCGACGCGATGCCGTTATCGACTTCCGACGTGGAAGATACCTTGGAAGTCGGGCCCGGACAACGCGTCGACACGACGATCCTCGCCGACCAGCAGCCGGGCACGTGGATGATTCACTGTCACGTGCTCGACCACGTCGAGGACGGCCAAGGCATGCCGAGCGGATTGATCACGGCGCTGCATTACCTCGGAACGCCGGACAAGACGGTCGGCATGTACGATGCGATGATGCGCACGATGTCGGGCGGCGATACGCTCGCGCACGGCGCTCCGGCCCCGGCAGCGGGGAAGTTGTCGTTCGGGATGACGGCCTTGCTCGGCGCGTTCGCCGGACTTACGATCTTCCTCGGTTTGCCGATCGCTCGCGCGCGCAAACTCAAACCGGCTGCAGTCAACGTGCTCAACGCATTCGCCATCGGCATTTTAGTGTATCTCGTCATCGAGATTTCGATGAATGCGATCGTTCCGGTAAACCGCGCGCTCGCCGATTGGCACCGCGGCGCCGCGTTCCCGATCGGCCTCGTCGTCGCACTCGGTGCGGGGCTCGTGCTCGGGCTGGTCGGCCTAGGCGCGGCGTCGACCGCGATCGTCAAGCGGACCGCGCAGACGGTTGCGGAGCGGCCGCTCGTGCTCGCGGGAATCATCGCGATCGGGATCGGGGCGCACAATTTTGCGGAGGGCCTCGCCATCGGAGCGTCGGCTGCATCGGGAGCGACCGCGGTCGCGGCCGGCCTCATCATCGGGTTCGCGCTGCATAACGCGACCGAAGGTTTCGGCGTGGCGGCGCCGCTCGCCGGGAAGTTCGTTCCGAGTTGGGCGCAGATCGGGCTCGCGGGACTCGTCGCCGGAGGCCCCACTTTCCTAGGCACGCTGATCGGCTACCAGTTCAGCTCGCCATTGCTCTCCGTGTTCTTTCTTTCGACCGCGATCGGCGCGCTCGTATTCGTCATCGGCGAACTTTGGTCGGTACTGAAAAAGACCGGCGTGACGATTCTCGCGACGTCGATGGTCACGGCCGGCTTTGCAGTCGCTTTCATCACCGAAATCGTCGTCGATCTCAGCGGCGGCTAACGCTTAGCCGCGTCCGCCGAAGGCGGCGAGCGCTTGCGTGAACGTGTAATATAACGCGATCGCACCGACGATACCGACGGTCGCCCATCCGATGACGTTGGCGGTTGCCGTGTTGCGGTAAGCGCCCATGACGCGCACGCGATTGATGATCGAGAGCATCAACACGAGTTCGAGCGGCAGGAGCAAACCTTGCAGCAGCTGCGAAGCGATCGAGAGCTGAAGCAGCGGTGCGCCCGGGACGAGCACGAGCGCCGCTCCGAGCACGAGTCCCGCTGCGAAAAGGCCGAAGAATACGGGCGCTTCGCGGAAGCCGCGGTCTAGAGCCGCCTCGAAGCCGAACGCTTCGCACACGAGGTAACTGGTCGAAAGCGGCAGGACGGCGGCCGTGAAGAGCCCGGCATTGAGAATTCCGAACGCGAACAGCGCGCTTGCAAATTTTCCGGCAAGAGGCTGAAGTGCGACGGCGACGTCGGAGGCCTGCGTGACGGCGATCGGGTGCGCTGCATGCGCTTGGTTGTAGACGAAGATCGTCGCTGCGTTCGCGACGATCATGAATCCCGCCACGATGATCGCGAGAATCGAACCGTTCGTGACGTCGATGCGCGACATGAGTAAGCCGCTCGCGCGCGTGCCCTTCTCGACTACCGCCGACTGCAGATAGAATTGCATGTAGGGCGAGATCGTCGTGCCGATCAACGCCACGATCGTGCCGAGATAGGCCGCATCGTGCGTGTCGATCGTCGGTACGAGCGTGCCATGCACGACGTCGCCCCAATTCGGATGCGCGAGGATACCGGAAAAGATATACGTGACGTACACGAGCGAAAGAACGACGAAGAGCCGTTCGATCAGTTTGCTGCTGACGCGCAACACGAAAAGGTACACGAGTGCGAGGGACAGCGGTACCGAGATATATCGAGAAATGTGGTAGATTTCGCTCGCCGACGCGATGCCCGCAAACTCGGCGCTCGTCGTAAACGTGTTCATGAAGAACAGGCACAACATCGTCAGCAGAGCGATCCGGACGCCAAATTCCTCGCGTATGAGCGCCGCGAGGCCTTTGCCCGTCACGGCGCCCATTCGGGCCGCCATTTCTTGCACGACGATGAGCGCGACCGCGATCGGGATGAGCGGCCACAAAATTTTGTAGCCGAATTGGGCGCCCGCTACCGAATAGGTGAAGATGCCGCCGACGTCGTTGCCGGCGGACGCGGTGATAAACCCCGGCCCCAGAGCCGCCGCGAGAAAAAAGAGCGTTCGCAACCTGCGCGGGCGACGGCCACCCGTTTTGGCGCCGCCGGCTTCTTCGAGGTCACTTGGCTGCAACGTCGCGCTTCCCGTGGTGGCGAACGAAGCGCGGCAGCGAATTTGCGATCTTCTCCGGCATGACCGCGTCGATCGCGTCGTCGACCGTCACGATGCCGAGCATGTGTCCGGACGTATCGAGCACGGGTACCGCGAGCAGATCGTAGCGCGCTATGGTCGACGCCACATCTTCGGCGCTCGTCTCCGGCGACACGCTCACGATGTCGGTATCCATCAATTTATGAATGAACGCGGTCGGAAGTGCGAGCAACAGCGTCCGCAGCGATACGATGCCGAGCAGCTTTCGGTGCGGGTCGGTAACGTACAAATAATAGATGAATTCCGACTCCGGTGCGATTTCGCGGATCTTCGCGATGGTGGCGGCGGTCGTGCGATGCGGATAGATCCACACGTAGTCCGTCGTCATTTGGCCGCCCGCGGTATCGGACTCGTACTCGACGAGTTCTTCGAGTTCGTCCGCGTACGCCCGATCTTCGATCTTCGCGAGCAGTTCCGCGCGCTTGTCTTCGTCTAGTTCTCCGAGCAAGTCCGCCGCGTCGTCGGAATCCATCTCTTCGATGATGTCGGCAGCGCGTTCGGAGCCGAGATCTTCCATGACGCGCAACTGAACGTCGGAATCGAGATGTTCGAAGGCGTCGGCGGCCGTTTCGTCGTCGAGCGATTGAACGACCCGCGCGGCATCCTGCGTCGAGAGTTCGCTGATGATATCCGCGAGTTCCGACGGGTGCAGGCGCGCCAGGCGGTGTTCCGAGACCGACAGCTTAACGTCGACCGGATTGACGTCGGCGATCGGTGCGACGTTATCCCAGGCGATCAGCGAGCGCGGGACGCGCTCGACCAACTGCGGTGCGAGGCGGCCCGCACCCAAGCGCTGGAGCAGTCCCGATACGCCGATGTCCGCCGCGACGACGCGCAGCGCGCCGCCGGTATTGGCGACTTCGAGGTCGTTGATACGCACGACTTTGCGTCCGTCGACGTCGACGATCTGCTTGTCGAAAAGATCTTCGACGAGATACAGCGCTTCGTTTGCGGGAATTGGCTCGAGCGCGGGCGCCTCGCGCAAAACGATCGGGCCGTTCGATTCGATGTCTACCACGGACGCCATCGGACTATAGCGTCGTCCGGCACTCGTTTTGAAGACGATGCCGTCGACTCGCGGAAACGTGTCGTCCGGTTTCGAGACGAGAAAGTCGGCGACTTTGCCGACGGACTTGCGTTGCGCGTCGCCCTCGACGATGCCCGAGCGGCCGACGAGCGATGATACGTAGCCATCGTAAAAACTCATCGCTCGTCCCCTTCCCAGCTTCTTCCGACGCACTTGAGACCGGCCGCGTATCGCGACCGGTCGGCAGGGCACGTCCTCAAGGCGACGGCGCCTACATCTCAGTCGCTTCGAGCTTTGGCACTGCGCCCCGTAGACTTCACAGGAAGGTCAGCCGCTTTGAGCGCCGCCTTCGGTCGGCGGAGCCTGTTCTACCCACTTGGCGTCTTTCGACGTTTCCGGGCAGCGGCTTATGTGGCACGCAGACGCCTCACCTATCGAGATGTCCGCTTCAAGTATACGGCCGGCCAAACGGCGCGGTCAACCGCGCTGCCGGTCATGTCGACCGAGCAGGAGCGCTGAGTTACCCTTTTAATTGGAAGTGCAGGTCACGCTTGCCGGCCGCCCTGGGCCCTTTGCCCTTGAGATGGTGCCCTTTCGCCCTTTCGCGACCTACGCGAATCGCTTAAGGTGAAATCTCCCGCCTCAATAATGACTGGAGTACCAATGTATCAGACCCCAATCGTCCTCGCGACGTATATTGCTTCTGAAGTGCTCGGCGAAGCCGAAACTTCCGGTTCGGTCTACAG
>JALYUE010000021.1 GCA_030853925.1 Vulcanimicrobiota bacterium | reverse complement strand
CTCCGCCGACGTCGCCGGACGCCGGTTTGCGCGTCGAGACGACTTCGAGGTTCGCGGGCGTGCCCGCCGGAGCCAAGGTCACGCCGTTGACGATCAGCGGCGACCTCAAATGCATCGGGATCAGCGTTCCGTCGGGCGTCGAAGCGGAACTGATCTTCGCGTCGAGCACGAAATAGAGCGGCGAACCAAAGGCCAACGTTTTGCCCGCCGGAGCCGGCGTCGGCGACGCCTCGACCGGTGCGTTGCGCGGTGGCGGAGGAGGCGGGATAGCGCGCGCGGCAGTCGCCGCGGCGACCAAGGCCAGAACGGCGCCGAGCGATCCGAGCCGGATGCGCAGCCTCATCGCTCCAGGTTCCCTACGAGGCCTTCTTTTCGCTTGCTTCTCGCGCAGCGGCAGCGGCTTTCTTGCCTTCCTCGATCAGCGCTTTAACTTTCTGACCACCTTTTTGGCCGATCTCTTCGTAAAAACCGGGGCCGTAGCGGTCGCGCGTTGCCTCGCCGCCTTTTTTGCCGCCTTTTTTGCCGATCTGCTCGTAAAACTCGTGGCCGTGAGCTAGCTTGGTGGCTTCCCCGCCCTTGCGACCGATCGCTTCATAAAACTCCGGGCCATACTTGCGTTTTACGGTCTCGCCGCCTTTTTGACCCGCCTCGCGGACCGTCATGCCGTTGCCGGCCTTGCGTTTGGGCGTGATGGACATCGATATGGTACTCTCCGAGAAACGGCGGGCGTCGATCCAGCGGGACCCGTGCGCGGCACCTGCATAACATAACGCGCCGGCGACACAGAAAGTTGGGTTGGAAAGCGTGAAACTTTGCCTTGCCTTCGTCCTCGCTGCGACCCTGGGAGTAGCCTGGCAGTTCGGCAAGGCGACGGCTGCCGCCGGCTCAGTTCGTACCCCCGCGGCGAGCATCGCACCGCTCCGGCAGATCGAAATCGCCGAACTTCACCGCACCCTCTCGCCCGCTGTCCTGCGGTCGCTCGACGACGCCCCCCGCCTGGCCCCTCGAGCCGCCCTGGCGCTGGGACGCATCGGAAACCCTGCAGCCGCCGCGCCGCTGCGGGCGCATTTGGCCGCCCACGATGCCGCTTTGCGCGCCATGAGCGCGTATGCGCTCGGGCTGCTCGCTGACGGCACGGCACTGCGCGCCGAATGCACCGCTTTACGTTCCGACTCAAACTCGGCGGTACGCTACGCGGCCGCGGACGCGATCGGGCGGATCGTCGAACGGACGCCGGCGCTTGGCGGCTTGCCGGTCGCGACCGATCTGGAAATCGCAACACGCGTGGACCGCGATCCGGTCGTTCGAGCCCATGCCGTCACGCAGCTCGACGCGTTCGCCCATGCGCGGTACGCCGGGGCGACGGCTCGCGCACTCGAAGGCATCGTGCGCAAGGAACGCGATCGGACCGTTCGCTGGCATGCGATGTGGACGATCTACCGCGCTTACGCGACCCGTGCCGATGCATCGTTTCTCCGCTCCGCCCTGCGCGATCCCGAAGAACTCGTCCGGCTAGAAGCGGTGCGGGCGTGGGGACGGCGCCGTGACGGCGATGCCGCCACGTTCCGGCGCATCGCGATGGGCGACCCGTCGTGGCGCGTGCAGCTCGAAGCACTCGAAACCCTGCGGCGCCTGCGCCATCAAGCGCCGACGCAACACCAGACTGCCATCCCATCGTTCGTCCACCTCCCGCCGCTGCCGCACCGACCCGATGCCGCTGCGACGCGGCGTCCGCTTTCGCTGCCACAGCTCGCAGCCGGAAGCGCGGCTCCGCAACGGGCGCCGTTACGCGCGCCCTATCCGGCGACCATACCGTTGCCGCCGTTCGTTGCGCCGACCGATGCGCGCATGATGAACGGAGGGCTTCCCGGACGCCATCCGCGCGTCTTGCTGCGCACGACCAAAGGCGATGTCGTGCTGCGCCTCTATCCCGAGTGGGCGCCGTCGACCGTCGCGAACTTCCTGTCACTCGCGGCGCGCGGCTATTACGATCACAATCGCTGGTTCCGCATCGTGCCCGACTTCGTCGACCAAAGCGGCGATGCGCACGACAACGCCGATGATGAGCCCGGCTTTACGATACCGGCCGAAGAGAATCCGATCGAGCAGCGCGGCGGCATCATCGCGATGGGGCTGGACTACGCACACGGCCACGCGCTGCGCGACTCGGCCGGCACGCAATTCTACTTGACGCTCTCGCCGCAACTGCACCTCGACCGCGCCTTCACGGTCTTCGGGGAAGTCGAACGGGGAACGGCCGTGCTCGCGCATCTCGTCGAAAGCGACCGCATCATCGACGTCCGTCGCATCGCGGGCGGGTAGCGGCAAGTGGGCATAGTGGGTCGCATGCAGCATCGCGCGGCAACTCTCCATTTCCGCACGTGGTCGCAAACTTCGTATGACGCCTGACGGGGCCGCGTTGGCCGTCTTGTACGAGAATCCGGCTTGGTTCGAGCTGCTCTTCGCGGCGCTCGAGCGGCGGCGCGTGCCGTATCGTAAGATGCCGGCGACCGACCACGTGCTCGATCCGGCCGCCGGTCCGCTCTGCGGCGATATACCGGGCAGCGGCGGCGCACCGGAGCTCGTTTTCAACCGGATGAGCGCATCGGCCCAAACGCGCGGGCATGGCGATACGCTTTTTTATGCCGGCGATCTGTTGACCGCATTCGAATTGCGCGGCGTTCCGGTGATCAATGGTACGCGGGCGTACGCGTTCGAAATTTCCAAGGCCAAACAGCTCGCGCTGTTGGCGGCCCTCGGGCTGCCCTTTCCGGCGTCGCGCGTCGTGCACCGTGCCGATCAAATTGCTGCCGCGGCGCGTGAACTGCGCTTTCCGCTCGTCTTCAAACCAAACGTCGGCGGCCGCGGTGCGGGCATCGTTCGCTTCGACGAACCTACGGCTTTGAACGACGCCGCGGCGTCGGGCGTGCTGGACTTCGGGTCGGATTCCGTTGCGCTGCTGCAAGAATACGTTCCCAAGCGCGGCGGCACGATCACGCGCGTCGAGATCGTCGGCGGTACGTTCCTGTACGCGATCGACGTACGGGCGAGCGACGAGACGTTCGATCTCTGCCCGGCGGACATTTGCAGCGTTCCCGCCGACGGGCGCTCCGCTGCAGTCGCACCGCGGGTGACGGCCACGGCGGCGCATCCGCCGGCCGAGGCAATCGCCGACGTCGAACGGATCTGCCGCGAAGCCGGCATCGAGGTCGGCGGCGTCGAGTTTCTTGTCGACGACCGCGACGGACGCCGACTCTATTACGACATCAACGCGCTTTCGAACTTCGTCGCGAACGCAGTGCAAACGATCGGCTTCGATCCCTGGGAACGACTAGTCGACTTCCTTGAAAGGCGCGTCCGCAGCGGCGCGGTGATAAACAACTGATGCGCTTCGGATATTGGATGCCGGTTTTCGGCGGGTGGCTGCGCAACGTCGAGGACGAGCGTATGA
>JALYUE010000028.1 GCA_030853925.1 Vulcanimicrobiota bacterium | reverse complement strand
CGATGGAGGTGCGGGCTCGCTTCGGCATGGACGATCAGCCGTTCGGCGCCCGCGGCGACGAACGACGGCGCCATGGCCGAAGGATCGGTTACCATCAAATGCACTTCGATCGGGAGCCGCGTGCGGCCGCGTAGCGCCGCGACCGAGTGCGAACTCATCGCAACGTTCGGCACGAAGTGACCGTCCATCACGTCGATGTGCAGGCCATCGATCGCTCCGGTCGCTTCGAGTTCGGCGGTTTGCTCCGCGAGCCGGCCAAAATCGGCGCTGAGCAGCGAGGCGAATAGACGTGTCTTTCTCATGAGCGTTTACCGTCGCACATGGGCTCCCGTCCGTCAATTAGGAATTTGGCCATAACCACGGGGCGCCGACGCCGCGGGATCGCAAAGGCGGCGCGGGGACTAGCAAAACGCCCGAGCGAAGCGGCGTGCGATGAAATTTGCCGAATACGATCGCTACGATGCGCTCGGGCTCGCCGAGCTCGTGCGCGCCGGAGAGGTCTCTGCCGCCGAACTCTTGGATACGGCGCTCGAACGCGCCGCGGCACAGAATCCCGCGGTCAACGCAATCGTCACGTTCATGGAAACGCGCGCGCGCGCGCAGCTTGCGAGCGGCCGAAGCGACGGCCCGATTGCGGGCGTTCCATTCCTGGTTAAAGATCTGCAAGAGGCCGTCGCCGGAGTTCCGATGAGCGGAGGCAGCGCGTTCTGCCGCGACTACGTGCCGAACTACGATTCCGAGATCGTGCGACGCTGGCGCGACGCCGGTCTCGTCGCGTTCGGCAAAACGAGTTCACCCGAATTCGGCCTCGTGCCGACGACGGAACCCGTCGCCTTCGGTCCGACGCGCAATCCGTGGAATCTCGCGCACACGGCCGGCGGATCGAGCGGCGGCAGCGCCGCTGCCGTGGCGGCCGGCATCGTGCCGATCGCGAGCGCTTCCGATGGGGGCGGATCGATTCGCATTCCGTCGTCCTGTTGCGCGCTCGTCGGGTTGAAGCCGACGCGCGGGCGCACGCCGCTAGGCCCGCGCGCGGGCGACCCGTGGTTCGGCAACGTGGTCGCGCACGTCGTAACGCGCAGCGTCCGCGACTCCGCGGCCGCACTGGACGCGACGGCGGGACCGGACCCCGGCGCCTTCAGTACGCCGCCGCCGTCCGAGCGGCCGTTCTTGCAAGAAGTCGGCACACCGCCCGGCAAGCTGCGCATCGCTTTCACGCGTACGCCGCTGATCGCGCGGGCGTACGATCCGCGCGTGCTGCGCGCGCTGGACGAGACGGTCCGCCTTCTCGAATCGCTCGGCCACGAACTCGTCGAAGCAAAGCCCGCGGTCGACGGCGCGGCTTTCGCGTACGCGCTGCTGATCGCGATCGCCGCGGAGCTTGCTGCGGACGTCGCCTACTTCGAGCGCGAACGCAAGCGCCGGCCGCGACGCGGCGAACTCGAGCTAGCGACCCGCGCCTTGAGAAAAATCGCGCACGCGGTGACGGCGGTGGAGCTAAGCGAAGCGATCCGGACGCTGCGCGCTCAAGGGCGTGTCGTGGGGACGTTCATGGAAAGCTACGATGTCTTACTCACGCCGACGCTCGCCACGCCGCCGCCCAAACTCGGCGTCCTCCCGCCGAGCGGCGCCGAAGCGCGTAGTTTGAAAGTGTTGCTGGCGTTACCCGTTGCTAAAGCGTTCGTACGTAGCGGCGGGCTGCAAAAGACGTCGGCGCAAATTTACGAATTCATCGACGGCATGCCGCTCGCGAACGTCACCGGGGCGCCGTCGATCTCGCTGCCGCTCGGCTGGAGCGACGACGGTTTACCGCTCGGTATGGCACTGACCGGACGCTTCGCCGGTGAAGCGACACTGCTGCGTCTCGCCGCGCAACTCGAAGAGGCACGACCGTGGTTCGGTCGTCGTCCTTCGCTATGACGTAGCGATCGTCACACATTCGATACGAACGCGGCACCCCGGGACTCGACGCGCGTCCGAACGAAAGCACAAAGGCACCGCGAGATTCGGCCGGCCGGTCGGCATTCGCGATGAGATGGAGCACAACAATGGCAATCGAAGCGCCCGTACAACCCAGCTCGACCGACGACGAGGCGATGATCCTCGAGGTCGTTCGCGATCTCGTGCGCGAGCGGGTGGCGCCGCGCGCCGCCGAGATCGATGCGCGAGGCGAGTTCGCGCGCGATATCTACGAGCTCTTCGCGCAAAACGATTTGCTCGGCATTCCGTTTCCGGCCGAATATGGCGGCCTCGGGCTTTCCTTCGGCACCTACGTCAAAGTCGTCGAAGAAGTGTCGAAAGCGTGCGCTTCGAGCGGCTTGATGATCGCGGTCCAAGAACTCGGGGCGCTGCCGATCATCATCGCCGGCAGCGATGCGCAGAAGGCGAAGTATCTTCCGAAGCTAGCTTCGGGAGAATATGTCGCAGCCTACGCGTTGACCGAAGCGGGCAGCGGTTCCGACGCAGCCGGTTCGATGCGCACGCGAGCCGAAAAGCGCGGCGACACCTACGTGCTCAACGGCAACAAGATTTGGATCACGCAGGGCAGCGTCGCCGACATCATCTGCGTATTCGCGGTGACGGATCCCGCCAAAGGGCCAAACGGCATTAGCGCGTTCGTCGTCGAGAAAAACGCGCCGGGCTTCAAAGTCGGGAAGATCGAAAAAAAGATGGGCATCCGCGGCTCGCCGACGTGCGAACTCATCTTCGAGAACTGCGAAGTTCCCGCCGACAACTTACTCGGCCCGGAAGGCACGGGCTTTAAGACTGCGATGAAGGTGCTCGATAAATCGCGGCCCGGCATCGCGGCGCAAGCGGTCGGCATCGCGCAAGGCGCCCTCGATTACGCCGCGCAGTACGCGCAGGAGCGCATCGCGTTCGGCAAGCCGATCGGCCAGCAGCAAGGCATTCAGTTCATGCTCGCGGACATGAAGGTCGAAGTCGAAGCGTCGCGTCTGCTCCTGTACGAAGCGGCCCGCAAATGCGACACCGATTCGTCGGAACTCACCCTCTTCGCGGCACTCGCAAAATTAAAAGCCGGCGATACGGCCATGAAAGTGACGACGGACGCCGTGCAAATTCTCGGCGGCTTCGGCTACTCGACCGAGTATCCCGTCGAGCGTATGATGCGCGACGCGAAGATCACACAGATTTACGAAGGCACGCAGCAGATCCAGCGGCTGGTTATCGCGCGCACGCTAGTCGGTAAGTGGAAGCCGCCTGCGAACGGCAAGACGTAAGCGGGTCGCGCCGCTAGCCGCCGACCGGGACGGCGGCGATCCCGAACAGTGGCGGGATATAATGTCCCGCCGCCCATGAGAGCGCGAACACGGCGGCGCCGAACGCTACGATCTCGAGACCCTTCACGACCGGCTGCCGGGCGCTGAGCGTACCGGCCAAATATCCGATGCCAAAGAGCGCGAGCACCGCGAGTAGCAGCCCCGTCCACATTGCCGTCGTAAGCGAGATTCCGAACGCATACGGCACGACCGGCAACGCGGCTCCGATGGCGAACGAGCCGGCCATATTCAACGCTTCTCGCAGGCCGCCGCCCTGGGCTTCGCGCACGTCGATGCCGAACTCGTCGCGCACCATTTCGTGTAGCCAAATTTCGGGATTTTTCTCGAGCCGCTTGACGATCGTGACGGCCTCGTCGTCGGTAAAACCCTTGAGTCCGTAATAGGCGACTTGTTCGGCGAACTCGGCCTCCGGCGTGTCGAGCATTTCGCGTTGTTCTAAGTCGATCGCATTCTGGACGACTTCGCGCTCGGATTTACCGCCCAAGTATTCGCCCACGCCCATCGATACCGCGCCGACGAACAGCGACAGAAAGCCCGTGATCAAGATGGTGGGACGCGCGCCCGCCGCACTGCCCACGCCGGTCACGATGCCGAGCGTCGTCAAGATCCCGTCTTGCGCCCCAAAAACGATTTCGCGAATCCCGCGCTGCTTCTCGAGTAGCTTGCGTTCCGGCGTGTCGGGTATTCGAGCGGCATGCCGCCCCCGGTTCGCGACGGACACCACCCGGTTGTCGACGTCGATCGCGAGAGAATTACGTTCGCTCATGCAAACAGGCGGGTTCCCGCCCAAGCGTCATGCAGGCCTTCCTCAGCCTCGCGTTAGGAACGCCGAACGCTATAGGCCCGCGCCCGCCGCAACCGGAATATCTCCTCGTGAAGTCGGATGATGCCAGCCTCAATCCGAACCCGATCGTCGCGATGGCGATGCGCATCCGCGCTCGTAAAGACGTTGGCGCGGCGATCGATTCCGGCACGCCGAACGCCGAGCGCGCGCCTACGGACGACGCCGCCGCCGGCCTCGCCGCCTTCGCAGATGCGCTCGCCATCGGTACGAAACGACTCAATTCGATCGTCGGCAAACCCGGCATTACGTTCGTACGGCTCGAAAAACCGCTGCGGGTGCGATTGCGTTTCCGCGACGACCGCGTGCGGCTCGATCTCGACGAAGCGCGTCAACTCGTCGTCGTGGGCGGTATGGGCCTCGAGGGCGAGTACCAGTTCGACAGCGGTGCCGACGTGCCGGCGCTCATCAACCTCTCGAAGCTCTCGACGGAAGCGGGTTACGGCGAGGCCCTCACGCCGTCGAAGCTACTCAAACACATTGCGGCCGATGCCGAACTGCCGCGCCCGGCCCATCTCGACAACCTGGGACCGATCGCACTGTGATGCATCGCGGAGGGCCGTCACCCGTGCTGACGCTCAACCGCCTTCGATTCAGCCTACGATGCACGCTTGTTGCCGCCGTCATGGGCGTGCTCACTCTCTTCGTGCTCCCGAATCGCACGACGGCGATCTCGTCGGTCGTGTTTATTGCGTCGGCAATTTACTGGACGGTGCGGCTAAAAAAAGCGCCGGCGGATTTACCGACTGGCCCTCGAGTACTCACGACGCGGCTCGCTTTAACCGTCGGCGTTGCAGTCGTTATCACCGCGAGCCTAGCATTTCAATGCATCCGCTCGTGGCATTAGCGCGCCGCCGACTTTCGTTTAGCGAGCGCGGCACGCGTTTTAGCGCGCGCTTTCGAGCGCAGCGTTCGTTCGACGATGGGCGCGCTCGGGCACATTTCTCGCACGGGACAACGTTCGCATAGCGGCGTCGGCGCCTTGCAAATTTGACGCCCGTGCAAGATCAGCCAATGATGCGCGTGACGCAGCTTTTCGCTCGGCACGAGCCTTACCACATCGTCTTCTATAGCGCGAGGAGTCGTCCCGAGCGATAACCCCAAGCGCCGCGCGACGCGAAAAACGTGCGTGTCGACGGCGAACGCCGCTTCTTCGAAAGCGACCGACAGGACGACGTTTGCCGTCTTGCGTCCGACGCCGGGCAGCGCTTCGAGCGCTTCGCGTTCCGCCGGTACTCGACCGCCGTGGAGCTCGGCTACCGCTCGTGCCGCCGCAATGATGTTCTTCGCTTTCATGCGGAAGAAGCCGCACGACTTCACGATCCCCTCGACATCGTCGGCCCGCGCGTTCCCGAGCGCCTCGGGCGTCGGATACGCCTTGAAAAGATGCGGCGTCGTAAGATTCACTCTTGCGTCCGTGCATTGCGCGCTGAGGATCACGGCGATCAGCAGCGTAAACGGCGAACCGTAGTCGAGCGCCGTAACGGCGGTCGGATACGTCTCTTCAAGCACCGCCAGTTGACGCTTCGCGATCGCCCGGGTCACCTTTTTAGCGGGAAAGGGAATCCGGGGCACGGACGACGCGGGGCGAGGTCGAAGCGTCTGATTCACATGCCGTTCTTCAAGACGAAAGACCCAACCATCCCTCCCGGACAAACGCTCGCTTCGGGCTTTCCCGTGCTGCACGTGGGCGACGTGCCGCGCTTCGATCCGAAAACGTGGCGGCTGCGCTTCTTCGGCGAGTGCGAGCATCCGTACGAGCTGACTTGGGACGAACTGCGCGCGGAACCGTCCGCGCAGTGGCGCGGCGACATTCACTGCGTAACGCGTTGGAGTAAGAAAGACACACTCTGGCGCGGCGTCTCGTTCAAACGGCTCGTCGAACGCGCCAAGCCCAAGGCGACGTCAAAGTTCGTCGTGCAGCACGCGGACAACGATTACACGACGAATCTGCCGCTGGACGCGATGCTCGGAGACGACGTACTCGTCGCATACGAGTTCGACGGCCAAAATCTCGAGCCCATTCACGGCGGCCCGGTGCGCATGCTCGTCCCGAAACTGTACTTCTGGAAGTCGGCGAAATGGGTCAACGGCATCGAATTTCTCGAAAACGACCGCAAAGGATTCTGGGAAGTTCGCGGTTACCACAACGAGGCGGATCCGTGGCAAGAACAGCGGTATAGCGACTTGCCGAGCTGGTTCGGGTAACGCACGTCTGCGGTTCAGGCGAGCGCGATACCGTCGTCGACTTGCTGCACGATTCCGTCGCGCGTTAGATCCGCGACGACGCGCGACAGCGCGCCGCGGTCGTGATGCGGTAAGATCGTATCGAGTTCGCTTCCGAGCGCGAGCAGCGAAATGCGTTGCCCCGCGGGCAACGCGCGCAACCGGTCGATCACGCGCCCGCGTGCGAACCGTGCCGTGCGCTCGAACGGAACGCGTGCGGTAGGCGACGGTCCACGATTGCGAGCGGCCGTTCGCACGAGCTCGCCCGCATCGATCGGAGCGGCGGCGCACGAACTCTGCAGCGGACACAAGAGACACTTGGGCGCGCGCGCCGTACACAGCGTCGCGCCGAGGTCCATCAACGCCGAGTTGAACGCAAACCCTCGCCCGCGCGGCACGAGCGCGCTTGCGAGCGCGTCGAGCCGGGCGCTCGTCGCGCGCGGCGGCCACTCGATCCCGAGCTGCGTGCGATGCACGATACGTCGCACGTTCGTGTCGATCGCGGCGACGTCCGCGTCGAACGCGAACGCGGCGATCGCACGCGCGGTGTACGGCCCGACGCCGGGTAACGTAAGCAGTTCCACTTCTGCTGCCGGCAGCACGCCCGCATAGCGCTCGCCCACGGTTCGCGCCAGTCGATGCAGCCGCACCGCGCGTGAGTTATAGCCCAGTCCCTTCCACGCGCGCACCACGTCCGCTTGAGAGCCCGCCGCCAGCGCCGCAAACGTCGGCCAGACGGCGACGAAGCGCTCGAAAATCGGAACGACGCGTTCGACCTGCGTCTGCTGCAGCATGAACTCGCTGACGACGACGCGGTAGGCATCGCGCTGCGTGCGCCATGGCAGAGCGCTGCGTCCGTTCCGCGCGAACCAAGCGAGTAGCGCTTCGGCGAGCGCTTCGCCCGGCACGCTACCGCGCCGCTGCGCGCGCGATCGTCGTACCGATACGCGCGATGCCCTCGACCAGCGCTTCGTGCGTGACGGGCGTGATGGCGAGCCGAAAGTTGTGGTCGCCGCCGGACGCCGCGAAGAATGCCTCGCCGAAGAGGAACGAAGCACCGTTGCGCTCGGCCGCTTCGAGCAGAGCGCGCGCGCGGAGCTCGCGCGGCGCGGTCGCCCATAGGTAGAAGCCGCCGTCGCCGCCGTGCAGGCGCATCGACTTGGGCCAGTGCGCTGCGATCGCAGCGCGCGCCGTCGTGCGCCGTAGCGCGAGCTCCGCGCGCAGGCGTTCGAGATGACCGTCATACGCATGCGATAAGTAATCGTGGACGCCCGCTTGAACGTACAAGCTCGTCGCCATATCGTACGACTGTTTGCGTAGCAGCAAACGCTCGTAAATGGGTCGCGGAGCGGTGATCCATCCAAGGCGCAACGACGGCGCGATCGTTTTCGAAAACGTGCTGAGATAGATGACGTACGTCGAAGACTGCGCCGCCAGCGGCGCGGCCGGTTCGCGTACGAGTTCGCCATACGGATCGTCCTCGACGATCGGCACGCGGGCGCGCTCGGCAAGCGTTACGAGCCGTTCGCGGCGATCGGCGTTCATGCTGGCGCCCGTGGGATTGTGCAGCGCCGGCATCGTGTAAATGAAACGCGGGCGCCGCGTCCGCAAGATCGCCTCGACGTGATCGACGCGCATGCCTTCGTCGTCGACCGCCACGGGAATGGCGCGCAGCCCGGCAATCTGGAAAATCTGCAAAGCGCCCGGGTACGTCGGCTGTTCGACGATGATTTCGTCGCCCGGCTCCGCGAGCGACTGGGCCACGAGCGAGATGCCCTGGGTGGAGCCCGTCAACACAAGCACGTCGGCAGCCGCGGTCGAACAGCCGCGCGAACGCATGCGTGCGGCGATCGCTTCGCGTAGCGGCGCGTGTCCCTCGGAGTTTCCGTACGACAGGACATATGCCGAGTCGCCGGCGACCCGCGCGAACGATTTCGCAAGCTCCGGCAACGGCGACGGGTCGAGCGGCGGCACACCTTGGACGAACGAAATTCGTTCGCCGCCGGCGGTCGAGGCGAGCTCTCCGAGAACTTGAGGAAACGACCCGACGCGCCATGCGGGCAACGTCACCCACCAAGGCACGTCGCTCGCTCGAGCGGCTCGTTCGCCCGAACGCGCTACCCGCGAGCCCGAGCCGACCCGCTGTTCGATCAGTCCGTCGGCGACGAGTTCGCGATACGCGTGAACGACCGTGCTGCGGTTGACGCGGAGCTTCCCGGCGAGCTGACGTTCGGGCGGCAGGCGGGTCGCTTCGGGCAGCGTGCCCGTCAAAATCGACTCGCGCAGCTCTTCATAAATTTGCTGATAAATCGGCACGATGCTGCCGCGGTCTACCGATGGAATGAGGCTCGGCCAACCGAGTTGACGCATTGGATGAGCGTTCTGAACGGCAATTGGATGGCCCCCTTACCGGCAGCGTCGACCCGACCGCTCGGCCGCGTGCGCCATACGACCGGGCAATACGAGCATGAGACGCGAAGGGATAAGTCGTCAATTTTTGAGGAGAACATCGTTGGCTGATATAGACGTGGACGCGGTCGTCATCGGGGCGGGCCCGGGCGGATACCACGCCGCGATCCGGCTCGGACAGCTCGGGAAAAAAGTCGTGTGCTTCGACCGCGACGAGGTCGGCGGAGTGTGCCTGAACTGGGGCTGCATTCCGACCAAAGCTCTTTTGCACGTCGGTGAAATCGCTCGGCAGATTCGCGAGGCCGGTAAGATCGGCCTGAAAGTCGCCGCTCCCGAAGTCGACCGCGCCGGTGTCGTCGCCTTTGCCGATGCGGTCGTCAAGTCGAACGTCGGCGGCGTCAATGCGCTCTTCAAAGCCAACGCCGTCACGTTCGCCTATGGCGAAGCATCCTTCACCGGACCGCGCACGGTCGCTTTGAAGAAGCGCGACGGTTCGACCGATACGTACGCGACGAAGGACGTCGTGATCGCAACGGGCAGCGCGCCCGTCGACGTCAAAGCTTGGCCGCGCGACGGCGAAGCGATCTTGAACTCCGACGATGCCGTGCGCCTCAACAAAATTCCGAAGTCGATGCTCGTTATCGGCGGCGGCGTGATCGGCCTCGAATTCGCGACCGTGTACACGCGTCTCGGCGCCAAAGTTTTGGTCGTCGAAATGATGCCGCAACTGTTGACGGGCAGCGATCTCGAGATCTCCAAGACGGTGGCCCGCATCCTCAAGAAGCAAGGCATCGAGATCGCGCTCGCCACCAAGGTCGTTTCGCTCGAACGCTCGGGTGCCGGCGTCAAGGCCGTTTTCAACGGCGAGTTTACGAACGGCAAAGACGAAACGCGCGAATTCGAAACGGCGCTCGTGGCGGTCGGCCGGCGTCCCGTAACCGATAATCTCAACCTCCCGGCGGCCGGGCTGAGTACGGACGACAAAGGCTTTCTCGCGGTCGACGCCCAGCGCCGCACGTCGGTCCCCGGCATCTACGCGATCGGCGACGTTACGGGCGCACCGCTGCTCGCGCACAAAGCGATGAAGGAAGGGGTCGTCGCGGCGGAAGTTATCTCGGGCGACATTTCTTCCGCGTTCGATCCCGTCGCCATTCCGAATTGCGTTTATACGGATCCCGAGGTCGCGACGATCGGGCTTTCCGAGGAAGAAGCGAAAGCGGCCGGCTACGAACTGCGCATCGGCAAATTTCCGCTTATCGCGAGCGGGCGCGCGCGCACGATGAACGAGTCGGACGGTCTTATTAAATTGATCGGCGACGCAAAGACCGACGTGCTGCTCGGCATGCACATCATCTCTCCGCAAGCAGAATCCCTCATCGGCGAAGGCGTGATCGCGCTCGAGATGGGCGCCACGCTCGAAGACATCGGGCTTTCGATCCATCCGCACCCGACGCTGACCGAAGCGATCATGGACGCGGCCGAAGCCTCGCACTTCAAAGCGATTCACATCGTCAATCCGAAGCCGAAAACGCCGGTCGGCGCCGGGACGTAACATCGCAGCGTTTGGAAACGTCGAACTGCTCGACCTCGGGCGGCGTCCGTATCGGCGGACGCTCGACCTGCAACGCGAACTCCACGCCCGCGTCGCGCGCGGCGAGCACCCCGATACATGGATCGTCGTCGAACACGACCCGGTCGTCACGCTCGGCCGCAATGCGAAGCCGGGCAACGTTCTCGTCTCGCCGGAGGCGCTCGCGGCACGCGGCGTCGACATCGTCGCGGTCGAGCGCGGCGGAGATGCGACCTACCACGGACCAGGCCAAGTCGTCGTGTACCCGATCGTGCGGCTCGAGCGTTTTCGCGAAGTCGTGCCGTTTGTTACGAAGCTCGAGCGCGCCGTCATCGCGGCGCTCGCAACGTTCGGCATCGAGGCGCGGACGCAATCGGAACATCGCGGCGTCTACGTGGGGCAACGCGCGATCTGCGCGGTAGGTTTAGCGGTTAAGCAAATGACGTCGCTGCACGGCTTAGCCCTCAACGTCGCTACCGATCTCGATTACGACCGCCTGATCACGCCTTGCGGAACCCCGCAATTCGGCATCACCTCGATCGAGCGGGAAGCCCGCCGCCTCGTCGCATGGAGCGCCGCCCGCGATGCCGTCCTGACCGCACTCGCGCGCACTTTCGAAGTCGAGCTGATCCCTTGCGAGCGGCGCGAATCTTTACTCGATCCCGAACGGTCGAACGGGTGACGATGATCGATCTGACCGACCCCGGGCAAGCACCGGTGCCGCAACGCAAACCCGACTGGCTCAAAGTGCGGCTCGCGCACGGCGAGCAGTACGAGCGGCTCAAGCGCGACGTCGCTACTTCGGGGCTGCACACGGTCTGCCAAGAAGCGATGTGCCCCAACATTGGCGAGTGCTGGGGCGCGGGCACGGCGACGATCATGATTCTGGGCGATACATGCACGCGCGCTTGCCGTTTCTGCAACGTTAAGACGGGCAGCCCGCGAGGCGAAGTCGATTGGCTCGAACCCAAGCGCGTGGCCGAAGCGGTGCGCGATTTGGGCTGGCAGTATCTCGTTTTGACCGCCGTGGACCGCGACGATCTGGCAGACGGCGGCGCCGCAATCTTCGCGAGTACGGTCCGGATGATCCACAAGCTCGCACCGCAGGCGAAGGTCGAATGCCTCACGGGCGATTTCGCCGGCGACCTTTCGGCGCTCGACGTCGTTCTCGCCGCGCGTCCCGAAGTGCTCGCTCATAACTTAGAGACCGTGCGGCGGCTGCAAGCGACGGTTCGCGATAAACGCGCTCATTTCGAGCAGTCGCTTGCCGTCCTCGGACATGCAAAAACCAGTGGGCTTGCGCGGTACACCAAGACGTCTCTGATGCTCGGGCTCGGCGAGGCAGAGGCAGAGATCGACGACGCCATGAACGCAGCGCGCGCGGTAGGCGTCGATATATTCACGATGGGACAGTATTTGCAGCCTTCGAAGCGCCATCTACCGGTCGTCGAATACGTGTCGCCGCAAAAATTCGAGCGGCTGCGCTTGCTCGGGACGTCCAAGGGATTCCGGCAAGTCGTGAGCAGCCCGCTCTCACGCAGCTCTTATCACGCCGAACAAGCCTTCTCTTAGACATCGGCCGGGAACCGATTGACCTGCGACACGCGCCTGGCGCCGGACGCTGTGGGCTGCGTGAGTCAGCTTACTTCGAATAACTAGCGGTCGCACTTTACAGACCGGCACGCCGCGATGCCGATACTACTGAGTATGACACCGCCGTACGACCGGCTCCAGCATGGCAGCCGCGAATCGCCCCCCGGCGAGTCGCGCTTCGTCGCGGCGCTTACCTCCCTAGGCCGCCATCCCAACGCGGCGATCATCCGCGCTCTCGAAGCGGGGCCGCTGCGCTTCACCGAGATCGTCGCCGGATTGACGCACGTTCGCGAAGATACCGTCAGCTCGTCGCTGCGCGAACTCGACGACGACGGCATCGTGCGGCGGGACGTCGACGCCGGGCCGCCGCTGCGCGTGCTGTATCGCATGACCCCGCTCGGCGCCGAAATCGCTCCTTCGTTACGAAAGCTCGCCGATTGGGTGGAACGCGTCCGCTAGACCGCCGAGGCGCCACTGTCGAGGCGCCGCCGCTCAGGCGTAAACGCCGCGCATGTTCATCGATTGGACGACGCGGTCGATTGCGAGCATATACGCCGCCGTGCGCAAGGAAACGCTGCGGAATTCGGCCAGCTCGCAAACCTTCGCGAAATTCTCGAGCATGACGTCCGAGAGCCGTTCGTTGACCTCGGACTCTTTCCAGAAGTAGCCCGCGCGATCTTGGGCCCACTCGAAGTACGACACCGTGACGCCGCCGGCGTTAGCGACGATATCGGGTATCACGGCGACTCCGCGCTGCACGAAGATATGGTCGGCTTCGGGAGTCGTCGGACCGTTCGCCCCTTCGACGATGAGCTTCGCACGCACGCGTGCGGCATTTTCGATAGTCAGCTGTTTCTCGAGAGCAGCGGGTACCAGCACGTCGCACGGTAACTCGAGCAAAGCCGAGTTCGTAATCTTCGTGCCGCCGCGATAACCGTCGAGCGAATGATGCTCCTGCGAATAAGCGACCGCGCCTTTGATATCGATGCCTTTGGGATTGTGATACGCGCCCGTGACGTCGGAGATCGCCGTAACGATGCAGCCCGCGTCGACGAACATTTGCGCGGCGACCGAACCGACGTTGCCGAAGCCTTGCACGACGACCGTCGCACCCTGCGGATTGATCCCCATGCGCCGCATCTGCGCGAGCGCCACGAGCGAAGCGCCGCGGCCGGTTGCTTCCACACGGCCGCGCGAGCCGCCGATGACGAGCGGTTTCCCGGTTACGACGCCCGGCACGTGTTGCCGAGTGTGCATCGAATAAGTGTCCATGAACCACGCCATGATCTGCGGAGTGGTTCCGACATCGGGCGCCGGAACGTCCTTATCGGGCCCGACGACCTCGACGAGTTCCGCCGCGTAGCGCCGCGTGATGCGCTCGAGTTCGCCCATCGACAACGTCGTCGGATCGCAGGTGACGCCGCCTTTTCCGCCGCCGAACGGCAAGTCGACGACGGCGCATTTCCACGTCATCCAAAAGGCGAGCGCCGTGACCTCATCGAGCGTCACGCCGGGGTGATACCGAATGCCGCCTTTGGCCGGCCCGCGCGCGAAGTTGTACTGCACGCGGTAGCCCGTGAAGACTTCGAGTTCGCCGTTGTCGCGCTGGAACGGAATCGAGAATATTATCTGGCGCGACGGCTTGGTAAGCAAGCGGCGAATTCCGGGGCTCAGGTCGAGCAATGCAGCCGCTTCGTTGAAATAAGCGATCGCATCGCCGAAGACCGAGACCTCGCGGATGGCAGTCATCATAAAGGGCAGCACAACTCCTCGGTACGTAGTCGGCTTTTCACCTTATGGAAAACAGCGAGTCAGTCCTACATTTGGCTAATGGCAGACCATCGCATCTATCCATCTGTCGAACAGATCGCAAACTGCTTTAAACGTTAAAACGGAAGTTTACGACGTCGCCCTCCTGCATGACGTATTCTTTCCCCTCGCTGCGGACGAGTCCGGCAGATTTTAAAGCATCCATGCTCCGTAGCCGCGCGTAATCGGAATACGACACGATCTCGGCCCTGATGAAGCCTCGCTCGATATCCGAATGGATCTTGCCGGCCGCCTGAGGCGCGCGAGTGCCCTTGTCGATCGTCCAAGCTCGGACTTCTTTCTCGCCCGCGGTCAAGAACGTCATCAGTCCGAGCAAGTCGTACGAGCTCAAGATCAGCTGGTCGAGTCCGCTGCTCGCGATACCCAGCTCTTGGCGGAAGACGACGGTTTCGTCTTCGGTCAACCCGGCGAGTTCGGCCTCGATCTTCCCGCAAAAGGCGATCGCCCGGCTGCCTTCACGCCGCGCGAGGTCGAAGACTCGCTGCGCGAGCGGGCCGAGCGAGACGATCTGTTCTTCGTCGATGTTGGCGACGTACAGCAGCGGCTTGGCCGTCAAGAGAAAACTCTCGCGAGCGAGCGCGAGTTCGAGAGAATCGGCGGCGAAGCTGCGCGCGGGTGTGCCTTCTTCGAGCGCGGCTCGCAGCCGCTTCGCCGCTTCGACGTGGGCAGCGAGCTTCGCATTGACCCGCGCCTCGCGCTCGAGTTTGTCGACCCGCTTCGCGAGCGAGGCAAGGTCGGCGAGCGCCATTTCGATCGTAACGATCTCGATGTCGCGTAGGGGATCCGGGCCGCCCTCGACGTGCGTGACTTCTCCGTCTTCGAAACATCGTACGACCATCGCGACGGCATCGGTTTCCCGGATATGGCTCAGGAACGCGTTGCCGAGCCCGGCTCCCGAGCTCGCGCCGCGCACGAGCCCGGCAATGTCGACGAAGCGCATCGTCGCATTGACGATTCGCTGCGCGCTACAGATGTCCGACAACACCAGCAGGCGCGCATCCGGTATCGGCACTTCGCCGACGTTGGGTTCGATCGTCGCGAAAGGATAATTCGCCGCCAGCGCTTGCGCGGACCGGGTCAAAGCGTTGAATATTGTCGACTTGCCGACGTTCGGGAGACCGACGATGCCGCATGAAAGAGCCATCGAGAACGACGCTGGCCGTTCGCTTGAGGCAAGGATTCGTCCTGGACACGTAGGACCAGTACGCATGCGCCAAATGAAGGTCGACAAGCTCGGCATCGACTTGCTGACCCACGACCCCGTCGTCATTCTCAAAGACCTCGAAGGCAAGCGTTTTCTGCCGATCTTGATCGGCCCGTTCGAAGCGACCGCGATCGCGCTGGCACTGGAAGGTACGGCCGTTCCGCGACCGCTCTCGCACGACTTAATGCGCATGATGCTCGAAGCGCTGCACGCGTCGCTCGAGCAGATCGTCATTCACGACATCAAAGAATCTACGTTTTTCGCCAAGCTGATCGTGCGTCAAAACGGCGACACGCGCGAAATCGACGCGCGGCCCTCCGACGGCATCGCTCTCGCGCTACGCATGCAAGCGCCGATCTTCGTGTCCGACAAGATCGTGCTCGAAGAAACCGTCGCCGATAAAAAGACCGAAGTCGAAGACTCACAGCGCTTCAAAAAGTTTATCGAAGAACTCAAGCCGAGCGACTTCAAGGAGTAAGCCGGCAGTTCGTTGTACCCGGCGGCGGTCAAGCGGAGGTTGTCTTGCAGAAAGAACGAGCCGAAATCGGGGTTTTCGGCGGATCAGGCTTTTACTCGCTATTGGAAAACGCGCGCGAAGTGTGGGTCGAGACGCCTTACGGGGCGGCCGCCGATAAAGTAGCGCTCGGGGAAATCGCCGGCAAGCGCGTCGCGTTTTTGCCGCGCCACGGTAAAGATCACCACCTGCCGCCGCAGTCGATCAATTACCGCGCGAACATGTGGGCGATGAAGGAACTCGGCGTCACGCGCATCGTCGGCCCCACGGCGTGCGGATCGCTTAAAGCGGAGGTGGCGCCCGGTCACATGGTCGTCGCCGATCAAGTGGTCGACCGCACGACCGGCCGCAAGGACACGTTCTACGACGGCCCGAT
The DNA here is from genome assembly GCA_030853925.1 of Vulcanimicrobiota bacterium. Lineage (GTDB taxonomy): Bacteria > Vulcanimicrobiota > Vulcanimicrobiia > Vulcanimicrobiales > Vulcanimicrobiaceae > JALYUE01. The sequence goes on along the minus strand of JALYUE010000028.1, from coordinate 11,416 downwards.
CACGACGCATGTGAGCTTCGCCGATCCGTACTGCCCGCAGCTGCGTCCGATCGCGATCGACGCGTTGCGCTCGATCGGCGTCACGACCCACGAGACGGGAACCGTCGTCGTGATTCAAGGTCCGCGCTTCTCTACGCGAGCCGAATCGAAGTGGTTCCAAGATGCGGGCTGGGAAGTCATCAACATGACGCAGTATCCCGAATGTTATCTGGCCCGCGAACTCGAGATGTGCTATGTCAATATTTCGCTCATCACGGACTACGACGTCGGTCTTCCGGGCGCCGCACCCGTGACGCACGAAGACGTGCTCAAAGTCTTCGCGAGCAATAACGACCGTGTGAAGAACGCGATCTTTAAGATTATTGAGGCGATCCCGCCCGAGCGTTCGTGCGGGTGCGGTTCCGCGCTCGCGAGTTCGCGCGCCTAAGCCCCGTGCGCTCGGCCGGTAACGTCGATCTGTGGGCGTACGTTCGAGCGTTCCCGCTACTCGCGCGCAACCCCCAAATCGTGCTCGGACCGTTCGTCGCGGGGCTCGTGCAAATCTTATTGTTCATGCTCGCGCCCGGCGGCGACGGCGGGCTGCTCGGCTCCGCGAATACGAGTATTACGGGCTTGCTCGCGCAGTTGACGGCGTCGTTCGGCCTCGCCGTCGCCTTGATCGTGGCCGAGGCGGCGTGGCGCTACGGCCGGGCGCCGTTCGACGATGCGTGGGAAGCGGCGCGCCGCAACGCGGGCGGCATTTTGCTCGCCGCGCTCGGATTCAACTTCATCGTGTACGTCGCGAGCCTCGTCGGTTCGATCGTACCGGTGTTCGGTTCCCTCGCAATGTCGCTCGTGGCGTACTTCTTCTTCATCTATACGTTGCCGGCGGCATCTATCGGCGGGATACCGGGCAGCGCGGCGCTGCAAGTGTCGCTCGAACGCGCGCGGCGAATTCCACTCGCCACGTTTCTCGTGACGGCGTTGTATCTATTCGCATTTTCGTACGCGCCGACGCTCGTTCTCGAAGCGCTGTCGCCGCTGCTGTTGACGACGTCGCTTGCGGCTTCGGGCATCGCCGTATCGCTCGTCGTCGCGTTGGTCAAGGCGATTCTCGCGGGCTATGTCGCGCTCGTGCTCGCCAAGACATACGGTGACGCCTCTTACGGTCGTTATTAATTTGCATCACTTACGACGACGCGGCGCCGGGCCGGCGGGGCCTTTCTGACGCAGGACGCCGTCCCGAACGATCTCTTATTGACGCTGTTGCGCGGCATGCTCACGCAGCGCGCCGTCGACACGCGCGGCTTCCAGCTCAACCGACAGGGCAAAATCGGCATCGCGATGGGTTCCGAAGGTCACGAGGCGGCGCAGGCGGGTGCGGGCTTAGCGTTCGTACGCGGACGCGATCTACTGTATCCGTACTATCGCAACACCGGCCTCATCTTGGCGTGCGGATTTCCGTTGATCGACTTATTTCGCTCGCTCCTCGCTCGGGAAAAAGACCGTACGGGCGGCCGTTCCATCATCAACCACATTACCGGCAAAGAGTTCGGCGTCGCCTCGATCTCCTCGATCATCGCGGCGCAATGTACGCATGCGGTCGGAGCTGCTTGGAAACTAAAGCATGGCGGCGAGCCCGACCGCGTCGTCTTTTGCCAATTCGGCGAAGGCGCGACCTCGCAAGGCGAGTGGCACGAGGCGCTCAACTTTGCGGCCGTGCACGCTTTGCCCGTCGTGTTCTTATGTGAGAACAATCAGTGGGCGATCTCTACTCACATTTCCAAACAGATGAAAGTACCGCAGGTCTCGGCACGCGCTGCCGGTTACGGCATACCCGGCGTCACCTGCGACGGCTTCGATCCCGTCGCCGTGTACGGTGCCGTGAAGGGCGCGCGCGATGCCGCTGCGAGCGGGAGCGGCCCGGCGCTCGTCGAGATGATGTGCTACCGCTTTCTCTCGCACACGACCGACGACGACGACCGCTCGTACCGCACGCGCGACGAAGTGCTCGCACAACGTCAAAACGACCCCTTGCCACGCTTTGAGAAATACGTTCTCGACCGCAACGTATTGAGCGCGGAAGAACTCGCCGCGCTCAAAGCCGAAATTACCGAACTCGTGAACGGTATCACGGACGAGGTAGAGGCGGAGCCACTACCGCGAGCCGAGACGCTCTACGGGAACGTCTATGCCGAAACCGGCGACGCGTGGATTTGATACCCTGCACTCGCAGGCGGTAAAAGTTTTAAGAAACTGAAATACGACTACCGATCGGCACGACGCCGATCCGAGCATAAGGAGACCAGCATGTCCATTCTCGACCGCGACCTTGAAACCGTACACGGCGACGAGGCGGCGATCGCAGCGCTCAAGACGGCGTTTGCCGCACAGAAGCGCGCGTTTCTCGCCGATCCATATCCGACTTACGAGCAGCGCATGGCGCATCTGGGCGCCCTCGCCGGCATGATGATGAGCAACCGCGAACGCATCTCGAAGGCGCTTAGCGCGGATTACGGCTCGCACCCCGCCGCCGCGAGCGATCTTATCGAGGTCCTCGGTGTTGCCGGCCGCGCGCAGTATGCGATGAGCCGCTTGCAAGAGTGGATGTCTCCCGAGGAGCGCGAGGCCGACCCGGCAATTTTCGGGACGGCGAAGGCGACCGTGCGGCAGCAGCCCAAAGGCGTGATCGGCAATATCGTCCCTTGGAATTTCCCGTTCGACCTCAGCGTGGGACCGCTCGTGGAAATGCTCGCCGCCGGTAATCGGGTCATCATCAAACCGTCGGATTTCACACCGGCTTGCGCGGAGCTGCTGCGCGACATGTTGGCGGACACCTTCGCACCGGACCACGTGACGGTCGCGGTCGGGGGACTCGAACTCGCGCGCGCGTTCCCGACGCTGCGCTGGGACCATTTACTGTATACCGGCAGCCCGCACGTAGGGCGCGAAGTGATGCTCGCCGCCGCGCAAAACCTCGTGCCCGTCACGCTCGAACTGGGCGGTAAGTGTCCGGCGATCGTCACGTCCGATGCGATGAACGCGCAAACGGTTGAGAACGTGCTCGGCACGAAGATGATCAAGAACGGGCAGATGTGCATCTCGGTCGATTATGCGCTCGTACCGCGCGCCGAACTCGATACGTTCGTCTCGCTCGCCAAAGAGCACATGCGCTCGGCCGTCGCGGATTATTCGCGCAGCGGCGACTGCACGGGCATCATCAGCGAACGGCATCTCGATCGGCTGCTGCGCATGCTGCAGCAGGCGCGCGACGCCGGCTACGACGTGGTCGAGCTGGAAGAAGGCGGCGTCGTCGACCGCGCGACGCGCCGCATGCCGCTATCGCTCGTCGTCAATCCCGGCAACGAACTCGATCTGATGCGCGAAGAGATCTTCGGACCGATCTTGCCCGTCATCGCGTACGATTCGATCGACGAAGCGATCGAGCGAGTCAACGAAGGCGAACGTCCGCTCGGGCTATACGTCTTCGGAAACGACGCGGCGGTTACCGACCGCGTGCTTGCGGAGACGACCTCGGGCGGCGCCTGTGTGAACGCGTGCGCGGTCCAGGGTGCGCTGCCATCGCTCGGTTTCGGCGGAAGCGGCACGAGCGGCATGGGCCGCCATCACGGCATCGAGGGCTTCCGCGAGTTCTCCAATCCGCGCGGTGTGGTCGTACGCGGTAAGACGGGCGATCTCATCCCCGCGTTCGGCCCGCCATACGCTACGGCTAGCGCGAGCGCGGATGCCGCGTTCGCCCCACCGCCTAAGGCGTAAGTCCGGCTCCAGGCGGCGCCCGCCGCGTCGCTCCACAGCGCACACGCAACGGTTCGAGATTCGGACCGTTGCGTTGCGCGGTGGTTCTTGCCCGGAACGCTCGCGGCGGCTACGCGGTCTTAGCGGCTTGCGGGGCGAGTGCGACGCGTAGAAACTCGACGACGAGCCCGGCCGACACGTTCGTGTGCGCGAGCCGGTGCACTTCGCCGATCGCCGCGAGGACGGCGACGAGCGAGCGCGCGTCGCGTGACGGCAGCGACAGCGTGCGCTCGCGTTGATCCGCCGCCAAGAGCGCGACGTCCGAGCCCGCGAGCGCCAGAGCCGTCCAATCGCGCGCGGCGACCCGCACGAGTTCGATGAGTTCGAGAACGAGCGCCCGCTTTTGGGCGCCGCTCAGACTGCGATCGTCGAGGCGTAGAAAACCCGCGTCGGAGGTACGTCCGCGCACGGCATCGGCGAACCATCGAAACGACGCTTCACGAACTCCGGCGTCGTCTTCATCGAGCACCGCGCGAGCCCGCGTCAGACTGCCGAGCGACGCCGCCGCGGCGAACCGCGCTTTGTCCGGCGCGACGCCGCTTTCGATTAACACGCGTTCGACGTCCGCGTTTGCGAGCGGCGCAAACGCCACCTCGCAAAACCGCGAGCGAATCGTCGCCAGCAGGCTGCCCGGGGCATCCGTCGTCAGGAGCACGATCACGCCGCCCGGCGGTTCCTCGAAAAACTTTAGTAACGCGTTGGCCGCTTCGTGCGTCGCGAACGTGACGTCGCCGAGTGAGACGATGCGACGACTGTTGCGATATCCGTGGAGGGCGAGCTCGCGCACGAGGTCGCGCGCCGTGAGCTGCTCGTCGTGTAGCGCGCTGCCGCCATCCTTGCCGATCTTCAGCGTCCCGACCGACGAAACGAAATCGGGATGGGTGCCCGCGGCGAACAGCTTACAGGCAACGCACGTTTCGCAGTAGCCGAGCAACGTCGCCTTCGGCGTTTCGCACAACAGCGACTGCGCGAGCCGGCGGGCGAACGTTTTTTTTCCGACTCCCGAAGGACCGGTGAAGAGATAGCCGTGGCCGAGCCGCGCACCCTCGAGCGCGGCGAAAAACGTTAGCGGAGCCTGCGCACCCACGACGTCGAAGGCGCCTTCGATCCGCCTCATACGCCGAGCTTCGCCGTCACGATGCGGCACGCCGCCTGCAGCAAGGCTTCGACGGACTGCGTGCCGTCGAGCGTCACCGTGTGCTCGTCCGACCGCGCGAGCGCGAGATAGCCGTCGCGCACGCGCGTGTGGAAATCCGAGCTTTCACGTTCCAGACGATCTTCCGGGACGCCGCTCGCGCGCGCGCGCGCAGCGAGCCGCTGACGCGACACTTTTATCGGCACGTCGACAAGCAGCGTGAGAGCCGGCCGCAAGCCGCCCGTCGCTATGCGCGCGAGCGTTTCGAGCGCGCGCAAATCGACGCCGCGGCCATACCCCTGGTAAGCGAGCGTCGCCGCCGAAAACCGGTCGCATAGCACGAATTTGCCTATCCGTAATGCCGGTTCGATCACTTCGGCGACGTGCTGCGCGCGCGACGCGTTGACGACGAACGCTTCTGCGACGGCGTCGATTGCGAGGCCCGGCTCGACGAATGCGGCGCGCAGCCGATCGCCGAGCGCCGTTCCGCCGGGTTCGCGAGTTCGCACGACGTCGACGCCGCGCGCGGTAAGGTAGTCCGCGATTCCGGCGAGCAGCGTGGATTTACCGCTCGCTTCGATCCCTTCGACGACGACGAATCCGGTTACGCCGAAGCTCCCGTTCGATATGGAAGATCGTTATTGCGGAAGAGCAAAACGCGGCGATTGGGTTCCATGCCCGTACTGCGAGACATGACGCGGTGCTGCTCGGCCAACTGATGCTGCATGCGCCGCACGTACGAAGTCTGCGGCGTCAGTTCGACGGGATTACTGTCGAGCAGCACTTTGTAGATCGCCTCGCTCGCTTCGCGCAGCGCGATCTCTTCGGCATCGATCGAAGGTAGCGCGAAGATATCCTTGAGCGCGTGCATGATCTGCGCCGTCGTGTTCGTTTTGATCGAATAGATAGGCACGTTCTCGGCGGCGATCGACGTGAGCTTCTCGGACTCTTTGCGCTCGAGCGACTTCAGCGTCAAAACGACGTCCGCATCGTCCCATTTTCGCGCGATCGACGCACTGACGTTGAGATTGTGGATGGCTCGCTCGATCTTATTGCGCGAAACGCCGTAGGGGAAAAGCAGCACGTGCTGTTCGCGCTCTTCCCGTTCGTCGTCCTCGGCTTCGCGCAAGGCGACCGCAAACTCGGCCTCGGCGGCGGTGCGCGGCGGAGCGGGCGCGGGCGCGACCGCACGTTTCGGAGGTGCGAGCGCGGACGCCTCACGTACGACTTGCACGGCGCCGCCGGCTAATCGCTGCCGCACTTCGGGCGCAGGTTGATACCCGCGCAGCAACGCGTCGACCGTATCGGCGACGCTAGTATACAACGAGAGGCGGTCGCGATCGTTGATTTCGATCAGCACGCCGAACGTCGGCGGAGCCTTGCGTTCGAGAACGGTCTTGCGCGTGCCGCGCCGGCGCGCTTCTTCGTCCGAGAGCGTGACGGTGCTGATGCCGCCGACGAGGTCGGAGAGCGTTGGATTCATCAGCAAGTTCTCGAGCGTCTTGCCGTGCGCCGTGCCGATCAACTGCACGCCGCGTTCGGCAATCGTGCGCGCGGCCATCGTCTCGGCTTCGGTCCCGATCTCGTCGATGACGACGACTTCGGGCATATGGTTTTCGACGGCCTCGACCATGACGGCGTGCTGCAGCGCGGCACTGTGGACTTGCATGCGGCGCGCGTGTCCGATGCCGGCATGCGGCACGTCGCCGTCGCCACCGATTTCGTTCGAAGTATCGACGATGACGACGCGTTTACGATCGTCGGAGAGCACTCGCGCGCACTCGCGCAAGATCGTCGTCTTGCCGACGCCCGGCGGGCCGAGCAAGCAGATCGACTTGCCGCTGCGCACGACGTCCAAGATGATGTCGATCGTTCCGTACACGGCGCGACCGGCGCGGCACGTCAAACCGACGATCTTACCGGCTCGATTGCGCAGAGCGGAGACGCGATGCAGCGTCTGCTCGATGCCGGCGCGATTGTCCGACCCGAAAGGCGACAAGCGCGAACAGACGTGCGCGAGATCCTCCGCAGTCACGTTCGTTTCCGACAGATACACGAAGTCGCCCGGGAAGCGCGCTTCGGGCGGGCGGCCCAAGTCGAGCACGACTTCGATCAGCGCTTCGAGGTTCGGCAGGCGCACCAGCGACTGGCGTATCGCGAGCGGAAAGATGTCGAGGAGCTGACTGAGTTCCCAGTGCGAAGAGACGGACTCGGCGTTAACGGCCAATGCACATCCTCGGCGTAAATTCGGGCGGCACCGGATGCGTTCCGGCCGTGACCGTTGCAAAAGTGGTTCGCTTGCGTCGAGCGGGGAACCCTCTGACGCCGAGCGACCGGGCGGAGCGTGATGCGAACATCACTCTTTGGATACTACCCGGATGGTGCGAAGTTCCGAATCGTAGGGACCTTGCATACGAACGCCGGCCTTTTTCTCGAGATCGAGGTAATGAATCACCTCCGGCGTGATCTCTTCGCCGGGAGAAATCACCGGAATGCCGGGCGGATAGGGCGTGATGACCTCGGCGCAGATGCGGCCGGCACTTTCTTTGAAACGCACGGTCTGCGTGTTTGCCAGGAACGCTTCGCGCGGATTCATACGGACGGGCGGAATACCCGGCAGGTTGTAAGTCCCCGTTTGTAAACGGCGTTCCAAAACACCCGAAGGCGAAAAGACGTCGATCGGACGATCTTCGCGCGACAATTCCTTGACGCCGTACACCAAACGATCGGCAGCTTCGCGCGTCGTACCGATCGTGAAGAGCGCGAGGCAATTGAACAGATCGGCGAGTTCGCACTGCACGTTATAACGCCGCCTTAGAATCTCTTCGGCCTCGTAACCCGTGTAGCCGAGTGCCTTTACCGTTATGGTGATCTTCGTCGGATCGAGATCGAAGACGCCCGGCCGGCCGATCTGCTCGGCGCCGAAACAGTAGATCCCGTCGATCGCGTTTAAACGCCGGCGCGTGTCGCCCGCGAGTTCGATCGTCCGCGAAAGCAGCGCGCTGCCTTCGGTCGCCATTTGCTTGCGCGCGACGTCGAGGGAAGCGATCAAGACCAGATTCGGCGATGTGGAAAGGAACAGTTTGACGACCGCTTTGAGACGGTCCACCCGCACGCGCGCACCTTGCTCGTGAAGCATCGCCGTTTGCGAAAGACTGCCGAGCATCTTGTGCGTCGAATTGATGCACATATCGGCACCAGCTTCGAGCGCGTCGATCGGCAATGCCGGATGGAAGTGGAAGTGCGGACCCCACGCTTCGTCGACCAGGAGAGGAACGTCGTGTTCGTGCGCGACGGCAGCGATGCGGCGCAAATCGGCGCACGCGCCGTAATACGTCGGGCTCACGACGTAGACGGCTTTGATTCCGGGATCGGCAGCGAGCGTCGCGCGCACGGTCTGCGGCGTAACCGTATGATCCATGTGCAGCGCGTTGTCGACTTCCGGTGTCATCCACACCGGAAACGCGCCGCTCATGATCAAGCCGCCCATCGCGCTCTTGTGCGAGTTGCGCGGCAGTGCGAGGCGGTCGCCCGGGTTGAGCGCGGTCATCATCATGATTTGATTGCCGCTCGTCGAACCGTTGATGAGAAAGAACGAGCGGTCGCTGCCGTACGCTTCTGCGGCCAACTCCTGCGCTTCCGCGAGCGCTTCTTCGGGCTGGAGCAAATCGTCGAGCCCACGAATCTGTGTGAGGTCAATGGCGAGTACGTTGTCGCCGAGGAAATCGCGTAGCGCCCGGTCCATGCCGCGGCCTTGCATATGGCCCGGCGTGTGGAACGGGATGACGCCCGAGTCGACATAGTCGAGCAGGACATCGAAGTACGGCGTCCGGTTTTGATTCAAGCGTTCAGAGGGTCCGCGCTAGCCGGTTTCTACGCGCTCGTCGATCGATACGTTGTACAGAAATAGAAACTTATGCCATTCGCCGGGCAGCGTATTGCGTTTGACGCGGATCCACGGAATATACTTCGGCGCTTTCGGCTTACGCCGGAGGAGCATGTTCGCATGTTCCGGAGTGCGATTATTTTTGCGATTGTTGCAGCGCATGCACGCGCAAACGAGATTTTCCCACGTCGACGGACCGCCTTTGCTTTTCGGCAAAACGTGGTCGACCGTCATCAGGCGCTCGCCTTTGAGGCTGCAGTACTGACACGTATAGTCGTCGCGCAATAAGATATTCTTTTTCGTCAACGCGACCTTCTGCATCGGCCGCCGAATGTAGTAGAGCATCCGGATGATCGACGGCAGCCGCATCTCGTAGCTCGGCGAACTGAGCATCTGCGCGCGGCCGTGTACGACTTCGGCTTTGCCGGAGAACAGCAGCTTCACGGCCCGCTGAAAACTCGTGATGTTCAGCGCTTCGTAGGTGAAGTTCAGTACTAAAACGTCGGTCATCGCGCCGCCCGAATCGTCTTCCGCGCCCGGCGTCGTGCGCGGCGAACGGAAGAAGCGAGGCTCATAGGCCTCGCTTCTTCACGTAGGCGAGCCGCATATCGGTAAGCAGTCTCGCGATGGCGGAGCGTTCGCTCTGCTCGAGCCTCATCTGTATTCGATCGAACGCCCGGCCGGCAACGTCCAGCGCGATGTCGGCGGCATCGAGGTCGGCCTCGCGTTCTTCGGTTTCGGCCGGTTCGAGATACGCATGCGCGGCGAAGGCGAGGCTAGCGACGACCTCGCTGAGGATGACTTCGACCGGCGGCACGTGCGTCGCGGGCGGTGGTGTAGCCATTCGCGCACATGACTACGCCGACAGAGCGTGGCTTACCCGCCGAGCGGCCGCGGAGCTCGCCTCGCGGACCATATCGCGAAAGTACGCATGCAGCCTATCGTCGTGGGTCAACTCCGGATGAAACGACGTTCCGAGCATGTTGCCTTGTCGCACGAAAACGCCGTGTCCTCGATAGGTCGCCAAAACTTCGACTCCGGGGCCCGCGCGCTCGATCCACGGCGCGCGGATAAAGATCGCCGGGAACGGCGCGGAACCGAGAACCGGGACGTCGAGCGTTATTTCTTCCGAAGCGAGTTGGCGGCCGAATGCGTTACGCCGCACGGTGATATCGATGAGTCCGAGGGTCGGCTGCGGCGTTTGCGCGACGTCGCGCGCGGCGACGATCATGCCCATGCACGTGCCCCAGAGCGGAAGTCCGGCATGCACGCGGTTGCGCAAGTGTTCCGCAAGGCCGAAGCGGTCGAGCAGACGCATAACGGTCGTCGACTCGCCGCCGGGAATGACCAGCCCCGCGACGGCGTCGAGTTCCGCGCGCGTTTTAACCGCGATGGCCGGCGCTCCGATTCGCGCGAATGCGCCCAGATGCTCGACGACGTCGCCCTGCATAGCGAGGACGCCGATCGGCGCCCGGTGCCGTGCGGGTTCGTCCGCGTTAATTTCCCCGAACGCTCAGCAGAGCGCTCTCGTCGAGCTGTCGCAGATCGACGCCGTGCATCGGGCGCGCACCACCGAGCGACTTCGAAGCTTCAACGACGGCTTTCGGATCCTCGTACAGGGTCGTCGCCGCGACGATCGCTTTTGCGTAGCGCAGCGCGATGTCGGGGTCGACCTTCGGAAAGCCGTTGTCGTCGTAGTCGGGTGCGCCGTTGCGATAGACGGCCGCAGCCTTGAAAATTCCGCTGCCGACGAAAATGCCTTCGGCTCCGAGCTGCATCATGAGCGCCGCGTCGGCCGGCGTCGAAACGCCGCCGGCGCAGAACAGCACGACGGGCAACTTACCTTCACGCGCCACGAGCCGCACGAGCTCGAGCGGCGCGCCGATGTCGCGCGCTCGCGCGACCAGTTCTTCTTGGGGCGATGCCGCGAGCTGCGCGAGCATGTCTTTAATCGCGCGCATGTGGCGCACGGCCTCGACGATGTTGCCGCTGCCCGCTTCACCCTTGCTGCGAATCATCGCCGCGCCTTCGGCGATGCGCCGCAGCGCTTCGCCTAAATCGCGCGCTCCGCACACGAACGGAACGGAAAACTTTTCTTTGTCGACGTGATACTTGTCGTCGGCCGGGGTGAGCACTTCGGATTCGTCGATGAAGTCGACGCCGAGCGCTTCGAGGCACTGCGCCTCGGCGAAATGGCCGATACGCGCCTTGGCCATTACGGGAATCGTTACGGCGTCCATCACGCGCTGAACGAGCGACAAATCGCTCATGCGCGCCACGCCGCCCGCGGAACGGATGTCGGCGGGGATGCGCTCGAGCGCCATCACGGCGACGGCGCCGGCTTCCTGCGCGATGGAGGCCTGCTCGGGCGTAACGACGTCCATGATGACGCCGCCCTTGAGCATTTGGGCGAGCCCCCGCTTAACGGTCACCGTGCCGGTCAGTCCGCCGCTTCGTCCGTCGTCGATCACCGTGGAAAACTCCTCAACATCCCATTTATCGCCATAATCTAGAGACTACACCAATAACACCGGACACGCCCGCGAGGGTGCGGCCGCCTCCTTACGGGCCGGTCGGGCTCGTGGCGGGCGGCCCGGGCG
>JALYUE010000001.1 GCA_030853925.1 Vulcanimicrobiota bacterium | reverse complement strand
GGACTCGGCATGACGTTGCGCGAGCCGATCGGCTAAGCGCGCAACCCGCACGCTATGCGCGAAGCGCCGATCCTGGCCGAGATGATCTCGCACGGCCCTAGAGATTTCGGCGAACGAGGAAATCAGCGGCCGTCCCGAGCCAACTCGGCGCGCAACTCGCGCTCGAGCGCCGCCAAGCGCCGGCAATACAATTCGCCGCGTAAATTCCCGGCCCACATTACCACGGCGTTTTCCCCGTTATCGCTGTAATACGCGCGCCGCGTCGAAACGATCGTGAAGCCGTATTTGCGATACAGCCGTTGCGCGATGACGTTGGACTCCCGCGCCTCGAGGGTGATCCACGAAGCGCCGCGCTCGATCGCTTGATGCAGGAGATGCAGCAACAGTTCTTCGCCATATTTCTTGCCGCGCCAGTCCGGATGGACGGCGATCGTCGTGATGTGCGAATCTTCGAGAATCACCCAGATTCCACCGTAAGCGACGACGTCGCCGCGCTCGGGGTCTCCGACTCGTCCGATGAAATAGTGCGCGAGCTTGTTGTCGCCGAGCTCGCTCGCGAAGGCGCTCTGCGGCCAGGACGTCGTGAACGATAGCGCTTCGATCCGCATGACGGTGCGGATGTCGGCCGTCGTCATGCGCGAAATAGACATGCTCTCCGGGTGGCCCGCCGGACGCGGGTCGAGGTCGGCCCTCACGGCGCGGCCGGAAACTCCGCGCGCGACGCATAGTGTTCTTCGCCGTAGTCGGCCTGCACGCTATGGGGGCGGTCGGCCGGCGCGACGGCGAATGCCCGGTGTGCGATGGTCGAGGCCGGAACTTCGCGAGCGGTTTCGATATGGAGCACTGTGATGTCGCGTTCGCCAAGCGCGGGAGTGACGCCCTCCGCCGCGCCATACGAAACGAGCGTCGAGCCCGCGTGGATGCGTGCGGCGATCTCGTCCGCTACGCGCTCGTACGGACCGCAGGCTCGCACCTCTCCGGCCTCCGTGCGCAGGCGCACGCAGACGACCCCCACCCGCCCCTGGACGAACGTTGCGGAGGGCCATTCGACCACGGCCGGTTCGAGCGCGTCGAACGAGGAGATGCCGACCAGCGGAAGCCGCGCTGCAAGCGCTAGGCCCTTCGCGTAGCTGAGAGCAATGCGCAAGCCCGTGAACGCGCCCGGTCCGGTTCCGACGGCGATGCCCTCGAGCTCGGCGAGCGCCGTCGTCCCGAGAACCTCGGCGATGACCCCGAGGCCGCGTTCGAGCGCGTCCTTGCCGGCTGCCGCTGCCGAGCGCGGCGGCCCGGCATCGTCGCGCGCGACCAGCGCCGCGGAAAACGGCCCGAGCGCACCGTCTATGCCGAGCCACAAGACGCTCACCCGCGTTCGATTGCGACGGTGCGGGGACCCAGCCCCGAACCCGCTATACGCACCCGGATGGCGCCGCTCGGGATGAGGCGCGGCAGCCGTTCGGGCCACTCGACGAACACGATCCCGCTCCCCTCGAAGGCGTCCTCGAGCCCTAGTTCGCTTGCGTCGGACGGCCGTTCGACGCGGTACAGATCCAGGTGTTCGAGCGGCGTGGCCGCCCCGCGATAGCGGTGCCAAAACGTGAAGGTCGGACTCGAAACGGCGTCGTCGCCGCCGAGGGCGCGGACGGCGGCTGCTACGAACGTGGTCTTCCCGGCGCCCACGTCGCCGTGCAGCGCAACCACGTCGCCCGGCTTCAAGCCGCGCGCGAACTCGGCGGCGAGCCGCTCGAACGCGGCGAGGTCGACTGCGGGAAGCGGAACCGCCGGCCGGCCTGCGCCGCTCTCAAATGGAAGAACTGGCCGCGCTCGCAGAGAAAGCGTCCTCAATGTGGTGGAGAGCGAACGACGTACTCGTCGGGGTCATTACCGGCGTAATCGTGGCGATCGTCGCGGCGTTATTCGAGGCGTTCTTCGTAACGGCGCGCTTTCTGTCGCTCGGGCATAATGGCGGCGGAATCGGCAGTAAGATCTTCTTTATCGCTATTCTCGGAGCGATCGTCGGGGGCGTCGTCGGATTCATATTAGGTGCGGTGATCAAGCCGCGCCCGCAGATTCGATAACCATCGCATCGTATTTCGCCGACTCGTGCCCGAACGCCCGGCTCGATGCCGGCCGCGTTCTCACGTCGCAGCGTAGAGGCGCCTTAGTTGGATAGAGATCGAGTCTCGCAAGTCAACGTCGAAGACGAGATGCGCGAGAGTTACCTTTCGTACGCGATGTCGGTTATCGCTTCACGCGCGCTCCCCGACGTTCGCGACGGTTTCAAGCCCGTGCAGCGCCGCATTCTGTACGCGATGCGCGAAATGAACTTGACGCCGGACAAGCAGCATCGCAAATGCGCGGGCGTCATCGGCGAAGTGCTCAAGAGTTATCATCCCCACGGCGACAGTTCGGTGTACGACGCGCTCGTCCGAATGGCGCAAGAGTTCACATTGCGGTATCCGCTGGTCGACGGCCACGGCAACTTTGGTTCGATCGACGGCGACCCGCCGGCCGCATACAGGTACACCGAAGCGAGGCTCGCGCGCATCGCTATGGAGATGCTCGCCGACATCGATAAAGATACGGTCGACTTCATTCCGAACTTCGATAACCAAGGCAGCGAACCCGTCGTGTTGCCGGCCCGCTTGCCGCAACTGCTCGTCAACGGTTCGGCGGGCATCGCGGTCGGCATGGCGACGAACATTCCCCCGCATAACGTGGGCGAGATTTGCGACGCGATCGGCTACATCGTCGATCACGACGGCGAACCCGCCGAAGTCGTCGACGAGGCGCTCGCGGACATCGTGCTCGGGCCCGATTTTCCGACCGGCGGAACGCTGCTCGGCAAAGAGATCATCCGCACCGCCTACAAGACGGGCCGCGGGTCCGTGGCGATGCGCGGCAAGGCGGAGATCGTCGAACACAAGGGGCGGCACCGCATCGTCATCACCGAAGTTCCGTTTCAGGTGACGACGGCGCGCATCGTCGAAGCGATCGCGGAAGCGCACGCCGAGAAGAGCATCGTCGGCATCCAAGGACTCGAAAACGAGAGCGACCGCAAAGGCATCCGCATCGTAGTCGAACTGCAGCGCGGAGCGACGCCGAGCGTCGTGCTCAATCAGCTGTACAAACACACGCCGCTGCAGTCGAGCTTCGGTTTCAACATGCTCGCGCTCGTGCCCGCGCCTTCGCCGCTCGCGGGCGTCGTGCAGACGCTCGAGCCGCAGGTGCTGTCGCTGCGGCAGATGCTCGTGCATTTCATCGAGCACCGCAAAGTCGTCATTCGCCGCCGGACGGAATACGAATTGAACCGCGCGCGCGAGCGGGCGCACGTCCTCGAAGGCTTTCGGATCGCGCTCGATAACATCGACGAGGTCATCCGGCTCATTCGCGAAAGCGATTCGACCGAAAGCGCGCGCGAAGCGTTGATCGAGCGCTTCAAGCTCACGCTCGTGCAGGCCAATGCGATTCTCGACATGCGCCTGCGCACGCTCACGAGCCTCGAGCGTCAAAAGATCGAAGACGAGTACAACGCGCTGCTCGCGACGATCGAAGACTTGATGGATATTTTGGCGCCGGGTTCCCGGCGCATTGCGGGCATGGTGCAAAGCGACTGCGCCGACATCAAGAAGCGCTTCGGCGACGCGCGGCGTACGGAAATATTGCCACTCGAAGACGAACTCAACATGATGGACGTCATCCCGGATACGCCGGTCGTCGTGACCTCCACGGTCGGCGGCTATATCAAGCGCGTCTCGGTCGACACGTTCCGCGCGCAGAATCGCGGCGGACGCGGCGTCATCGGGATCGCAAATCTCAAGCGCGAAGACGTCGTTCAGAACTTCTTCATGACGTCGACGCACGAATACGTTTTGTTCTTTACCAATAAAGGCCGCGCGTATCGCTTGCGCGCGTACGAAATACCGGACTCGACGCGTCAGGCGCGCGGTACGGCGCTCGTCAACCTGCTGACGCTGCCCCCAGGCGAGAACGTATCGGCAGTTTTTCCGATTCGCGACGGTCAGTTCGAAGACGACAAGTACCTCGTCATGATCACGCGCCGCGGCGTCATCAAGAAAACCCCGCTCAAGGAGTTTACCAATATCCGGCGCAGCGGCCTCAACGCCGTCGGACTCGACGACAACGACGAACTGCTCAGCGTCGATCTCTCCGATGGTTCGGACAACATCATTCTCGGAACGAAGGACGGCATGGCCGTTCACTTCGCGGAAACGGGCGTGCGCTCGATGGGCCGCAACGCTCGGGGCGTCCGCGCCATCACGCTCGCGCCGGGCGATTCGGTCGTCGCTATGGACGTCGAACAAGCGGAGCGGCGCGAAGTACTGATCGTCACTTCGCAGGCGTTCGGCAAACGCACGCCGATCGACGATTACCGCCACACGCAGCGCGGCGGCAAGGGCGTTAAAGCGTTTGCCAAAGAAAAAGACATCGGTTCGGTCGTCGACCAGATCTTGGTGAATCCCGAGGACGAAGTATTGCTGATCACTTCCGGCAATCAGGTGATCCGCATTCGCGTCGCCGATATCCGGCGCGCCGGACGCTCGACGAAGGGCGTGCGATTGCAAAAGCTGGAGACGGGCGACGAAGTCATCGCGATCACGAACCTCGGCGTGCAGACGAAGCAAATCGAGGAGATCACGGGCGAACTGCCGGCGGTCGGCAAATAGCGGCGAACGAGATGGCGGCGCAACCGGTGCCGAGCCGTCGCGGTCACACGGGTCGGAGGTTTTGATTTTACAATGAGTGCACTCCCCGAGGTCTCGCAAGCGAGCTTCAAACAGGACGTTCTTGGAAGCGACCAGCCGGTTCTCGTCGATTTTTGGGCTCCTTGGTGCGGACCGTGCCGCATGCTCGCCCCCGTGGTTGAGAAAATTGCGGCGGCGCACGTGGGCCGGGCGAAGTTCGTCAAGCTCAACACCGACGAAAATCCGGGCCTCGCGGGCGAGTATCACGTGTCCGGTATTCCGTGCTTGATTTTGTTCAAGGGCGGCCAGGCCGTCGAACGCATCGTCGGCTTCGTGCCGGAGAGTCAAATTTCGTCGATGCTGCAAAAGCATCTCGCCGCCGCCTAAGGCGCCTGCGGGCCCGCCGCGCGGCGCTTCGGCGCTGCGCGATCTTCCCGCGATGTCGCGCTTCCTCGCGGAACCGGATGTTGCGGCGTACGTGCCGTTCTTTGGTTCGGCGGCCGTCAAGGCAGCCATCGACGGCGTGTTACGCAGCGTTCGTTCCGGCGCGGCTTCCGCAGGCGACGAAACCCATCCAATTCCGCATTTTGCGGAGTTGTGCGCGCGCGTTCTGGAGCGATTAGAGCGCGAAGAATCGGCCGGCTTGCTGCCCGTGATTAACGGCACCGGCATACTGCTGCATACAAATCTCGGCCGCGCTCCGCTCGCTGCGGAAGCCGTGAGCGCCGTGGCAGCACTCGGTAGCGGATATTCGAATCTCGAATTCGACCTCGAGCCCGGGATGCGAGGGTCGCGCTACGATCGCCTGGGAACGCTGCTGCGCGCGACGACGGGTGCCCAAGACGGGCTCATCGTGAACAACTGCGCGGCCGCCGTGCTGTTAATTCTCGACACGTTCGCGCGCGGCGTTCCACGTGCGCCAAGCCGCGAGGTCGTCGTTTCACGCAACCAACTCATCGAAATCGGCGGCGGGTTTCGTCTGCCGGACGTGCTCGCGCGTAGCGGCGCTGCGCTCGTGGAAGTCGGCGCGACGAATAAGGTGTACCTGAGCGACTTCGAACGCGCGCTCAGCGCCCGCACCGCGCTATTTCTGCGCAGCCATACGTCGAATTATCGCATCGAGGGTTTCGTGGCCGACGTCGCGCCCGCGGAATTAGCGGCGCTCGCGAAGCGCGCGGGCGTCGCGAGCGCCGAAGACCTCGGCAGCGGCGCGCTCGTCGACGTCGCACGCTACGGTCTGCCGCACGAGCGCACGGTAGCCGAAGCCGTTGCCGACGGTATCGATCTTGTCGCCTTCTCGGGCGACAAACTTCTCGGCGGACCGCAAGCGGGCATCGTCGTCGGAAAAGCCAGCGCGATCGCGCGTCTTCGCGCGAACCCGCTGCTACGCGCGCTGCGCGTCGACAAAGCGACCCTTGCCGCGCTCGGCGCCACGCTGCGGCTATACGTCGAGCCGGGCGCTCTCGAACGCATCCCGCTCTATGCGATGTTGGCGGCGACGCCCGCAGCGCTGCGCGACCGCGCGCTCGCGCTCGTCGCGGCACTGGGCGCCATGCCCAGGCAAACGTCCGCGCGAGCGGTCGCGACCGAGGCGTTCGCGGGCGGAGGTTCGGCGCCGCTCGCGCCGCTGCCGTCGTACGGCGTCGAAATTCGCGGCGCGCCGTCGAACGCGGGCGCGCTCGCTGCGCGTCTACGTCGCGGCAGTCCGCATCTGATCGCACGCGTCGCGGGCGAAGCGCTGATCGTCGATCTGCGCAGCATACCGCCGCAGCGCGATCGCGACGTCCAACTTGCGCTTGCCGCGGCACTCGGCGCCGCTCCGGCATAGGCGTGCACATTTTAGGCACGGCGGGCCACGTCGACCACGGTAAGTCGTCGCTCGTCCGCGCCTTGACCGGAACCGATCCCGACCGCTTTATCGAAGAACGCGTGCGAGGGATGACGCTCGACCTCGGCTTCGCGCATTTGCGATTCGCGGATGGGGTAGAGGCGGGCGTCGTCGACGTGCCGGGACACGAGCGATTCTTGCACAACATGCTCGCGGGCGCCGCCGGCATGGAACTGCTGCTGCTGGTCGTTGCGGCAAACGAGGGACCGAAGCCGCAAACGCTCGACCATCTCGATATCCTTAGCTACTTAAACGTCAAGCGGACGATCGTCGTGTTGACGAAGTCCGACACGGTCGATGCCGAGGAACTCGGCTACGCGCGCGAACTCGTCGCGGAAGCGCTCGCCGGTACCTTCGCCCAGGGTGCGGACAGCATCGCCGTCTCGACGCTCACGGGCGACGGCCTCGAATCGCTGCGCGCCGCGATTCACGCGGCCCTAATCGCGCTGCCGCCCCGCGCGCCGCAGGCGCCGGCATATTTTCCGATCGATCGCGCGTTCGCATTGGCCGGTCACGGCACGATCGTCACGGGTACGCTGATGCAGGGCCGCATCGCGAGCGGCGACACGCTCGCCCTGACGCCGCTCGGGCGCGAAGTGCGCGTGCGAAGCTTGCAGATCTTCGGCACGAAACGCGAGGAGGCGCGAGGCGGATCGCGGGTCGCGGTCAACCTGCCCGGAATCCCGCGGGAGGATGTAGCTCGTGGCGCAGTCCTCGCCAGCCCCCAGTTTACCGCACACGACGCTGCAGACGTGCGCTTCCGCGCCTTGCCGCGCGCGACCGGCCTTCTGCGGCGGCGCACACCGGTCCGCGCCTACATTGGGTCCGCCGAAATTCTCGGCACCCTCGTCTTTGCAGCCGTGCCGGAGGATACGGGCGAAGTTGCGGCCCGGCTGCACCTACGCGAACCGACGATTTTGTTCCCGGGAGCGGCATTCGTCGTGCGCCGCGTGTCGCCCAAAACGTTGCTCGGCGGCGGCACGGTCGCGACCGTCGATGCGAGCGCCGCGAACGCCGCGCACGACGAGTCCGCTGAGACTGCCGCAATTCTGGCCGTGTTGCAGCGGACGGGGCTGACCGGACTGAATGCCGCGCGCGCGGGCGCGCTCGCGAACGTGCGGGAAGAGCTTGCCCGCGATATCCTGACGCAGTTCGCGGGCGACGGGCGCGCCCTGCTGTTGAACAAGCCGCCGGCGTACGTGGATGGCGCGGCGGCGGATGCTTTGTTGCACGCCCTATCTACGGTTCTGGGCGAGAGCCAAGCCCGCTGCCCTTGGCTTACCGGCTTAACGCTGCAAGCTCTTGCGAAGGCGCTGACGATCGACGAGCCGACACTAGCCCGCGTGCTCGCCGTTGCAGTCGAAGGCGGGCGGTTCGTTCAGCGCCATGGCTATTTCGCGACGGCCGACTTCTCGCCCGAACTCTCGGCGGACCAGCGGACGTTCTTCGCGGGGCTTTTTCCCTTGGACGCACGGCAGCCGTACGTGCCGCGCCCCTGGTCCGACGTGATGGCTGCCGTACGCGCCTCGAAGATCGTCGGGACGGCGCAGGCTCTCGAAATGCTACTCGCTTGCCGGGCATTGATTAAAGTACAAGACGACATCTACCGCGCCGCCCAGGTGGATGAGGTCCGCTCGAAGCTCGTCGCGGCGATGCAGCGAGACGAGCGTCTGACGATGGCTGCGTTCCGCGATTTGGTCGGCACCTCGCGCAAGCATGCCGTGCCGTTGCTGGAATGGTTTGACGCAAACGGTGTGACGGTCCGCGTCGGAGACGTGCGCGTGCTGCGCACTGCTGCCCGCGAAGCGTCACCTGCCATGCGCCCTTGAACAAGTCTTAATGGGACCTCTGGCACGCGAACCCGTCGGTATGGTACGTTACACTACTAGAAAAGTTCCCATGAACGTTGGCCGGCAGGTCTGGCGCCGTTTCGACCTGGCCGCTTCGCTCGAGCTGCCGGCGGCGTGGCCTTAGCCGTCAACTGTCCGGCAACCGTTTGAGGAGTCCACGATGTCAGCTGTCGCCGGTACCGAGTCTCGCTCGCTCGACACTTTCGCGGCGCCGAGCGGGGTGCGAACCAGCTTGCTTGCGGCAGGTCAACGCCTACCGCTCGTGATCGAACCGCTGGAAGCGGACGTACGGCTGGCCGACTGGTGCGCGGCGAATCGCGCATGGCTGGACGCGCGGTTGCTCGAGCACGGCGCGATCTTGTACCGCGGCTTTGACGTACCTACCGTCGCCGATTTCGAACGGGCGGCGAGCGCGGCGAGCGGCGGTTTGTACGGTGACTACGGGGACCTGCCGCGGAATTCCGGCGGCGAAAAAATTTACGAGTCCACGCCTTACCCTGCCGACCACATGATCTTGTGGCACAACGAAAGCGCGCATCTCCCCAGCTGGCCGATGCGGATCAGTTTCCACTGCGTGCAACCGGCGACGACGGGCGGTTGCACGCCCGTGATCGATACGCGCGCGCTCATGCAACAGCTCGACCCGGCCGTGATCGATGCGTTCCGAACGAAGGGACTGCTGTACGTTCGAAACTTCGCGCCCGGTGTCGCGCCGACGTGGCAGGAGTTCTTTCGAACCGAACATCGGGACGTCGTCGAGCAGATGTGCCGGGAAGCCGGCAGCGATTTCGAGTGGCGCGGCGACGCGCTGCGCATCTCGCAGCGCGCGCGCGGCATCGCGAGACACCCGGACACGAGCGAAGAAGTGTTCTTTAACCAAGTGCAACACCATCATATCGCTTGCGTCGACGAGGATACGCGCGACGGTTTGCGCGCGCTGTTCGACGACGAAGATCTGCCGCGTCACGTGTACTATGGCGACGGCTCCCAGATTCCGGACGCCGTCATGGACCACATCGACGAAGTCTTCCGGCGTGTCTGCGTGCGCTTCACGTGGCAAAAAGGCGACATCGTCATGCTCGACAACATGTTGACGTCGCACGCGCGCGACACGTTTGGAGGACCGCGCCACATCGTCGTAGCGATGGGTCAGATCGTCTCTTCCGAGCGACTGCCCGCATGATCGTCACCGGCTGCGAGGCGCCTGCGGCGCCGCGCACGCTGCGCGGAAGTTATCCGCTGACCCCCTTGCAGCAAGGCATGTTGTTTCACCATCTGCTGCAGCCGGGCTCCGGCGTGGACATTCAGCAGATCGTGTGTTCGCTGCGCGAAGCGGTCGACGTTGCGGCACTCGAAGGCGCGTGGAATTCGGTCGCGCGGCGGCACGCGATTCTTGCGACGTCGTTTCGCTGGGAGGGTGTCGAACGCGCGTGTCAGCACGTGTGGGACGCGGTCACCGTCCCGCTACGGTGCGAAGATTGGCGTTCGTTCGAGCCGTCGCTTCGACAAGCGAAGCTCGAGGCATTTTTGTATGCCGACCGGCTCGCCGGATTCGAGCTGGATGCGGCGCCGCTCTGTCGCGTCGCGTTGTTTCGCGTCGGCGACGCCGCCTACGAACTCGTTTGGACGGTGCATCACGCGGTCGTCGACGGGCGCTCGTTCGTGCACGTGCTGCGCGATGTTTTCGCCGCGTACGAAGCCCTCGCAGCGGGCGCGACGCCGCAGCTCGGGCAACCGCCGCGTGCCTTCCGCGATTTCGTCGCTTGGCTCGACGAGCGCGACCCGAAAAGTGCGGCACCGTTTTGGCGCGAGCGGCTGCGCGGGTTCGGCGCGGCGACCGCGTTGCCCGTGGCGTCGGCCGCCCGCAGCGGCGTTCGTGAACCGCGAGCCGCACCGCATCGCGAAACGGTTTTGTCGCGCGCCGCAACCGAATCGCTGCGATTTTTCGCGCGCGAGTACGACGTAACGCTCAACACGCTCGTGCAGGGTGCTTGGGCGATCGTCCTCGCGCGTCATAGCGGCGAAACCGACGTGGTGTTCGGCGCGACGCGCGCGTGCCGCCATACGGCGATCGAAGGCGCGCGCGATATCGTCGGGCCGTTTATCAATACGCTGCCGATCCGCACGAACGTGGCGCCGGACGAGCCACTCATCGCCTGGCTCCAACGGTTGCGCGCGGGCTCGCTCGCAGTGCGTGAGTGGGAACATACGCCGCTCGGGCACGTGCAGGGGTGGAGCGAGATCGCCCCTGGTTCGCCCCTCTTCGACAGCATCGTCGTGTTCGAGTCGCGTAGTCTGGAAGCGGCCTTGCGCGCGGAGGGCGGCGCTTGGGAGAAGCGGGCCGTGCGCGTGTTCGGTCAGACGAACTATCCACTGGGTCTAGAAGCATACGGTGACACCGAACTGCGTCTCAGATTGCAATTCGACGCGAGCCGTTTCGACGGCGCCGACATCGAGCGCATTCTTTCGCAACTCGAGACGCTGTTAACGGCGATGCCGGGCAGCGTCCCCGGGGATACGATCGGCGAATTGCCGTGGATGACGGCGGCCGAGCGCGAAGTCGTCGTCGCGCGGTTCAACGCCACGGAAACGCCGTACCCGCGTGACGCGACGCTCCCCGAGATCTTCGCCACGCACGTCGCGGCAACGCCGGCCGCGGTCGCGCTCGCGTACGGCGACCGAGAACTCACCTACAGCGAATTGGACGCACGCGCGAACCAACTCGCGCAACGCTTGTCGCGCGCCGGCGTCGGACCGGGGGTGCCGGTCGGAATGTGCTTCGAGCGCAGCGCTGAGGCCGTCATCGCGGCGCTCGCGATCCTGAAAGCGGGCGGAACGTACGTTCCGCTCGATCCGGCCTATCCCGTCGAGCGGCTCGCATTCATGGTCGAAGACACGGGCCTCCGGGTCGTGCTCACCCTGCAGCGCTGGGTTGCGGCGCTTCCGGCCGGTCCGCAAACTATTTGCCTCGACGCAGACGGCGCATCGCTCGCAGCCGAAAGCGCCACCGCGCCGCATTGCGCCGCCCATGCCGAAAACGCAGCGTACATCATGTACACGTCGGGTTCGACGGGTACGCCCAAAGGCGTTTCGGTGACTCACCGCGGCATCGTGCGGCTCGTCGTCGGCGCTACGTACGCGCGTTTCGGCCGGGACGAAGTTCTGCTCGGCTTCGCGCCGCTCACGTTCGACTCATCGACGTTCGAAATGTGGGGCGCGCTGCTCAACGGCGCGCGGCTCGCCGTGTTCGCCGGCGGCGCGGCTCCTACGCTCGAGGATCTCGGCGCGACGATCCGCGCACACGGCGTGACGACGCTGTGGCTGACGTCGGGGCTGTTCCAGCAGATCGTCGAACACGGTGCGGCCGAACTGCGTTCGCTGCGTCAGCTGCTGGCCGGCGGCGACGTGCTGTCCGTCCCGCACGTTCGGCGCGCGCTCGAAGAATTGCCGAATTGCCGCTTCATTAACGGTTACGGACCGACCGAGAACACGACGTTTACGACGACGTATACGGTGCCGCGCGATTGGAATGCGGACGACCGCGAAACGTCGGTGCCGATCGGCGCGCCGATCGACAATACGACGGTGTACGTTCTCGACGAGCGGCGCGCGCCCGTGCCGATCGGCGTACCCGGGCGCTTATGGACGGGTGGCGACGGCGTCGCCCGCGAGTATCACGGCCGTCCCGAATTGACCGCCGAGCGCTTCGTTCCCGACCCTTTCACGCCGCGCTGCGGTGCGCGTATGTACGATACCGGGGATCGCGCGCGTTGGCGGCCGGACGGTACGCTCGAGTTTCTCGGCCGGGCCGACCGCCAACTGAAGATTCGCGGTTTTCGGATCGAGCCGGGAGAAGTCGAAGCGGCGCTCGCGGCGCATCCTAGCGTCGGCGGCGCGCTCGTCGTCGGGCACGGCGACGCGGCCGGCAAACGCCTCGTCGCCTACGTCGTTCCGCGCGCGGGCGAACGCGTCGATCCGCCAACACTTGCCGAGTACTTGGCGGCCGAGCTGCCGTCGTACATGGTGCCTGCGGCAATCGTGCCGCTCTCCGTTTTTCCGCTGACCGCGAACGGAAAAATCGATCGCGCCGCGTTGCCGGATCCCGGCGCCGTAGCGGCCGCAAGCGCCCGGTACGTCGCTCCGCGTAGCGACGTGGAACGCGCGCTCGCCGACGTTTGGGCGAGCGTGTTGCGTGCGCCGCGCGTGAGCGTGACCGCCAATTTCTTCGAACTCGGCGGCGATTCTATTCTTACGATCGCACTCGTATCGCGCGCGCGCGAAGCGGGCTTCCGCATAACGCCGCGTCAATTATACGATCGCCCGACGGTCGCCGAACTGGCGCTCGTCGCGCAGTCCGGCGGCAACGTTTCTTTGCGGGAAGAGCCCGCCATCGACGACGCTCCGCTGACGCCGATTCAACGCTGGTTCTTCGAAGCGGAAAAGCACGAGCTCAATTACTGGAATCAGGCGTTCCTGTTCGCAGTTCCGGCACAGTTGGACGCGCCGCTGCTCGCTGCTGCCCTCGGCGCCGTCATCGAGCGCCACGACGCGTTGCGCCTGCGCTTCGAATGCGTCGACGGCGCATGGCGGCAACGCGTGGCGCGCGACGCGGGCAGCGTTCCGTTTGAAACGATCGATCTCGGCGGCGTCGATGCGGCCGGCCGTCCCGCCCGCATCGAGGCGGCCTGCGTTGGAGCGCAACAGTCGCTCGACATCGCAGCGGGTCCGCTCGTACGCATGCTGCACATTTCGCTCGGCGCCGATGTTCCGGCGCGGCTGTTTCTCGCGGTGCATCACCTCGCCGTCGACGGCGTTTCCTGGCGCCTGCTCGTCGAAGATATCGAAGCGGCGTATGAGGCGTTACGCGCCGGCGCGAGCCCCGCGCTGCGCGCCACGACGCCCGTGCTGCGCTGGGCGCAGCGGCTTGCGGAATATACCGAATCGGGCGGCTTCGAAGCGCAGCGGCAGTACTGGCGCGAGCTCGTCGCCGAGCGCGGATCGACGTTGCCTCGCGAACTTGGGGGGCACGCCCACGGTCTGAGTTTCGAGGGAGACGCCGCGACGCTCGGCGTCGCCCTCGATGCCGTTGAGACGCGCGCGCTCGTCCAGCACGTTCCGGCCGCGTACCAAACGCGCATCGACGACGTCTTGCTCGTCGCGCTGCAAACCGCGCTACGCGGCTGGGTGGGCGACGGTTCGATGTTGATCGACCTCGAAGGTCACGGGCGCGAAGATCTGTTCGACGACGTCGATCTGTCGCGCACCGTCGGCTGGTTCACGACGGTTTCTCCCGTTTGCCTGGAGCTCGCCGAACAGAGCCTCCGCGACGCATTACGGTCGATGAAAGAACGGCTGCGCGCGATTCCGCAGCGCGGTATCGGCTACGGTGCGTTACGGTATCTCGGCGGCGACGACGCACTCGCCGTCGCAGCGCAGAGCGAACTCGTCTTCAACTATCTCGGGCAATTCGACGCGGTCGTCGCCGGTTCGCGTGCGTTCGCATTCGCACCGGAAGCGTACGGTCCGTGGCGCGGGCCCGATGCCCGGCGACGCTACGCTCTCGAGATCAACGCTCTCATTCTCGACGGTCGCTTCGAAGTGCGCTGGACGTACGACCGTACGCGGTACGCTCGTGAAACGCTCGAACGCGTAAGCGGCGATTTCATGCGAGCGTTGCGCGAGCTGATCGAGCATTGTACGTCCCCGGCCGCGGGCGGCTACACGCCGTCCGATTTTCCGCTCGCGAACCTCACTCAGAACGCGCTCGACGCGCTCGCGGGCGACGCGCGCGACATCGAAGACATCTACCCGCTCGCGCCGATACAAACGCTGTTCGCGCTGTTTGTGGAGCCGGCCGCCGATCCCGGTTTCGAGCAATGGCGTTATCGCGTACGCGGGCCGGTCGACGTCGCCGCGCTGCGCTCCGCGTGGCAAGGCGTCGTAGCGCGGCACCCGATTCTGCGCACGGCGTTCGTGCATGCGGGTCTGCCCGAACCGCTGCAAGTAGTGCGCCGCGATATCGAGCTTCCCTGGGCCGATGTCGATTTGCGCGACCTTTCGAGCGAGGAACGGCAAGCAGCGCTCGCCGAGCTGCTGGCCGCCGATCGCGCGCGCGGCTTCGCGTTCGAACGCGCTCCGCTAATGCGCGTGACGCTCGTTCGCTTAAGCGATGAAGTTTACGAGTTCGTTTGGAGCAATCACCACCTCTTGCTCGACCGCTGGTCGTTCCCGATCGTGCTCGGCGACGTCGAAGCGCTCTACCGCGATCTGCGGCGCGGGGCGACGCCGGCACTGCCCGCGGCCGTACCGTATCGCGACTACATCCGTTCGCTGCAAGCGCAAGACGACAGTGCCGCCGAGACGTTTTGGCGTTCGGCACTCGACGGCTTGCCGCCGCCGCGCAGCTTCGCACACGGTGCGCCCGTCGCACGCGGCGACGCCGAAAGTGGTGACGAAGCCCGGCGCGATTTGAGTAGCGGCGAAACGCAAGCGCTGCGCGCCTTCGCACGTTCCCATCAGCTTTCGGCGAGCGTCGTCGTACTCGGAGCGTGGGCGCTGTGTCTTTCGGCGCACACGGGGATGGCCGACCTGCTGCTCGGGCTCGCCGTGTCGGGCCGTCCGGCAGACGTCGCGGGCGTCGAACGTCTGGTCGGCGTGACGATCAACAACGTCCCGCTACGAGCGCGCGTCGATAATGACGCGAGCATGCTGCCGTGGCTGCGCGAGCTTGCGGAGCGCCAACTGGACGTGCAGCAGTATTCGTTCGCTCCGCCGGCGGCAATCCAGCGCTGGAGCGGCGTTCCCTGGCGCCTGCGGTTATTCGAAAACATCGTCGTCTTTCAAAACGCCGCGGCCGACGCCGGCGCATGCACCTGGCTCGGCCCCGAGGTGCGCATCGAGCAGGCGTACACGCCGACGCGAACCGGTTATCCGCTCGCGCTCATCGTAGCGGACGGTGAACGGCTGTCGCTGCGCATCGCTTGCGACGGCCGTTACTTCTCATCCGATACGGCCGGCGTTTTGCTCGAACGGGTGCATGAATTGCTCGTCCGCATCTCGGCTTCGAAGGACGCCACGCTCGGAACGCTGCTCGCGACGCTGCCTGCCGCCGAAGCGACCGCTTTCGGCGACGTCGCAGGCGGCGCAGGAGCGCCGCGCGAGGCGTTCGTGCCGCCGGCGTCGGCGCTCGAAGCCGTGCTCGCTCGCATCTGGAGCGAGTTGCTCGGCGTGGCCGACGTCGGCGCGACGGAAAACTTTTTTGCCCTCGGCGGGCAGTCGCTCGTTGCCATGCAAGTGGTCGCGCGGACCCGCGAAACGTTTTCCGTCGAGATTCCCGTCCGGGCGCTGTTCGCGAATCCGACCGTCGCGCAATTTGCTCGGGCGCTTTCGGCCCTCGAGCAGACGCCGGGGCACACGGAGCGCATCGCTCGCGTCGTGCAGCGCGTCGAAGCGATGTCGCCGGACGAGCTCGCCGCGGTGTCGCATGCCGACTGACGCCCGCGCCGCCGCCTCGCTCGCGCAGCTGCGCCGCAAAGCGCTCGCGCGGCTGCTCGCCGCCGAGGAACTCGACGCGGGCTCACCGGCGACGATCGTTCCGCGCGACCCCGCCGCGGAAGTGCCGCTTTCATTCGCGCAGGAAGTGCTGTGGCTGCTCGACCGCGCGACGCCCGGGTTAACGGCGTACAACTCGCCCGCGGCCGCGCGGGTTCTCGGACCGCTCGACGTCGACGCGCTCGCGCGCGCCGCGACGGCGCTCGTCTCACGCCACGAGGCGCTGCGCACCGCGTTCGCTACGGTCGACGAGCGCGCAGTGCAATTTCCGGTACCGCCGTCACCCGTCGCCATCGCGCGGTGCGACGTGCGTGCGTTGCCGGCGGAACGCCGCGCCGCGGCCGGGCTCGAATTCCTGCGTGAAGTTGCGGGCACGCCGTTCGATTTGACCGAGGGCAAGCCGCTCCGCGTCGCGGTCGCGCAGCTCGCCGAGGGCGAGCAT
>JALYUE010000158.1 GCA_030853925.1 Vulcanimicrobiota bacterium | reverse complement strand
CTTCCAGCACTTTGGCGATCGAACCCCCGTACTTCTTTTTGAGGCGCTCGAGCGCATCGAGGCGCGCGGTCACCGTTTCCAACTCGGCAGGATCGAAATCGGCGGCTTCCGCTTCTCGCGTGATCGCGACGGCAGCTTCGCTCGTTTCGCTTTGCAAAGCGCCGAGCGCCGCTGCAAGTTCGGCGAGCGCCGGCGCGTATCGCGCCACCGCCTGCACGCTCGCGGCCGCCGTCCCGAGCGATTCGAGCGCCGAGTTATCGCTTTCGGTCAGCGCCGCGTGCGCGCGCGCCAGCGCCGCCGCAATGCGTTCGCCGTTCGCCAAATACTCGCGCCGCTCGCGCAAGACGTCGTCTTCGTCCTGTTGCGGATTGACGGCTTCGATGTCGTGTGCGGCGAAGCGCGCGAACTCGAGCTCGGCGAGTGCGCGTCCGTCGTCGCGCTCGAATTCCCGGGCTTCCGCTTCGAGCCGCACCGCGCGTTCGTACGCGGCCGCTACCGCGGAACGGCGCACGAGCGCCGCTTCGCCGGCGAACGCATCGAGTACGTCGAGCTGATACGCGCGCGATAGCAACTTTTGCTGTTCGTGCTGCCCGACGCGGTCCAGCACGAGCGCGCCGAGCGTCCGCAGTTGCGCGGACGTCGCGAGCCGTCCGTTGACGCGCGCGCTCGACTTTCCGTTTTCGAGCATCTCGCGCACGAACGTCGCCGGCTCGTCCGGTTCCGCTTCGAAGCCGTCTTCGCTCAGCCGCTGGAGAAAAGCAGCATCGGGCTCGAGCGCCAAAGTCACGCGCGCGCGCGCCGCACCCCGGCGCACGATGTCGGCGGACGACCGCTCGCCGAGCACGAACGCGAGCGCGCCGAGCAACATCGTCTTACCGGATCCGGTCTCTCCCGTGCACACGGTAAAACCCGCGGCGAAGTCGAGCGAAGCGTTGGCGATCAGCGCGAAGTCTTCGATCTCCAGACGCGCGAGCCGCACCCTTAGAGTTCCTTAACGGGCGCATTCCAGCGCAGCTTGCCTTCCAGCAGCGCGAAGAAATCGAGCGGTTCGCGGCGGGCGAACAGGACGGGGATCGGATAGCGCGTCACCGTCACGCGTTCGCCCGGCGCTAACTCCTCGATCACCTGGCCGTCGGCTTCGAGCGCGACGCCGCTCGTCTCCGGGTCACAGGCGATCTCGATGATCGACGATGTCCGCACGACGAGCGGCCGCGAAAACAGTGTATGCGGTAGGAGCGCCGTGACGATCAACGCGTCGACGTCGGGCGCGACGATCGGTCCGCCGGCCGAGAGCGAATATCCGGTCGAGCCGGTCGGCGTGGCGACGACGATGCCGTCGGCCGGGACGTGCGCGGCTTCCTTACCGTCGATGTAAATCGAGAACGGGGTCATATGCGGTTTCGTGCGCGTCACCACGATGTCGTTGAGCGCGAACTCCATCCGCCCGCGAACTTCCACTTGCAGCGCCGTCCGTTCGTCGATCTCGAAACCGGCGCGCAAAATCTGCGGCAGCGCGGCAGTGACGATTCGCGCGTTACCGTCCATCTCGGTGAGGAAGCCGAGGCGGCCCGTATTGATGCCGAGCAGCGGAATGCGAAACGGCGCCGCGAACTGCGCCGCGCGCAGCAGCGTGCCGTCGCCACCGATCGTGACGAGAAGTTTCGCTCCCTCGACCTTTGCGTCCGCGGTCGAGAGCGAGAGCTCGCGTTCTTGTTCGGGCACGAGGGCGACTTCGTACCCTTCTTCCCGAATCGTTTTGGCGATGGCCGCAGCTGCGGCCCGCGCGTGCCCGCGAAAGAGATCGACGTAAAGCGCGACCGTCTGAGCCTGCGACGGCGCTTTCATGCCGCCCCGTCGCCGCGTGAGAGCACGCGCTCGATCGCCGCGTCGTCGTACGCCGCGCCGCTCGTGCGAACCAGCATGAAGAATTCGACGTTACCGGCCGGACCACGCAAGCGGCTCGCGGCAAGCGCGACCGGCACGACGCCGAGAGCAACGACGGCGGCGCGTACTTCGCACAAGATGGCGCGATGCACCGCCGGATCGCGCACGACGCCGCCGGTACCCAAACGCGCGCGGCCGGCTTCGAATTGCGGCTTCACGAGGGCGACGATCGCGCCGCCTTTCGCTGCAAACGCACGGGCGCGATCGATCAGCGTTACGACGGAAATGAAGGATGCGTCGATCGTAATGAGGTCGAACGGCGCGCCGAGCGCACCGTCCGGCAGCAGACGAAAGTTCGTGCGCTCCACGACCGTAACGCGCGGGTCGTCGCGCAGCGCGAGCGCGAGCTGTCCGTATCCGACGTCGAGCGCGACCACCTCGGTTGCGCCCAGCTGCAGCAGACAGTCGGTGAATCCGCCGGTCGACGCGCCGACGTCGAGCGCGCGCTTGCCTGCGACGCCAAGACCGAAGTCGATAAGCGCGCCTTCGAGTTTCTCACCGCCGCGACTGACGAACGGCCGCGGCCGCTCGACCTCGAGCTCGGCACCGAACGGCACGTGCGCGCCCGCTTTCGTCGCGGGACGGCCGTCCATGCGCACGCGCCCCGCGATGATGAGCGAACGCGCCCGCGAACGGGTCACGCCCGCGCGCTCCGCGACCGCCTC
>JALYUE010000143.1 GCA_030853925.1 Vulcanimicrobiota bacterium | reverse complement strand
CCGTCCTCCGGGAGCGCCGGGAACCCCGCTGACGCCGCCCGGAAGCGGGCCCGCGCCCAGCTCCGGCGGTCCGCGCGGACCGCAGCCGCGCGGTCGCGGCGGCGATCATTCCGGCGGCAAGAAAGATCGCGAAACGGAAATGCTCCTCGATAAGGAGCGGCGCCGTAAGAAGTCGGGCGGCCTCGATTCCGCGCCGTCGGTTCAGTCTGCAGTTCTCGAGACGATCGAAATCCCCGACGTTCTGACCGTTCAAGAACTCGCGACCTCGATGATCGTCCCCGCTAAGGACGTTATTAAAGAGCTCATCAAGATGGGCACGATGGCGACGATCAACCAGAATATTCCGGCACTCGTCGCGCAAAACGTCGCGAAGAAGTTCGGCTTTAACGCGGTTATCAAAGAGGCCGGCGAAGAAGTCGTCGTCGAGCAAGAAGAAGATCGGCCCGAACTCTTGTCATCGCGTCCCCCCGTCGTGACGGTACTAGGCCACGTCGACCACGGTAAAACGTCGCTGCTCGACCGCATCCGCTCGGCGAACGTCGCGAGCGGCGAAGCAGGCGGCATCACGCAGCGCATCGGCGCCTATGTCGTCGATCGCGGCGATCACAAGGTCACGTTTATCGACACCCCCGGTCACGAAGCGTTCACGCAGATGCGGGCGCGCGGCGCGAAGGTCACGGACGTCGCGATTCTCGTCGTCGCGGCCGACGACGGCGTCATGCCGCAAACGCGCGAAGCAATTTCGCACATTAAAGCCGCGGGCGTGCCGATCGTCGTCGCCATCAACAAGATGGACAAGGAAGACGCTCAACCCGACCGCGTGAAATCGCAGCTGTCCGAAGAAGGTCTGCAGCCGGTCGAATGGGGCGGTAAGACGGAAATGGTGCCGGTGTCTGCGCGCACGGGCGACGGCATCGATCAACTCATCGAGACGGTGTTGCTCGAAGCCGAACTGCGCGATCTCAAAGCCAACAAAACGCGCCGCGCGCAAGGCGTCGTGATCGAATCTGCGCTCGACAAGGGGCGCGGTGCGGTCGCGACCGTGCTCGTGCAAAATGGCACGCTGCGCGCGGGCGACGTCGTCGTCGTCGGCAGCGCTTTCGGAAAGATTCGCGCGCTGGTCGACGATAAAGGCAAGCAAGTCAAAAAGGCCGGACCGTCGATTCCGGTCGAGATCATGGGCCTTTCGGAAGTTCCGAGCGCGGGCGATACGCTCATGGTCGTTTCGGACGAGCGCGTCGCGCGGGAAGCCGCGGCCAAGCGTTCGACCCGACGCAAAGACGTAGCGATCGCGGCCACTTCTGGTCCGCGCGTTTCGCTCGAAACGTTCATGTCGACGCCTGCGGACGGCGGCAGCAAAACGCTCAACCTCATTCTCAAAGCCGACGGCCAGGGCGCTGTGGAAGCGCTGCGCGCCCGGGTCGAATCGCTTTCGACGGTGGAGGTCGACGTGCGCGTGATCTATGCCGGCGTCGGCGCCATCACGCCAAACGACGTCAATCTTGCGAGCGCGTCGAACGCGGTTTTGATCGGCTTCAATATCCGTCCGGACGAGACGGTCAAGCGCCTCTCGGAGAACGAGCAGGTCGACATCCGTTTCTACCAGGTCATCTACGACGTAGAAAACGACCTCAAGAAGGCGATGCTCGGCATGCTCGCGCCGAAATTTCGCGAGGTCATTCTCGGGCGCGCGGAAGTACGCGAGGTCTTCAAAGTTTCGAAGGTCGGTACGATCGCGGGCTGCTACGTGCAGAGCGGCAAGCTCACGCGCAATGCGAAGGTGCGCATCTTGCGCGATTCGGCGGTCATCTTCGAGTCGGAACTCGAATCGCTGCGGCGCTTCAAGGACGACGTCCGCGAAGTCGCCGAAAACTTCGAGTGCGGCGTGCAGATCGCGCGCTTCTCCGACCTCAAGAACGGCGACGTGATCGAGGCCTTCACCTCGGAACTCGTCGCGCCCGACCCGGTCGCATCATAGCGATGCGACCGGGCTGCATGTCGCCGTGTTTGGAGGCGGACAAAGCGCATGCTTAGGGCTCGTCTACGGGGGTTTCGGTGGCCCTGGCCGGCGCCAAACTTAAGCTACGGCCAGGCGACGCTATCCGGCGCCAGAGGTTGCGTTCGATTCGCCATCACGTTTGCGGTTATTGGCATGATCGGTCTCTTCAGGCATGCCGAAGGCTGGTGGCTTCCGGTTGTGTTAGCCATTGCGTACGTTCCGCTCGCAGCGCGCGAGTATCGACGTCATCGGAAGATGATGTTCGCTCGGGCGTCTGGTCCGGTTAAAATGTATCGATGAAATACGCGCTACTAGCATTTTGGACGAGACTGCGCTTTGCATCGGTCGGACAACTCTGTCTGTCCTCCGCGCTCGCGCTTGTCGCGTCGCTCGTCCTCGACAAGGTTGGCGGACGCGGCAGCGAATTCTTGGTCGGCATCTTGCTCGGGCTTGCGGCGGGTCTCGGCATCCTGGCGTGCGGCGTTTGGCAGCGGAGGCGTGCGCGTGCTTAGCTGGCCGTGGGCGAGCGCTTCGAAAAGAGCGGCGCTGTCTTATGCATGTTTATGGGCTGCGCTAGCCTTAGGGCAGGCTTTACTCGCGACGCTTGGTTTCGAGCATGGCGGCGCTACCGTGTCACCTTCGTGGAACGTGTTTTGTGCAGCCGCTTTTGGAGCTTTTGCGGTTGGTTTCTTTTCACAGTACCGGAAGCTGGCGGGAAACGGTAAAAAGGCATCTTCGGGCGTGGAGCACGGATGAAGCGCGAACGCATGGGGCGGATCGACCACGAACTGCAGCGCGAACTCGCGCGCTTGATTTCGACCGAACTCAAAGACCCGCGCCTTGGCTTCGTGACCGTGACGCGCGTCGAAATAACGAACGACTTGCAGCGCGCCAAAGTGTTCGTTTCGATCATCGGCGACCGGCACGTCGCGGGTCAGAGCATGCTCGCGCTCGAGCATGCCAAGGGATTTTTACGCGGCGAACTCGGGCACGCCGTGACGCTCCGGCACACGCCGGAGCTCACGTTTGTCGAAGATCGTACGACGGAAAAAGCGATCGCGCTCAGTAAAGTGCTCGCGCAGACAGCCCAGGGGAAGGCAATAACAAGCGATGATTCAGACTAAAGAGCGCGAGGCGACGACCGAGGAGGTCGTCGCGGAACTGCTCAAGCGCCCGGCGTTCGTGATGGTCAGCCACGTGAAGCCCGACGGAGATACGCTCGGTGCCGGGCTCGCGCTCGGGCTCGCGCTGCGCGCGCGCGGCAAACGCGTTTATTATTTTCAGCAAGACCCCGTGCCGCGCAATTTGCGTTTTCTGCCCGACACCGACCGGGTCTCGCGCGACGTCCCGGCCGATCTTCCAAAAGATACGCTGTGGGTTTTCTGCGATATGAGCGACATGTCGCGCGCCGGTACGTTTTTACCGGCTATGGATCGCCGCAACGTGCTCGATATCGACCACCACCTGGGCAACACGAATTTCGGTGCGCTCAACTACGTGCTTTCAAGCGAATGTTCGACCGGCACGTGCGTCTTGCGTTTACTGCGCGCGATGAACGCGCCGATCACGCCCGAGATCGCGACGTGTCTGCTGACGACGATCATGACCGACACCGGCGGCTTCATGCACTCCAATACCACGGCCGACGTCCTGCGTATTTCGGCGGAACTCGTCGATCTCGGTGCGGATAAAGAAGAAGTCACCGAACGCATCTTTGCGAACAAGCGTTTCGCGGCCGTGCGCATCGTCGGAGCGGCGCTCGGCGCGGCGCGGCTCGAAGACGAGGGCCGGTATTGCTGGTCGCTCGTCGACGACGAATTGCTCGCGCAGTTCGGCGCGGACGGTGAGGACACCGAAGAGATCGTGCAGCATCTGCGTTCGGTCGAGGGGGTCGACGTGGCGGCGCTCTTCAAGGATTTTGAAGGCGACGTGCGCGTGAGCTTGCGCAGTAACGGCCGCGTGAACGTGCAGTCGGCAGCCGGGCGCCTCGACGGCGGCGGTCACTTTCGCGCGGCGGGGCTTACCTTCCGCGGATCCGTCGAAGACGCGGTGATCGCGGTGCGCGACGCCTTACACGCCGAAGGTCTGTAGCGCACCGGCTCTCGTGCTCGGCTTCGTCAACGTCTTTAAGCCGGCGGGGCTTACGTCGACGCAGGTCGGCGCGCGCGTGCGCAGATCGTTCGCACCGTTGTACCGCGGCAAGTTGCCGGTCGGACATCTCGGAACGCTCGATCCGATGGCGGCCGGCGTGTTGCCGCTTGCGCTCGGCAACGCCACGCGTCTCATTCCGCTGATCGAAGAGCGCCGCAAGTCGTACGCGTTCACGCTCGTACTCGGTCGGGCGACGACGACCGGCGACGCGACGGGCGATACGTTGCGCGAAGCGCCCGTGCCGGGCGACGTGGAAGCGCTGTTGCGCGCAGCGTGCGGACGCTTCATCGGGCCGAGCGAGCAGATACCGCCGATGTACAGTGCGCTTCACATCGGCGGCGAGCGTCTGTACAACTTGGCGCGGCGCGGACAGACGGTCGAGCGCGCGCCGCGTAAAATCGTCGTTTACGGATTGCGCGTTCTGGGCTTCGAGCGAAACGTCGCGCGCATAGCCGTAGCGTGTAGCGAAGGCACGTACGTTCGGACGTTGTGCGAAGACCTCGGTAGCGCGATCGGCTGTGCGGCGCACATGGGCGCGCTCTTGCGCGATGCGTCGGGTCCGTTCGTGCTGTACGAAAGCGTGACGCTCGACGAGATCGAGGCGGCACCCTTATCGAGCTTGATCGCGCCGGAACGCGTCATCGCGTTTCCGACCGTCGTGCTCGATCCTCGGGGCGCGGCGGATTTTAAAGCCGGGCGACTCGTGCCGCTGCCGAGCGGCTCGGCCGCCAAACACCTTTTCGTACGCGATGCGACGCGGACGCTCGTCGGCGTCGGGGAAGCGGTCGGGGCGCTGCTCGCGCCGCGTAAGGTGTTCGTGTGAAGATCCATCACGCGCTCGAAGCGCCGGCGACCGCCCGACCGCTCGTACTCGCCATCGGATTTTTCGACGGCTTGCATCTCGGGCATCGCGAGATCTTGAAGACCGTCTTGCGAGCCCGTCGTCCGGGCTATCAAGCCGCGGTGTTGACGTTCCGCAATCACCCATCGACGTATCTTAGGCCGGACAACGCGCCGCCGCTGCTGACGACGGTCGAGGAGCGCGTAAACCTGCTCGCCTCAACCGGCATCGACGAACTGTTCTTAGTACCATTCGACGAACGCATCGCCGCGATGGATGCGAGCACGTTCTGCGGTGAGGTGTTGCACGGATTGCTCGGCGTGCGCGCGCTCGCAATCGGCGAAAATTTTCGCTTCGGCCGCGACCGGCGTGGCGATGCGGCGCTCGCCCGCGAATCCCTGGCGCCGCACGGCGTCGAAGTGCTCGCCGTGCCGCCCCTGCGGTACGACGACGAACCGGTCTCGAGTACGCGCGTGCGCGCCGCGATTCTCCGTGGCGACATGGCAACGGCGAACCGGTTGCTCGGACAACCGTACACTGTTCGCGGGCGGGTCGTGCTCGGGGCGGGCCGCGGCCACGACCTCGGTTTTCCGACGGCTAATCTGAACGTGTCGCCCGAAAAAACGTTACCGGGGGACGGCGTATACGGCGTGGTCGGCCGGTACGACGGCCGCGATTACAACGGGCTCGTTTCGATCGGAACGAATCCCACCTTCGCGGGGAGCGAGCGCACCGTGGAAGCCTGGCTGCTGGATTTCGAACGAACCGTGTACGGCGACGAAATGAGCTTGCGTGATTTTCGATTCATTCGCGAACAGCGCAAATTCGACTCCGTCGACCAGCTGCTCGCCGCGATGCGCGACGATGCGAGCCACGTGCGCTTTCCCACGTTCGCTCCGTTGCCCGCATGACGCGGCGCACGATAGGTAAGTACTAATGCTTCTGAAAAAGCGTATTGTCGCGCTGGTTGCGAGCGCTGCGCTGCTGGCGCCCGCGCAGGTCTTCGCGGCGCCGCATCCCGGCGACGACGTCGCGCCCTTCTCGCTGCCTGCTGTTACACGCGGAACGGTATCGCTTGCGGCCTACAAAAATAAACCCGTGTATCTGAATTTCTTCGCGTCGTGGTGCGGCCCGTGCAACGAAGAGGCGGCGGCCGTAGCTCGATTCGATAGGAAGTACCGTCGGCGGGGACTGGCGATCGTCGGCATCGACGAACAGGAAGACAACGCCAAAGCTCTCGCCTTCGCGCGCAAATATCGTTGGCAGTTCCCGGTCGCCCTCGATGATGGCGAGATGGGCAAACGGTACGGCG